>CAZKRE010000001.1:0-5365 GCA_964555075.1 uncultured Phycisphaeraceae bacterium
GCGTCGGGGCCGGGGGTGTCGGCCGGCTCGTCCTCCGCCGGCTCCTCATCGTCGGTGTCGGCGGGGGCGTCGGCGTCGGAGGGGGCGGGGGCGTGGGGGATGGTCCATTCGATGCGGTAGATCGCGGGCTCCGGGGCGTCGCTGCTGAAGAAGAGGCTGCCGCCGGGCGCTTCGACCACGTCCACCGGCCGGGCGAGCACCTCCCGGCCGTCGTCGCCGCCGAGGGTGGAGACGACGGCGAGGGCGCCGAACGGGTCGCCGGTCCACGCGTCGAAGAGGACGCGGTCGACGCGGTAGCCGACGGGCGGGGCGTCGGCCGCCGGGGGCGAGCCGTGGAGCGCGACGAAGGCGTCGCCGCGCTGGTCGGCGGGGAAGTGGCGGTTGCGGTAGTTGACGAAGGTCCAGCCGCCGGCGCCGCTGCGGGCGGGGAAGGTCCACCGCGGGGGCGTGCCGCGGGCGATGAGTTCGGGCAGGTCGGGACGCCCGGCGGCGTGGGGGCGCGGCCGGTTGTCGCCGACGAGGAAGGGGTGGCCGTAGAACCCGCCGCGCTCGAAGCGGTTGAACTCGTCGGGGGGGAGGGAGGACGGGTCGGCGGCGGTGTCGCCGGCGCTGTCCGCGGCGGCCGGGCCGCGGTCGATGCCCCAGAGGTCGAACGTGCCGGGGCGGATGTTGAGCTTCGGGGTGTCGTGGATGCCGGAGGCCCAGAGGCGTTTGCCGCCGCTGGCGGTGAGGCCGTAGCGCCAGATCTTCTGCCGGTCGCTGAGGGTGTCTTCGGTGGGCTGGTCGTCGAGGTCGGCGAGGGCGGTGAGGACGAAGCCGCGGGAGACGAGGAGGGTGCGGCGGTCGCCGGGGTCGCCCGGGAGGCCCTCGACGAGGGTGTCGATGTCGTCGGCGATGAGGTCGCCATCGGTGTCGCGGGCGCGGTAGATGGCGTTGGGGGTGGCGTAGTAGAGCCAGCCCCGGTGGTACTGCAGGCCGTGGACGTCGGGGACGTCTTCGACGAAGGAGACGGCGTTCTCGTAGACGCCGTCGCGGTCCTCGTCGCGGAGCATGGCGATCGCGCCGTGCGCGGGTTCCGTGATGAAGACGATGCGGCGGGGCGCGACGGCCATGAAGCCCGCGTCCCGGAGGAGGCCGGGGGCGGTCGCGCGGCTGACGCGGTACCCGGGGCGGACGGTGAAGGCCGGGGTGTCGGGCCCGAGCTCGCCCATCGGCCGGGCGGGGGTTTCGCGCTCCGTGTCGTCGCCGGCGGGCGCGTCCCCCTCGAACGGGTCGGCGTCCGGCTCCGCCTGGGCGAAGGCCGGGGCGGAGCAGGCGAAGGCGGCGAGGAGGGCGACGGGGACAAACGTGCGGAGCATCGCGAGATTCCGGTGTGGCGTCGGCCGGGCGATTGTAACGGCGCGGCCCCGCGGGCCGGGCGGCGTAGAATCGGGCCGTGAGCCGCGTCTACCTCGACAACAACGCCACGACGCAGCCGCTGCCGGAGGTCTCGGCGGCGGTCGCGGAAGCGATGGCGGAGCTGTGGGCGAACCCGTCGAGCGTCCACCGCTTCGGGCAGACGGTGCGGCAGCGGCTGGAACTCGCCCGGCAGAGCGTGGCGGGGCTGATCGGCTGCCGGCCGCGCGAGCTGGTCTTCACCTCCGGCGGGACCGAGGCGAACAACCTCGCGATCCACGGCAGCGGCGCCCGGCTCCTGATCACCACGCCGATCGAGCATTCCGCGGTCCGGGAGCCGGCGGACGAGTTCGAGAAGCGCGGCGGGGAGGTCGTCCGGCTCGGGGTGGATCGGCAGGGGCTGATCGACGCGGCGGAACTGGCGGGGGCGCTCGGCCGGGGCGCCGCGGGCGGCGGCGTGGTGCTGGTAAGCGTGCAGTGGGCGAACAACGAGACGGGCGTCCTGCAGGACCTGCCCGCCGTCGCCGCCGCCGTCGCCGGGGCGCGGGCCGCGGCCCAGGCCCGCGGCGAGCGGACGCGGGTCTACCTGCACGTCGACGCGACGCAGGCGGTCGGCAAGCTGCCGGTGGACGTGGGTCCGCTGGGCGCGGACCTGCTGACGCTGGCGGCGCACAAGTTCCACGGGCCCAAGGGCGTGGGGGCGCTCTTCGTGCGGACGGCGGTGCGGCTCCAGGCGGTCCAGCGAGGCGGGCCGCAGGAGCGGGACCAGCGCGGGGGCACGGAGAACGTCCCGGGCATCCTGGGCATGGGCGTCGCGGCGGACGCGGCGCGGGCGTTCGTCGCGGATGCGGCCGCGGTCGACCGGGTCCGCCGCCTGCGGGACCGGTTCGAGCGGGCGATGCTCGGGGCGCTGCCCGACACGGTAGTGAACTCGGGCGAGGCGCCGCGGCTGTGGAACACGAGCAACCTGGGCTTCCCCGGCCTGGAGGCGGAGGCGATCCTGCTCGGGCTCAGCGAGCGGGGCGTGTGCGCATCCGCGGGTGCGGCGTGTTCGAGCGGTTCGCTGGAGCCGTCCCCGGTGCTGCGGGCGATGGGGATCCCCGAGCCGGTGGCGCACGGTTCGGTGCGGTTCTCCCTGGGGCGGCTGACGACGGAGGCGGAGGTGGACGAGGCGGTGGCGATCGTGCCGGAGGTGGTTCGGCGGCTGGCGAAGACGATGCCGATGGGCGCGTGACGGCGGGGCCGTGCCGCGGGGTGGGAATCGAGGCGGGCGCTTTACGGGGCGGGATGGAGACCGCACAATGGCGAAGCAACGGTTGGATCGTCGCGAGCGAGAGGGTCGGCCTGCATGCAGTTGATGAGCTGGAGCATCTCCCGGCTGGGCAGCCGGTTCGCCCTGCTGTTTGAGCCCTACCGACGCCGGGTGATGCACTCGGCGCTGGGGCGCTTTCTCGACGAGCCGCTGGACCTGATGGTGGGCGTGCTCGAGCCGGACGGGACCGAGCGGGTGCTTCCACTCTCGCAGCGCGGCACGCTCCTGATGAACTGCGAGCAGTTCGACCGGATGAACTCGATCACGTTCCGCGGGTACAGCGAGAAGTACCGCCTGCGGTACGAGCTGAACGTCCACAGCGTCTTCTACCCGCAGGACGAGCGGCTGTGCCTGCTGCCGGCGATCTACCTGGAGATGCGGGTCCACCCGACCGACCGCGTCCGCTGGAGCCGCCCGGTGGGCGACACCCCCGACCGCGCGACGCTGTTTCTCCGGCTCCGGCGCGAGAACACGTCGATCCGGTCGAGCGTGTCGGGCGATCGCGGCATGATCGACCTGGCGTATCAGAACCGGCTGACGCCCCGCCACGAGTACCGCAACGCCGATCCCCAGCAGCAGAACCCCGACACCGGCCGGGTGGCGCAGGTCCACGAGCGGATCGTCAGCCTCAACGGGGGCTGCCGGGCGACGCCCGAGGGGGACGGGCTGCTGCTGGACCTGCCCGTGACGCCCGAGGAGACGGGGACGAAGTGGCGGCTGGTCTGGGGGGCGCACGTGCCCGACCCGATCCTCCACGTCCGCGACGAGGGGGAGGTCCGCCCGGCGCCGTTCGCGTACACGCGGTGGTGGAAGGACGTCGACAGCGTGCTGGCCGAGGCGATCGCGACGCGGGACGAGTGGCTCGCCCAGTCGCGGCGGTTCGAGAAGCTCGTCCACCAGGCGCCGCTCGACACGGCGCAGCGGCACCTGATCCACCAGAGCTTCCAGGCGTGGCTGAGCAACACGTTCTGGTGCGACGTCGAGCGGCCGGGCGGGGAGCGGCGCGACTGGTTCAGCGTGTGGGAAGGGTCGCGGTTCTTCCACTCGTCGATCGACGTGGCGTACAACGAGTCGCTGCTCTACTTCACGATCTGGCCGCGGCTCCTGGAGCTGCAACTCCGCGAGTGGGCGACCCACGCGCACGACCACCCGCCGTCGAGCGGCGCGTGGCTGAGCCACGACATGGGCGCCGGGTGCGACGCCACGGGGCACGCCTACCCGCACCACATGGAGCTGGAGGAGAACTGCAACTACCTCCTCCTCCTGCAGTGCTACACCCGGTGGTCGGGCGACGAGGGCGTGGCGACGGCGTGTGCCGGGCTCGTCGAGCGGCTGGCGCGGTACCTCATCTGGACCGACCGGGACCGGTCGGGCTTCCCGAGCGAGGGGGTGGCCAACACGATCGACGACGCCACGCCCGCGGTGCACTACGCGCGGAAGCAGACCTACCTGGCGGTGAAGCGGCTGGTGGGGCTGCGGGCGGCGGCGGACCTGCTGAAGATGGCGGGCAAGGGCGACGTGGCGCAGCGGTGCGACGCCGTCGCCGAGGCCGACCTGCCGAAGGTCGAGCGGCAGGCGTGGCTGGGCGACCACTACGCGGTGTGCGTCGACCCGTCGGCGGTCGGGCTGGCGGACGTCTGGACCGGCAAGCCGCTGAACTACCAGACCCTGCCCGGGTGGGACGCCTATTCGATCTACACGGGCAACGGCACGCTGCTGCCGACGATGTGCGGCCAGCCGCCACTGCTGGACCTCGACCGCCTCCGCAAGGACATCTACGCGTCGACCCGCGAGAACATCGGGCGGTACGGCTGCGGGCACACCTCCGCCGAGCCGGAGAACGTGTGGATCAGCCAGAACCTCTGGCGGGACATGATCGCGCGGTACATGAAGCTCGAGGGCGCCAGCCTCGCCCCGCTCTACTGGGACATGCAGGTCATGTCCAACACGCACGAGCAGTCGCTGGGCTTCATCGACACCTACATCAACAACTTCCTCTGCTACTACCCCCGCGGGATCACGAGCGTGGGCTACTTCCTCGCCACGCCGCGGCTCATCGTCGACCGCCTCGCCCCCGGGGGCAGCTACATCACCGTCGACCCCGACCGCACCGGCCCCGCCCGCTGGCCCCTGCTGCCGCTGGCGGACTGGAAGGCGGGCAAGATCCCCGTCGTCGTCGTCGACGACGAGGGCCGCGTGAGCATCGAGGGGGAGATCGACCCGATCATCGTCTACGGCGGCACCGGCTCCCCCGAGGCGGCGCCGACGAGCGGGCTGATCGGATAGCGCAGAAGGGCACGACCATGTGCAGGTTGTGTGTGGCGCGCCAAGTCATCGCTTGAGTTGAAGGAACGTTCGGATGATCGTCAAACGCCAGCAGGTGATGGATGCGGCGCTGAGCCTGCCCGAAGGTGACCGCGCGGAACTGGTCGCACGGCTGCTCGATAGCATTCAGGACGAGGACTCTCCGGCTCTTCGCGCAGCGCTTGCCCGTATCACCCCCCCCAATGAGCAGTTGCTCCGCCACGCGGAGACCCACCGTCCCCCGCAGTCGTGGTTTGACGACGACACCGACCCGTTCCAGCCAGAGCAGGCGCCGTGACAGAGCGTACGCTCCGGCAGGGCCAACTCGGCTGGGCCGCGGTCGCCGATTCCCGC
>CAZKRE010000001.1:5465-22286 GCA_964555075.1 uncultured Phycisphaeraceae bacterium
GCGGTCGCCCTTCTCGAGCTTGCCCTCGATCTGCTTGGCGGTGCCGTAGTCCTTCTTCTCGTTGCGGACGAGGACGCTGGGCTTGCCCGTCGCCATCGACGCCGCGGCGACGAGGGGGATGCCGCCGAGCTCCGCGCCCGCGAGGCGGTCGACATCCGGCGTAACGTGCTTCGCGAACCGTTCGCCGAGCGCGCGGAGGATGTCGGGCTGCGTCTCGAAGAGGTACTTGTCGAGGTAGTACTTGCTCTTGCGGCCGGAGCGGAGGGTGAAGTCCCCGCGCAAGAGGGCGGCGTCCTGGATCCGGGCGATGAGTTCGGCGTCGGTCATGGGGGGAGTTTAGAGAGTGTTGAGGCTTGAGGCTTGCGGTGTGGGGCGGGTGGCGCAGCGGGGCGGCTGAGGGCCTACACTCGAAACCCCATGCGCAATCTCCAAGGCAAGGCGATCATCATCACCGGGGCGTCGTCGGGCATCGGCTGGGCGACGGCCTGCGCGTGCGCGGAAGCGGGGATGCTCGTGACCGCCGCGGCCCGCCGGGTCGATCGGCTGGCGGCACTCACGGAACAGCTCGTCGCCGCGGGGGGATCGTGCCAGGCGGTCCGGTGCGACGTGGATTCGGATGAGGACGTGGCCGGGCTGATAGAGGCGTCGTGGGAGCGGTGGGGCCGGCTGGACGCGGTGTTCGCGAACGCGGGCTACAGCCTCGTGAAGCCGGTGCTCGACACGCCCCTCGACGAGATCCGCGCGATCTTCGAGACCAACTTCCTCGGGACGATCCGCACGCTCCAGGCGGCCCGCCCGCGGCTCACCGCCACGCCGGACGGCCTGCGACACCTGCTCGTGTGCTCCTCCTCGGCGGCGGAGTTCGCCCCGCCGCTCTACGGCGTGTACGCGGCGACGAAGGCGGCGCAGGACATGGTCTGCGGCGCGATGCGGGCGGAGGTTCATGCCGAGCGGCTGACCGTCAGCAGCGTCCACCCGGTCGGCACGCGGACGGAGCTCTTCGACGCGGCGCAGCGGTCCGAGGCCCAGGCGGCCGACCCGGTGCTGCTCAACACGCCGGCGATGTTCATGCAGACGCCGGAGAAGGTGGCGAGCGCGGTGGTCCGCTGCCTCCGCCGGCCGAAGCCGGAGGTCTGGCCGATGCCGTTGACCCGGTTCGGGCTGGCGATCACGACGGCGTTTCCCCGCATCAGTGCCCTCACCGCCCGCCGGATGATGAGCAAGCGCCCCTAGCCCCGCCCGCGCCGGCCCTGAGGCGTCCGCGACGAAGGAGCGGGTCGAACGCCTTGCCGCTCCGCCCAATCCCCTTGGCGTCCCGGGGGCGGGGGGTATAATGCGACGCCAACGTCTTCTCTGCTCACCTTCTCTCGAACGGTTGCCGTCATGATCCGACATCGATCCGGGTCGTCAACATCGCGAGGGTTTACGCTGATCGAGGTGCTTGTCGTGGTGGGGCTCATTGCCCTGCTGATCGGCATCCTCCTGCCCGCGCTGGCCGCGGCGCGGAAGCACGCGCAGACGGTGGAGTGTGCGACGCGGATCCGGCAGTTGACCGTCGCCGCCGAGATCTATGCGAACGAGAACGACGGCTTCTACCCGCCCCGCAACGGCGGCGACAGCACGATGAACACCTTCGCCGCCGCCGACGGGCTCGGCCCGGGGCCCGTCGTGGCGCTCTCGGCGTCGGGCGACGGCGGGCGCTACGACCAGATCCTCCTCCCGCCCCTCCGGCAGGCGCGCAAGTCGATCTGGCCGGTCGCGTTCTCCAACAACCTCCGCCAGATCGCCATCACCATGGCCCATTACGAATCGGACCAGGTCGCCTACCTGCCCGACTACGTCTGCCCCAGCGACGAGAACCCCACCCCGCCGATGACCAGCACCGAGCGCTTCACCCCCTGGTCGAGCAGCTTCGTCTTCAACGGGTTCAACGACTTCAAGATCGGCCGGGAGTTCCAGGAGTCCTGGCGGCCGACGGACGTCACCGCGATGCGACGGGACGAGATCAAGCTCGCGTCCGAGATGGCGCTGTTCGGCGAGAAGCGCTCCGGCCCCACGTTCGCCCGGCTCTACGCCGACATCTACGCCTCGACCGCTCACCACCCCGGGACGATCCTCGACCAGACCCGCCACCAGGGCGGCTTCAGCAACGTCGGCTTCGCCGACGGCAGCACCCGGACCTTCGCCCCGCCCGGCACGATCTCGCCCCAGAACCTCTGGGCGGTCCGGGACGAAAACCGCAGCGCCCCCAAACGGTACACCCCGCCCCGCCGGGATTAGCGGCTCCGTCAGCCTCGGCCCCGCACCGGCACGACCATCCAAAGCAGCGCCGCGGCCGCGACCGCGGCCACGACCATCCAGGAGGTGTCGCGGAGGATCGCGGGCTGCGCCGCCACGACCGCCAGAGCGACCGCGAGCGCCGCGAATCGGGCACCCACCGCCGCCCGTGCAGCACGATGCTGCCACGGCCGCGCCGAGGCGCCGCCTTCGGGAATGACAACCGCCTCGGCAACGGACAGCAGCATCACGCCCGCCAGGGCGCCCAGCAGCCAGCCGTAGATCGCCCGCCGTCGCTCCGCTTGCGCCGCCTGCACCTGAGCCTGGAGCGGCGCGAGCCGCTGCGTCTCCTGCGCCGCCAGTTCTTCCCGCGCGACGTCCGTGACCCCCACGCCCTCGAGCATCCGCAAGCGGCCCTCCAGGCCGGCCCGCTCCCGCGCCAGTTCCTTCGCCTGCTCGCCGCCGCCGACGAACCAAGCATCATGCGTGCCCGGGGCCAACCGCCCCAGCACCGCCGGCCCGAGCAGCACGCCGGCGAGGATGCCCGCCGCAAGGAGGTACAGATGGATCGATGAAGGCGCCGCGGTGGCGCTGGCCGCGGGTGTCGGCGGCACGTTGGATTCAGAGGCCTCCGTCATAGGCCGCCATGCTATCGCCTGCGGAAGCACCCTTGGTCGGCGGCGGCGGAAGCGTCCCAGTGGCGCACCCGCCTCCAGACTCCCAAACGCAAAAGCCGCCGCGACATCCGTCTTGGGCGGGCGCATCGCGGCGGCTTGGATCGCGGGCGGCAGGCGGTCTCAGCCGACAAAAAGCTCGGCGCTGCTGTCCATCGCCGACCACTGACCGGAGGCGAACGCGTGGGCCCGGACGCGCTCGAGCGTGCGGATGACGAGGTCGACCTCCGCGTCCAGCGCCGCTTGCGGGTCGGTTCGACCGTCGATGTCGAGCGGCCCGAAGGCGAACGCCCGCTCCGCGATCAGGCGGCGGATGCACGGGCGGAGCACCTCGACCGGCTCGGTGTGGTTCTCGTCGACGAGTTGCACGAGTTCGTGCATGACCCACGTGATGGGGCACATCTCGCCGTACGCCCGGCGCATGCGTCCCTGGGTTCCGCTGCGACGAGCCTCCCGCTCGTATTCCTGGTCGAACAGTTCCAGCGCGAGGGTTTCGAGGGCGGCTGCCGACATACTGACCTCCGGCTCTGGCTCGGCATGAACCGTATCGATCCGGCCGCAGCGCCCGAACCTGTCGCCGCGACCGATCGCCGATCCGCCCCTCTGTGAGTTTGCAATGCCGTGTAAGGAGACACGGCGCTCTGCTGGTATGTCCGAGAATAACCGCAGCAACAGATTTACCAATGCGTAATTGCGGAAAAATCAGCTAAGGGTTTCTCCGTGTCCCGACAGTGAAAACGCCCGCGGGACGGAGCCCGCGGGCGATCAGGAACCTGGAAAAACGGGACGGCGGCCTCAGGGGACGAGGAACGTGTCGACCCGCCCGCCGCGGCCGACGACCGGCGCCTCGTTGCCCCGGTAAACCTTCACGCCGGGGAGGGTCCAGATGTTGTCGCCCTCGGGAGCGCCGAGGCGCGACACGTGCGGGCGGACCGTCCACTGGACGCTGCCGTCGGCGGTGAGGACGTTCTGGCCGCGGCTGCCGTGGCTGCGGCTGGGCGCGTCGACGGGGGTGCCCCGTGCGAAGGTGACGCCCCCGCCCGACCGCGGCGCGACGAAGAGCGGGTTCTTGTCGGCGAGCAGGGCGAGGTGGGGGTTGTCCGCCACGCGGATCGGCTTCGCGGTGTACTGGTTCTGGTAGCTGAAGGAGACCGCGCGGGGCTCGGGCCAGTCGCGGAAGCTGCGCTTGAGTTCGTCGGGCCGGGCGTGGCCGTTCTCGGGGCACACCAGCGTCTTCGCCGCCCCGGGGTTGTCCCGCACGAGCAGGTAGAGGTGCGCCGAGTTGGAGGTCACCGGCTCGCCCTCGTCCGCGCCGTTGGACCGGCCGACGTCCCACCACCGGCTGCCAACGTTCACCGGCAGCCGCGGCAGCATGCCCGCGTTCGCGACGGCGTACTGCTGGATCGCCTGGCCCGCGCCGTGCAGGTTCGCGGCGCAGGCGATCTGCCGCGCATCCGCCTGGTTCCGCTCGAGCACCGGGAACACCAGCGCCGCGGCGAGGAGGAAGACCGCCCCGACCGAAAGGAACTGACCCCACCCGACCCCGAGGCTCGGCCGCTCCTCCGTGAGCATCTGCACCTGCGCCGCGAACCGCTGCTGTTGCCGGAACTGCCGGACGCGGTCCAGCGTGCGGGCGGTGAGGTCGGCGGGCGCCGGCTCGACCGGGTCCGCGTCGAGGAGGTCCAGCAAGGCCATCACGCGCGCCGCCCGCTCCGACGACCGGGCGGGGAGGTGCGTGGGGGCGCTGCCGTGCGCTCGGGCTTCGAGGAGGGTGTCGAGGATGGCGGCATCGGCCTCACCGAGCCGCCGCGTGTTCACCCCCGATCCGGTCATCAGTGGCTTGGAGGGGGTAGGAAACTCGCTTCGATCCGACATGGCCCGCTACTCCGACTTTGGTTGCTTGCGCCTGCGTCTGCCCGGCTGTTCATCCGACTCGTCCGCGTCCGACCTGCCCGTCCCGTTCCCGCCGTAGCGGGCCTTCCAGAGGTCGGCGAACGTGCCGACCGCGGCGTGGAGCCGGCTTTTCACCGTCCCCAGCGGGATCCCGAGCATGTCGGCGATCTCCTTGTAGGCGAACTGGTGGAAGTAGGCCATCAGCAGCACCTCTCGCAGGTGCTCGGGCATCTGGTCCACCGCGTCCCGCACCAGCTCACGGGTTTCCTCACCCGTGACGTTCTCCACCGGCAGCGGGAGGTCCGCCTCGAGCAGATCGGCGAACGACCGGCCTTCACTCTCCGACCGATCGATGGTCGCCGAGAGCGGGGCCGTCCGCTCGCGAGTGTTCTTACGGAGGAAGTCCCTGGCTTTGTTCGCCGCAATCGTAAAAAGCCAGGGCTTGAACCGGCGGGTCAGGTCGAACGTGTCCGCCGACAGGTGGACCTGCAGAAAAGTCTCCTGAAACAGGTCGTCCGCGGTGGCGCGGCGGCGGACGAATCGCAGCAGAAAGTGGAACAGCTCCTGCCGGTACCGTTCCACCAGCGCCTCGAACGCCTCCGTCCGCCCGGTACGGTACGCCCCCACGAGTTGCTCGTCGGTCAGATCGGCCAGAGGCTGGTCGGTGGCGGGCGGCATCGCGGGGCATTGTAGGGTCCCGCCGCGGGCCGCGCCGCGGCGCAACTCCCGGATGCGGGAGCCGTTGGACGCTCGCCCGCGTCGGGCCCCCGCCGGCTCCGGAACCCGATGCAATGCCCGGCGGCCCGGTGCCGTCGTACCCGCAGAGGAGTCGATCTGTCATGCCCCAACCCGTTCGCCCCCGCCCCGGTTTTACCCTCATCGAGCTGCTCATCGTCCTGGCGATCATCGTCCTGCTCGTCGGCCTGCTCCTGCCCGCCCTCGCCGCCGCCCGCCGCACCGGCCAGCAGGCCACCTGCCTCACGAACGTGAAGCAGATCGGCGTCGCGCTCGAGCTCCACGCCAACGACCACAACGACTACTACCCCATGGCCGGCTCACTGCTGGACTGGGGCATGACCGAGGTCCGTCCGGGCAACATCGAGCTGCCCTCCTGGATGGAGCAGCTCGACTACTACGTCTCGGCCGAGCGGCCCGTGTTCGACGGCTGCCCGAACTACCCGGTCGAGACCCCCTTCCACTATTTCATGGGCGCCCGCGCCGCGTACCACGAGGCGGGCGGACGGTTCGCCGCCGTCCGCCGCGTCAAGATCAGGCTCACCTCCGCCTTCATCCTCGGCGGGGACAACAACAAGGACTTCAAGGAGAGCCCCATCCCCGATGCCGACAAGGACGACTACACACAGGAGTGCTTCCTCGGCGGGGACGACATGTGGTGGCCGCACCACGACGGCGGGCTCAACGGCCTCTTCGCCGACGGCCACGCCGAGTACGCCCGCACCTTCGACTTCGACCGCATGACCTACGCCTACGATCGGCTGGCCGCCTGGACGGAGCTGGAGCCGAACTGAGACGGAAAAGCAAGAAAGCAACAAAGCAACAAAGCGAGAAATGCCGGATGGGGCTCCCTTCCGACATCCTCGCTTTGCTTGTTGCTTTCTTGCTTTGTTGCTTTCTTGCTTTTCCGCCCCTCGCTCAATCGAGCGGGTTGATCACCAGCCCCGTCGCGAGCTTCGGGTAGAAGAACGTCGACTTCTGCGGCATCAGCTCCCCCGCCTCGCTGATCTGCCGCACCGCATCCAGCGGCGTCGCGCGGACGATCACGCCCAGCTGGTACTCCGGCTGGTGCGCCAGTTCCTTGAACACGTCCAGCTCGTGGGGGAACTTCCAGGTGATCGACTGGCCGGGGTCGCAGAAGTTTGGCTGGCACAGCCGCTCGACGAGCAGGTGCTGCACGAGCGCGACGTCGAGCTGACGCCACGCGTCGCTCCTGTCGCCGTGCGTCGACTTGAGCGGGTCGTTGTCGATCGCCGCGATGTGCAGCGGGGCCGTGGGGTGCGACGGGTCGTAGAGCCCGATCGCGCGGGGGTGCGGGTAGGCCTCCAGCGCCGCCGCCAGCGCCGCCGGCTCCGTCCCGAGCACCGGCTCGATCGTCATCAGCCCCTTCGCCGCCTCCACGAGCTTCGCGAAGCTGAACCGCGGCATGTTGCCCAGCACCCGGTGCGTCGGCAGCACGATCATCCCCGGATCCTGCATCGACACCAGCACGAACAGGCAACCCGCCGCCGCGCCGACCGGCTCACCCCGGCTCTCCAGCTCACGCATGTAGTTCAGCGCGGTGTTGTACCGGTGGTGCCCGTCGGCGATGAACACGTCCCGGTCCGACAGGGCCGCCTGGAACCGTTCCACCCGGGCCGGGGCGTCGACCGCCCAGACGTCGTGCCGCGTGCCGTCGTCGGTCGTCCCGGAGAACGCGACCTCGTCGTGCTCGATCACCCGGCCGAGCAGGTCCCCGATGATCCCGTCCACGTCGGAATAGAGCCCGAAGATCGGCGAGAGTTGCGCCTTTGTCGCGCGCATGAGCTTCAGCCGGTCCTCCTTGGCGGCGGAGAAGGTCTCCTCGTGGGGGAAGATCCCGCCCCGGCCGCCCTCGCCGGGGCCGAACGGCTGAACCTTCACGTTCGCGATCAGCCCCCGCCGGGCGTACGTCGTCCCCTGGTGCGTGTAGGTCTGCTGGTAGACGAACAGCGCCGGCCCGGGGAGCCGATGCAGCACCCCCTCCGCCAGCCACTTCCGGTACCGCTCGCCCGCGCCGACGTAGGCCTCGTCCGGCCCGACGGTCTTGGCGGGCAGGTGGGGCAGGTCGATCGCCGCGATGTTGTTCGGGCTCTTCCGCAGCAACGCCGCCTTCGACTCGGGCGTCAGCACGTCGTAGGGCGGCGCGATCCGGTCGCTCACGTCTTCGCCGGGGCGGGTCGGGTAGACAACGGCAGGGATGGGTTGGATCTCGGGCATGACTCTTTCGCGGATACGGGGTGCAGGCGGGGAAGGATAACCATCCTTGCGACCGCGTGGCGGGAATAATGAGAGGCCGTCGCACGTTAGACCGGTGCCTGTCCGCGTGCGTCGGACCATTTTCAGGATACCTCCGATGCGAGTCATCACCTCCCCACGCCTGCCGGACCTGCGAGCGGACTCGCTGCTCGCCCGCGTCCGTACCCGTCAGCTCGAAACGGCGCTCCACGGCCGGGTGCTCGACTCCGCCCGCTATGCGCAGCGGGCCGACCGCATCCGCCGGGCCCGCGAGGCGGTTGCGCGCAACTGACCCCGGGATCGGAGCCGGCGAAATCGCTACGCTTGGCCCCCATGACCCTCCTGGCGGTCCCGCTGCTGGTCCACGACCCCGCGAAGACGCTCGCCGACGCCGCGCGCGCCGCGGAGTTCGGCGCCGACCTCGTCGAGTACCGCCTCGATCCTTATGAGGGCGACCCCGCCGGCCTCGCCCGCCTCGTCGACCGCTCCCCCCTGCCCTGCCTCGTCACCTGCCGCGCCGGCTGGGAAGGGGGCACGACCGATCGGCCCGAGGCGGACCGGCTCGAACGGCTCCGCGCCGCCTGCTCCGGCAGCCGTCGCCCCGCCTACCTCGATGTCGAGCTCGCCGCCTACCAGCGCGACCCCGCCTTCCGCGACGGCGTCCGCGCCCTCGTCGACGGAGACGGGCCCGGCCTCATCCTCTCCAGCCACGACTTCAAGACCCGCCCCCCCACGCTCTACCAGGCACTCGAGGCGATGATCGACGACCCCTACTGCCGGGTCATCAAGCTCGCCTGGTTCGCCCGCTCGCTGCGGGACAACCTCGAAGCCTTCGAGATCCTCCGACAGGACTACAAGCCCGCGATCGCCCTCTGCATGGGCGAGTTCGGCCTGCCCTCCCGCGTGCTGGCGAAGAAGTTCGGCGCCCTGCTCACCTTCGCCGCCCTCGACCGGGCCAGCGGCACCGCGCCGGGACAACCCACGCTCGCGGAGATGAAGTCCCTCTACCGCTGGGATGCGCAGCGCGAGTCGACCCGCGTCTACGGCGTCATCGGCTACCCCGTCGGCCACTCCATGAGCCCGCCGGTGCACAACGCGGGGTTCACCGCCGCGGACTACGACGGCATCTACCTGCCGATGCCGATCCCGCCGGAGTACGAGCACTTCAAGGCGACGGTGGGGGCGTGGCTCGACGCGGAATGGTTCGGGTTCCGCGGCGCGAGCGTCACGATCCCGCACAAGGAGAACCTGCTCCGCTTCGTCCGCGACCGCGGCGGCGAGATCGAGCCGCTCTCGGTCCAGATCGGCGCAGCCAACACGCTGACCGTCGAAGAAGGCGGACAACTGCGCGCCCTCAACAGTGATTACGCCGCGGTCCTCGATTCGGTCTGCGACGCGCTGTCGATCCCCCGCGACGCGCTCGCGGGCAAGCGCGTCGCCGTGCTCGGCGCGGGCGGCGCGGCCCGGGCGGTGGTCGCCGGCTTCGCGGGGCACGGCGCCGCCGTCGTCGTCTACAACCGCACGATCGAGCGGGCGCGGGAGCTGGCCGACGCGTTCAACGGCCGCACGGGCAACGTCGCCGCCGCGGCGCTGGATCGGGCGGGCGATTCCTGCTGCGACGTCATCGTCAACTGCACGCCGATCGGGATGCACCCCCACGTCGACGCGACGCCGATGCCCGCGGAACTCGTCAAGCACTGGGGCCCCGGCACGGTCGTCTTCGACACCATTTACAACCCCATCGAGACGCGCCTGCTGCGCGAGGCCCGCGCCGCGGGGTGCGTGACCATCCCCGGCTTCGAGATGTTCGTCCGCCAGGCCGCGACGCAGTTCGAGGCGTGGACCGGACAGCCCGCCCCCCTCGACCGCTTCCGCGACACCCTCCGCACGCGCCTAAGCGCAAGTTAGCCTCGGGCCTTGGCCAGCGCGGGGCACGGTGACGACGCGGCGCACGCGCGGCCCAAGGGCCGCGGCTGACGGATCCGCACTACCACCCCCCGTGGAACGCTCCCGCGTGGTGCCGGACGATCGGCTCGGCCCCCTCCTCGCCGAACTCCACCGCGATCACGTCGAACCGGATCGGCCGGTCCCGCAACTCCATCCGCCGCACCAGCGCGTGGGCCAGTGCAACGAGCTTCTTCCGCTTCGCCGCGTTGACGTGGACCTCGGGCATCGGGTTCCCCACCCGCCCCGCCTTCACCTCGACGATCACGACCGTCCGCCCGTCCGGCGCCTCCGCGACCAGGTCGAGCTCCCCCGCCCGGCTCCGCAGGTTGCGCGCCAGCAGGCGGTAGCCGCGGCCGCGCAGGTGCTTCGCCGCGACCGCCTCGCCGCGTGCGCCCAGGTCCCGCCGCCGGACGAAGAGCCCCACGAGCATGGCGAGCGGGCGTCGCATGCTTGCCAGTTTAATGAGGCCGAAGCGTGAGCGGGGTAAGGCGGGAATCACCGCCCCGCCGGGCCGACCTCGATCCCGATCAGCCGCAGGTTGCGGATGTTGGCCTTGAACGCGATGTCGAAGAGGTCGCCGAGCCCGGGGATGAGCCCGACGACGTAGTCGATCGCGACGTTGCCGATCATCCGTGCGGTGGTGGCGCGGGAGACGCCGAGCTTCTGCGCCTCGACGATGAGGTGGAGCGAGAGCCCGAGCGTGGCGGTGTCGCCGATGCCGGGGAACAGGCCCAGGAGCCCGTCGAGGCCGACGCGGATGTTGGTGCCGGGGACGCGGAACCGGGCGTCGAGCAGGTAGGCGAGCCGCCGCAGCCGCTCGACCACGCGGAGCTGCTCGGGGGTGTAGACCCGGCCGGTGCGCGGCGCGGCGTGGGGCACGGGCGCGGCGCGGTAGCCGCCGGTGTCGGAGTCGCCGCTCATGCGGGGAGTGTAGCGCCCCCGGGGAGACCGGCGGCGCGGGGGGCGGGCGCGTCGGCCTGCGCGTCGCGAATCCGCGGCCGCGGCGGCAGCGATTATGCTGACGCCGTGCCGCCCACCGCCGCCGAGCCCGCGTCCCACGGCCGCTGGCGCCCGCTGGTTGCCCCGGCGGCGCTCCTCCTGCTCTGCGCAGCGGTGTTCTCCAACGCGCTGCCCCGGGAGTTTGTCTTCGACGCGAAGCCGATCATCGCCGAGCACCCCCTGCTCGAGCCCGACGTGCCCTGGTGGCGGCTCTTCGTCAAGACCTACTGGGGCGACCTCGAAAACGGCGGGCTCTACCGCCCGCTCACGCTGCTGACCTACCGCGTGGAGAAGCAGTGGCTCGGCTTCGATCAGCCGTGGCAGCACGCGGCCGTCAACATCGCGCTCCACGCCGCGGTCGCCCTGCTGCTCTGGCGGCTCGCGCTGCGGTGGACGCGCCGCCGCGCCGCCGCCTTCGCCGCCGCCGCCCTCTTCGCCGTCCACCCGGTCGCCACGGAGATCGTGCCGAACCTCGTCGGCCGGGCCGACCTGCTCGTCGCGATCGGGCTCCTCGCCGCCCTGCTCGCCTGGCCCCGCCTCGTCGCGGCACGTTCCCCCGCCGCGCGCGCCCGCTGGCTCGCGGCCGTCGCGGCGTCGTGGACCGTCGGCCTCCTCAGCAAGGAGTCCGCCATCATCCTGCCGGGCGCGGCGCTGCTGCTCCTCGCGTGGCGGCGCCTGGAGCGGCCACGGGACGAATCATCGATTAGGTGGCCGGTGATCGCCCTCGCCGCGCTCGGTGGGCTCGCCGCGGTGTTCCTCGGGTGGTACGGCTGGGTCACGCACCACGGCCCGCCCGGCATGGTGCCCATCATCGACAACCCGGCCGCCTACGAGCCGTGGGACGTCCGCGTGCTTACGGCCGTGCGCGTGTATGGCGAGGCGCTGCGCGTCGCCTTCTTCCCCCTCCACCTCTCGGCGGACTACGGCTTCGCCGTCATCCCCCCTGTCCGCACCGCCCTCGATCCGGGCTACCTGCTGGGTCTCGCGGGACTGATCGCCACGCTCGCCGCCGCCGTCGCCGCCTGGCGCCGCCGATCCGCCGTGGCGCTCGGGCTCGCCTTCTTCCTCCTCGCGTACCTGCCGACCTCGAACCTCCTCTTCCCCATCGGGACGATCTTCGCGGAGCGCCTCCTCTACGTCCCGCTGCTGGGTCTCTGCGTCGCCGCGGGCGTCGCGGCGGCGTGGGTGTGGCGTCGGGCCGGGCGTGTCTCCGCTCGGGGTGGCCGCATCGCTGCCGCGCTCGTCTTCGCCTCCGTGCTGATCGCTCTGGGCGCCCGCAGCCACCTGCGGAACCCGGTGTGGCACACGCACGACGGGTTCTTTCTCCAATCGGCCCGCGATGCGCCGCGGAGCCTGCGGATGCAGTCGATGGCCGCGACCATCTACGCCGAGCGGGAGGACACGCCCGCGAACCTGGACGCCGCCCACGAGCACGCGGAACGGGCGTACCGCCACGCGCTGGGCCTGCCCGCCTGGGCCCGCAGCCGGCAGGCGATCAACCTCGGCGCCACCCTCCTCGACCGCGGCGTCTACTTCCGACACGCCGGGGAGCCGGAGCGCGGATTAGCGGACATCGCCCGGTCGATCCCCCTCTTCCAGGAAGCGCTCCACCTGCGGGCGATGGACAGCCCCGAGCGCACCTTCATCGCGGAGGCGCAGCGCTGGCGCGAAGCGCGCGGCCTGCCACGGGCCAAGCCCCTCGCGTCCGAGTTCGCCATCCAGGCCAATCTCGGAAAGGCGTATTACGAGCTCGGCCGGTGGCGCGAAGCCGCCGCGGCGCTGGGCGCCGCCGCCGCGCTGGAACCCCAGGAGTGGCCGGTCCACACGCTCTGGGGCCGGGCACTCGCCAACGCGGGCGACCTCGACGGCGCGGCCGGGGCGCTGCGGCGAGTGGCCGAGCACCGGCCGATGGACGAGGCGGCGTGGCTCGACCTGCTCCGGGTCCTCGTCGCGAACGGCGACACGGACGGCGCGGCCCACGCCCTCGAAGAGGCGCAACGCCTTGGCCTGTCGGAAGATACCGTGGACGAGCTGCGGGCCCGGTTCCTGGGCAGCCGCTGACCGCCGCCCTTTGCGCGGCAGCTTTCGATAATGGCGAACTTCCTAGAGCCGCCTCAGGTAGAATCCGATAATATAGGCCCGCTTCCCCCCGGTCGACCGATATGTAGCAGGTCCGGCCGATGACTCCCCTGAGTACGGATACACGTGCCGCCAGCCCCGGCGGCGGGAGATGCCCATGCTGCCTCGCTTGCTGTTCGGCGCCGCTGCTTTCTCCGTGGCTGTCCTCGCCATCACCCGTGAGCGGCGTAACGGCCGCGTCTACCGCTTCTACGACTTCCACGACCAGGACGACGCGTTCGACCGCGCGGCGGGGGTCTTCGAAGTCGAGTACCGCCTCTTCGGCGTCGAGTCGAGCCTCGAGATGACGGGCTCCATCGCCCGCATCCACGCCAGCCGCCGCGCCCACGAGATCATCCGCGGCTGGGCGTGGGGCCGCGGTGCCCGGGTCACCGCTCCCAGCTACGTGTGAGCAACGTTCGCGGCCGCGCAGTCGCGGTTCATCCCCGACCCGGCGATCCACACGCCGTTACTCGTCCACGCGCACGCCGAGTTTCTCGATCAGGTTGTCGAACTGGTCGATCGAGTAGAACTCGATCGTGAGCTTGCCCGTGCCCTTCTTCCGCCCGGGCGCGATCGCGACCCGGGTGCCCAGTTGCCGCCCGATGCTCTGCTGAAGGTCGGTGAAGTGAGATGCGCGGTCGGGCTTCTCCGGTGCCGCCTTCGGCTCGGTTGGCCGGGTGGCGCGGCGGACGGCCGCCTCCACATCGCGGACGCTCATCCCCTCCCGCACCGCCTGCTTCGCCAGTGCCTCCTGCTGCGCCGGGTCGCCCACGCTCGCGAGTGCGCGGGCCTGGCCCATGCTTAACAGGTCGTCGCGGACCAGTTGCTGCACGGCCGGCGCCAAGCCGAGCAGGCGGATGAGGTTCGCCACCGTTGACCGGTCGAGGCCGACGCGGTCGGCGATCTCGTCGTGCGCCAGCCCGAACCGCTCCGCCAGCCGCTGGAAGGCCTCCGCCCGTTCGATGGCGTTGAGGTCCTCCCGCTGCAGGTTCTCGATGAGGGCCAGCTCGGCCGTCTGCCGCTCGTCCAACTCGCGGACCAGGGCGGGCATGACCGCCAGCCCGGCGATCTGTGCCGCCCGCCACCGCCGCTCGCCCGCCACGAGTTCGTAGGGGTGTTCGCCTCCGCCCGTCGGCCGGACGACGATCGGCTGCATCAGGCCGTCCCGCTTGATCGACGCGGCCAGGGTGCGGAGGGCGGTTTCGTCGAAGTGCTGGCGGGGCTGGTGGCGGTTCGGGACGATCTCGGCGACCGGGACGTACCGGAGGCCTTCGCCCGCCTCGGTTCCGGAGGTGCTCGCGGCGGCCGTGGCGTGGTCGGTCACGCCGGCGGCGTCCTTCGCAGGAGCCGACGGGCTGCTGGTGTTGCCCGGGTCGCCGGTGCGTTCCGGCTCGGCGGCGGCGGGGGGCGCGGCCTGCGGCTCCACCGCCACCGGCGTGTTGAGCAAGCTGCTCAGCCCACGGCCGAGGCGAGAGGGGCGATTCGGTTTCTTCGCGTCGAGCATGGGGAACCTCCTGCGGTGAGATGGCGGCAGTGTACCCACATCTGCGCGGGTTGTTCCACGTGGAACGTGCCTTTGGAACGATGCCGACGGAAGGAACGATCGGCTGACCTGTTCCACGTGGAACACTGCTACGTAAAACAGTGGTTGGTTCACCTAGACCATGACCCCCCGCCCATAAGTTCTCGGGCGTTCTCCCTCCCCCTCCTGCCCCGCGCCCAGAACGCCGATGAGCCTCTCAGCAAGGAGCGCGCCCGTGAACCACCCCGGCCCCACCCACTCGACCGACCGCCACCCCAGCCTCGCCGAGGCCGAGGAAATCCTCGCCCACTTCGAGCGGCTCGAGGCCCAGTTCGACAAGGTCCGCGAGGGGCTCACCCATTCCCACCGCCTCGCCACCCTCGGCACGCTCGCCTCCGTCATCGCCCACGAGTACAACAACATCCTCACCCCCGTCATCAGCTACGCCCAGCTCGCCCTCGCGCAGGAGAACGATGCCGACCTGATGCGGAAGGCCGTGGAGAAGGCGCTGGCGGGGGCGGAACGCGCGGCCCGGATCTCCACCTCCATCCTCGGCTTCGCCCGCGAGGCGGACGACGACCGCTCAGCCCCCCTGCCCGCGACCATCCACGAAGCCATCGCCTGCCTCGGGCGAGACCCGGTGAAGGATGGCATCACGATCACCATCGACGTCCCAACCTGCGACGCGGCCATGTCCCCGCTCAACGTCCAGCAGGTGCTGATCAACCTCATCCTCAACGCGCGCAAGGCGATGCGGCGGCGGGGCGGCCAGCTCCGGATCACCGGCCGGGTCGAGGCCGACTGCCTCGTCCTGGAAGTCAGCGACACCGGCCCGGGCATCCCGCCCGAAATCCGCGACCGCCTCTTCCAGCCCTTCGTCACCCACGGCATCGGGGACACGGACGACCTCGTCGCCCCCCGCGGCACCGGCCTCGGCCTCTGCATCTGCCGCGACCTGCTCCGCGCGGCGGGCGGCGACATCACGCTCGAAAGCGAAGCCGGGCACGGCGCCTCATTCCACCTCCGCCTCCCCCTGGCCCCTGCCCCCGTCGAAACGACCTGAGCCGGCCGGCGTCACTCCTCACCAATCCCCGTTCCAGTCTGAACATCGATCACAGCGATCCTGCACGTCAGCGACCGATAACTCTTCGCGCCTGGGAAGTGGGGCGAAGAAGGGGGATGGGGGTTGCGATTGCCCATAGAGTGGGGTACTATCCCATGACTGAAAGGGCGGAGGTGGCGTACCTTGCTTTTCTCCGGCTCCTATGACCACACGATCGACGCCAAGAGCCGCCTGGCGATCCCCGCTCCGATGCGGGCGAAGATCCAGCGGGAGGCGGGGATCGGCGAGGGCGAGCCGGTGTCGCTGTACGTCACCCTCGACCGGGACCGCTGCCTGACGCTCTATACGGAGAGCGGGTTTGAGAGGCGGGCGGCCCAACTGGACGGCGCTCAACTGCCGGCCAGGGAGTTGCTGGAATACGAGCGGTTGTTCTTCTCGACCGCGGAGCAGATCGAGCTCGACAAGCAGGGTCGGATCCGGTTGCCGGAGAGCCTGCTGAAGTGGACGCGACTGAAGACGGAGGTGAAGGTTCTGGGCGTGAACGACCGCATCGAGGTACGGCCCCGCGACGAGTGGGACGCGCACCTGAGCGACACGCTCGAGCATCACCCGGAGAGGTTCATGAGCCCGCGCGAGGCGATCGACGTGCTGGGTCGTCGCGAGGCGGATGAGGAGTCACGGGCAGGGATGCCCACCGGGCGGTGAACGGATCACCGCCCGAAACCAGCCGTGGGTTTGCGAGACGGAACTCGCACCGTCGTGGCGGGCACGGATTGCCGGCCCCGACGGGTACGCAGGGATGCGAGGCCCATTGCCCGGATCGGTGCACGGTCCGGGAGCGGAACTCGGCGAAGGAGAACGGAATCGCGCCAACGCGTTAGCTGACCAGGAGCCGGACGGGCTTACACGGAACGGACGCCCGACCCCCGGTCGCCAGCACGCATCAGTGATCGGTTCCCACTTGTGGGCTCCCGCTTCACTCCGCTGGCAGGGTTTGCTAACGCCTGGCCCTTCGCCGATTTTACCGCGCCCCGCCGGCGCGTGAACCCTTTCTGCGCCCATCGCGTGGGCTCTGTGGACAGTCTGTTGAGTCGCCCCGCGCGCGCCGCTTTTCCGCGGCATTTTTCTTTCGCGCCAACAGAACCCGGACACGCCGCATCCGTATTATCCGGTGAAGCCCCCGCCCTCCCCCCTCCCCGGAAGCCGGGAGACTTGGGAACCGGGAGGCGCGGATCGACTCCTTCACGGAACCCAGCCCGCGACGACCCGCGGGACAGTCAATCTTTCTCCTCCGCCATGCCCCGCCGGCACCTGCCTGTGGGGCATGGTTTTTT
>CAZKRE010000001.1:22386-49223 GCA_964555075.1 uncultured Phycisphaeraceae bacterium
TGGCTACTGACTACTGACTATTGACTACTGACTACATGACTACCGCCACACCGAAACATTTCCGCGTGGGGTGTGGAACCGCGGCGTCGGCCAGGCGACTATAGGGGTGTCCCGCCCGGCGGCGCGGCGGAACCCTGTTGAAAGGATGGACACGTGCGACACGCGATGCTGGGAATGCTGGTGGGGCTGGTCGTGGCGGGTTGTGGGCTGACGGCACAGGCGCAGCCGGGAGGCATGATGGGCGAGAGCGACAGCCGGAGCGATGACGTGCGGGAGCGGCGGGAGATGCGGGGTCGGCCGGCGACGCTGGCGGTGACCGGCCGGGGCGAGGTGAAGGCGTCGCCCGACACGGCGGTGGTGCGGCTGGGGGCGACGCACCAGGCGGAGGAGGCGCAGGCGGCGCAGGACGCGGTGAACCGGGTCGTGCGCGCGGCACTGGAGCGGATCAAGGAGGCGGGGGTGGACGAGGCGCAGATCCAGACGGCGGGGGTGTCGCTGCACCCGGTGTATGACCACGGGGGCCCGCGCGACCAGCCCCGCGAGCCGCGGGTGGTCGGCTACCGCGCGAGCAACACGCTGCGGATCGAGGTGCGGGACCTGACGAAGGTGGGGGACGTCATCGATGGGGCGGTGGAGGCGGGGGCGAACGAGTTGCAGGGTTTGGACTACGAGCTGCGTGAGGACGGGGAGGCGAAGGCGGGGGCGCTGACGCGGGCGGTGGAGAAGGCGCGGAGCGAGGCGGAGACGGTGGCGCAGGCGCTGGGGCTGTCGCTGCGCGGGGTGGAACGGGTGGAGGTGGGGGAGGTGGGGCACCGGCCGCCGATGCCGATGGCGCGGGGGATGGTGATGGCGGAGGCGGCGATGGCGCCGACGCCGACGGAGCCGGGTCAGGTTCAGGTGGACGCGATGGTGACGATCGTGTACCGGCTGTCGGGCGGACCGACGGATGATCGGGATCGGCGGGGCGGTGTCGGCGGCGGCCGCGGCGATGGGGAAGACGAGCGGGACGTGGAGGAGCGGATGCGTCAGCGGCGAGACCGGGGTGCCGGGGGCGAGGCGCAGCCGTAGCGGCCGTGTGCCTGCGCCCGCGCTCGGACGCACCCGGGCGGGGGCATCCGTAGACTGCACGCATGGTCGACGCGGCGGAGATCGAGCGGGCGGCGGAGCGGCTGGCGGCGGGGGGGCTGGTGGCGTTCCCGACGGAGACGGTTTACGGGCTGGGGGCCGATGCGACGAATGTCCGGGCGGTGGCGCGGGTGTTTGAGGTGAAAGGGCGGCCGCGGTTCGACCCGCTGATCGTCCACGTGACGGATGCGGCGGCGGCGCGGTCGCTGGCGTCCTCGTGGCCGGAGTTGGCGGAGCGGCTGGCGGGGGCGTTCTGGCCCGGGCCGTTGACGCTGGTCGTGCCAAAGGCGGGGGCGGTCCCGGACCTGGTGACGGCGGGCCTGCCGCATGTGGGGCTGCGCGTGCCGGACCACCCGGTGGCGGCGGCGCTCTTGACGGCGGCGGCGGAGCGCGGGGTGCGGGGGGTCGCGGCGCCGAGCGCCAACCGATTCGGTCGCACGAGCCCCACGACGGCGGGGCACGTCCGGGAGGAGTTCCCTCTATTAGGTATCGAGGGTCCGGTCGCGGGCCCGGGCGGGGGCGTTGCGGGGGCGGTGCTGGATGGGGGGCCGTGCCGAACGGGGGTGGAGAGCACGGTGGTGTCGCTGGCGGGGGTGGAGGCGGGGGGTCGGCCGACGGTGCTGCGGCGGGGGGGCACGCCGGTGGAAGCGCTGCGGGCGGTGGTGGGGGAGGTGGACGTGGCGACGCGGTCGACGGGAGGGGGATCGGCCGCGCGGGTGATGGCGGGGCAGGCGTCGCCGGGGATGCTGGAGCGGCACTACGCCCCGCGAACACCGCTCACGCTGGTGGAGCCGGGCGGCTGGTCCACATGGGTGCCGGATAGCAATACTGGGGCGTTGGTTTTTATCGGACTGCCCGCCGGAGTAGGGGGGGATGGGGGGATGGGGATCGGCGCGGTGGAGGTGCTCTCGCCAAGCGGGGACCTGTCGGAGGCGGCGGCGAACCTGTTTGCGGCGATCCGGCGGCTCGACGAGCGGGGGCTTTCACGCCTGTATGCGGAGGTGGTCCCGGAGGAGGGGCTGGGCCGGGCGATCAACGACCGGCTGCGCCGGGCCGCGAGCTGAACCGCCGATCGGCCGACGCAGTCGGGCGGCTTTTATCCGCCCTCGCGGCGACCTTGCGGAGTCTACGTTCCTGTTGGAGCGGGGCCGGGGGAGGGCCTCGTGGGATGGACTCCGGGAGGCGAACAAGGGAATGTCCGTAGGGAACATCGCGGCCGCTCCCTTGGCCTCGGCGGCCGGGGGCGGGCGTAAGATGCTCGGTCCGCGTCGGTTTTCACGCGGCGGGTGGAATGGGAGAAGAATGATGTTCCAAGTGAGCCCTGCGCATACAGCTATGCGCCCGTTGTTGCGTGCTTCGTGGTGGATCGCGTTGTGCCTGGTCGTGCTGCTGCCCCTCCTGGCGGCGGTGGTGCCGGGGCTGACCTGGCCGGACGTGGCGGTGATGGACCTGCTCGTGGTGGCGGTGACGGGGCTGGTGCTGCTGGTGTCGCGTCAGGCCCGGTCGGGGATCCGGATGCTGCCCGCGCTGATGGCTCGCCCGCGGCCTCGGCGGACGGGGGGGCTGACGGCGGCACACCTGTCGTGGTAAGCGCGGCCGGACGCGGTTCCGATAACTGAACTCGATTCGAGTGCCGGCTCCCCTCATCGCTTATCGGCGAACCGGGTGGCCGTGGATGGCGTATCAGTCGCGGGTTATCCTTTCCCGCTCCTGACACAGAACAAGTCCACGGGCACCCTCCATGGCTCACGATTACATCACGGAAAACACCCAGGTTGAGAGCGCCACCGGGCGGGTCAGCCTGGGTATTCTTGCGACGCTGCTGGGCGGGACGCTGCTGATCTGCGCCCTGCTGGCCAAGTTCCTCTACGACTCGCCGGACACGTCGGACATGCTTGCGGCGGTCGCGACGATCCTGCTGGGCGCCCCGCTGGTGTGGGTGGCGCTGAAGGATCTGGCGGCGGGTCACTACCACATGAACGAGCTGGTGGCGCTGGCGGTGCTGGCGGCGTTCGTGCAGGGGTGGTACGTCGAGGCGGGGTCGATCGCCTTCTTCATGATCATCAGCGTGCTGATCGAGAACCGCACGGCGCTGGGGGCGAAGGCGTCGATCGAGTCGCTGATCCGGATCACGCCGACGAAGGCGCACCGGCTGTCGGGCGAGGACGAGTCGGCGGCGGAGGTCGAGGTCGAAGCCCGCGAGCTGCGGGAAGGGGACCTGGTGCGGGTCCGCCCGGGCGACAACATCCCGGCGGACGGGATCGTGTTCAGCGGGCAGTCGACGGTGAACCAGGCGAACATCACGGGCGAGTCGCTGCCGGTGGACAAGAACGAGGGGGACGACGTCTTCGGCGGGACGATCAACCTGACGGGCGCGATGGTGGTTCGCGTGACCAAGGCGGGCGAGGACACGACGCTCGGGCGGGTGAAGGACCTGATCATGCAGGCGGAGCGGACGCGGGTGCCGCTGGCGCGGATGATCGACCGATACGCGGCGTGGTACACGCCGACGGTGCTGATGCTGGTGTTTATTGTCTGGTTCTTCGTGAGCCAGACCGATCCGGAGGACGCGGCGGAGCGGGCGATCGCGATGCTGGTGGTGGCGTGCCCGTGCCCGCTGATCCTGGCGACGCCGACGGCGATGGTGGCGGCGCTGTCTGCGGCGGCGCGGCTGGGCGTGCTGGTGAAGAACGTGGTGGACCTCGAGTCGGCGCGTCACCTGACGGCGATGATCTTCGACAAGACCGGGACGCTGACGACCGGGCAACTCGAGGTCAGCCGGCTGACGCCCGCGGAGGGCGTGCAGGGCGTGGACCTGCTGCGGGCGGCGGCGGCGGCGGAGCAGAACTCGCGGCACCCGGTGGCGCGGGCCGTCATGGAGGTCGCGCGGAAGGCGAAGCTGCGAACCCCGGTGGTGTCCGAGTTCGAGGAGGTGGCGGGCAAGGGGGTGCGCGCGGTGTGGGACGACCGGGTGGTCCTCGTGGGCCGGGGCAACTGGCTGCTGGAGCAGCGGGTCGAGCCTCAGAGCGAGGAACTGATCCGCGAGGCGCTGGCATCGCCCGAGGCGGAGGGCCTGTCGACGCTGTTCGTGGTGCAGGACGGGAAGCTGCTGGGGTGGGTGGGCCTGGCGGACAACACCCGGCCGGAGGCGGCGGCGGCGATGGACACGCTCCGCAACGAGGGCATCAAGCGGCTGGTGATCGCGACGGGGGACCGGGAGAGCGTGGCGAAGCGGGTCGCGGCGCAGATGCACACCGACTACATCGCGGAGGTCCTGCCGAGCCAGAAGCTCGAGCTCATCGACGAACTCAAGGCCAAGGGCCACCGGGTGGGCATGATCGGCGACGGCGTGAACGACGCGCCGGCGCTGGCGGCGGGCGACATCTCGATCGCCATGGGCGCGGCGGGCTCGGACGTCGCGATCCACTCCGCCTCGATCGCGCTGATGAACAACAATCTCAACCGCATCCCCTTCCTCATCCGGCTGTCGAAGCAGACCAGCGCGGTGGTGAAGCAGAACCTGGCGATCGGCATCGGGTTCATCGTGCTGTTCCTGGCGCTGATGGCGTCGGGCGTGATCACCGAGCACACGGAGGCGGGCGGGGCGGCGATCCTCGCCGCGATCCTGCACGTGGTGAGTTCGCTCATCGTGGTGTTCAACTCGGCGCGGCTGGTCCGCAGCGGCGAGGACATCGAGCACGCCGAGCACCAGGCGCTGGAATCCAAGACCGCCGCGCCCCGTCCGGGCGAGCGGCCGGGGCACGATCGCGGCCCGTCGCACGCCAACGGGCACGGTCACGATCACGCCCACGCGCCCGTTCCGGCATAAGCCGTCGGCGAAGAGGCGTGTGGGTGGTTCACGAGGGCGTTCCCCGGCGACGAAAGGCAGCTTTGGGTCAGAGCAACGACAGGTCGCGATCGCGATGCGCTTCGCCCACTTCGCGCGATGTCGCCGGGGTGGGGGCGTTAAGTCTCCCCCCCGGGTGCGGGGGCGGGGGTGGGGGTTCGGGCTCAGCCGACTTCGCGGGTCTGGAAGAGGGCGACCGCGATGCAGAGCACCACGCCGGTGTAGAGTGCGGCGTAGGCCGTGACCGAGAGGACGTAGCCGAGCGTGAAGGGGTTGCCCTGGGTGATGGCGTCCGCGGGCCAGAGGAACTGGAGATTGGGCAGCAGGACGTAAGCGGCCTTGGTGATGAGGTAGACGATCTTGAGGCCCAGGGCCTGTTCGGCGGCGAAGATCGCGGCGATGGAGTCCCACACCGGCAGGCCGGCGGGGCGGTTCAAGCGGCTGTTGACGTACGCGCCGAGGGAGTTGGTGATCAGCCCGAGGAGGAAGACGGCGAGGCAGACCATCAGCGTCATGACCTGGCCGAGGCGGGTGGACGCGGCGACCGCGACGGCGGTGAGGATGCAGACGGCCTCGAAGACCAGCACGACGCCGATGAGCACCTGCGTGAGCCGGCCGTCGTCGACGAGGAACTCGGTGAGCGGGGACTGGACCGCCCAGTGGCGATCGATGACGAGGACGAGGGCGAAGGCGGCGGTGAGGGTGACGGCGAGGGTGTTGGCGAAGGCGGAGGTGAAGACCCAGCGGTAGAAGTAGTTGCCCCAGGCGGCGAGGCCGAGCGCGAAGGCGAAGGCGAGCGAGCCGAAGAGGACGACGGGCATGTCGACGCTGTCGGAGGCGGTGGACATGACGCGGTGTCGGATGGCGAGGGCGAAGACGAGGGCGAGGCAGTAGTAGGCGAGGCCGATGGCGCCGGCGACGCCGAGGAACTTGCCGACGACGAAGAGGGGACGGGGGACGGGTTTGCTGACGACGGTGAGAACGGTTTTATTCTCGACCTCGCTGGAGAGGACGCCGGTGGCGGTGAAGGCGGCGAGGAAGAGGCTGACGAGGAAGAGGGTGGAGAGGCCCATGTCGACGAGCATCTTGTTGTCGCCGCCGCCGGTCTCCATGGTGTTGGCGGCGAGCTGCTGAGCGAGGATGATCGCCAGCGTGCCGACGATGAGCAGGACGACGAAGACGGGTTGCCGGATCGCCTCGGTGAAGGTATTGCGGGCGATGGTGAGGAGTTGCTGGGGCATGAAGCCAATATACGCGGGGACCGGCGAACCGGTTTCCGCGCGTCGCAGTAGGAAATGAAACCATGTCGGACAGCCGCCGGCGAGAGGCGGGCGGGATCCGAGCGAGTCATCCAGATGGCACACGATCAGCAGACGTACAAGAGGGCCGCAACAGCGGCGATGATCGGGTTGGCGGTGCAGTTGCTGCTCGCCGTGGCGCTGACCCTGGTGGCGCTGTTTACCCGTGACGCGGCGACGGAGGCCGCGAGCTGGCACCTCTTCGGCGGGCTGCCGATCTGGGTCATCCTCTGGGTCCTGTTCCACCAGCACCGGCTCGAGCGGCAGGAAGCCCTCGAGGCGGAGCAGCTTTCCCGCAGCGATGCCCGCACCGCCGCCCTGTTTGAGGACATGGGCGAGAACCTGCGGGTCGCGCGGCGTCGGCTCGAACTCATCGAGAAGTGGTGGCTGCCGATCGTCAGCCTCGTCGTGGGCCTGTTCCTGCTCGTCGTGGGGAGCGTGCTGGCGTGGGACGCGTACCGCGGCTGGCAGGCCGGGACACTCGCGGCGGCGGCGATGACGCCCCGTGGGTTCGAGAGCGCCATTATCGTTTCGGTCGTGCTCGTGGCGCTGGGGTTCGTCGGGTTCCTCGTCGCGCGGTACCTGGCGGGCATGACGCAGGTCCGCGAGTGGACGCTGCTCCGCGGGGGGGCGGCGTACCTGATGGGCAGCGTGCTGCTGATCGCGATCCTCGCGGTGGCGATGATGGTGGTCGCGTTCGGCGGGGGGGTGCAGGTGCTGGTGGCGGTGGCGATCGCCGTCCCGGTGCTTACGGCGCTGCTGGGGCTGGAGATCCTGCTCGGGTTCGTCCTCGGGCTGTACCGCCCGCGCCGGCCGGGGGACATCAACCGGCCGGCGTTCGACTCGCGGTTCCTCGGGCTGCTGACCCGGCCGGAGTCGATCGGCAAGACGATCAACGAGGCGATCAACTATCAGTTCGGGTTCGAGATCAGCGCGAGCTGGTTCTACCGGCTGCTGGCGAAGGCGATCACGCCGCTGGTCCTCGTGGGCGCGGCGGTGCTGATTGGGCTGACGTCGGTGGTGGTGGTGTCGCCCGAGCAGCAGGCGGTGATCACGCACAACGGGCGGATCGTGGACGTGGTGGAGCCGGGGCTGCACTTCAAGCTGCCCTGGCCGCTGGGCCGGGCGCAGAAGCTCGAGGCGTACCGGGTCCATCAGATCGTGATCGGTTCGGAGGGCGGCGACACGATGCCCAACGTCCCGATCCTCTGGACGAACCAGCACACCGAGGGCCAGGAGAACTACCTGGTGACGGCATCGCCGCGGTACGCCGTCGAGGAAGAGGCGGCGGGGACCGCGGCCGCACCCGTCGACCTGATCGGGGCGCGGATGGTGGTGAAGTACCGGGTGGACGACCTGCGGGCGTTCATGACGACGGCGGCGAACCCGCGGGACGTGCTGCGGAACATCGCGTCGCGGCGGCTGAACACGTTCCTGTCGACGCACACGGTGGACCAGTTGCTGGCGCAGGGCCGGACGGACGCGGGGCTGCTGCTCGAGGCGCAGATCGCGGAGGACCTGGAGGTGTTCGGCCAGCCGCTGGGGATCGAGGTGGTGTTCGCGGGTTTCGAGGCGATCCACCCGCCGCAGGAAGGGGAAGTGGCGGCGAAGTTCAACGAGCAGATCGACGCGCGGCAGGAGAGGGCCAGCGCCATTCAGGACGCGGAGCGGCGGGCGATCAGCAGCCTCGCGGAGGTGGCGGGCTCGCGGGACCGGGCGATGCGGATCGCGGCGGCGATCGGCGAGGTGAACCAGGCGCGGCAGGCGCTGCAGGCGGCGCAGGGCGGGGGCGAGGGGGCGGACAACCTCGAGGCGCTGCGGACGCGGCTGGCGGAGCGGGAGGTGGCGATCGAGCAACTGCTCGACGCCGCCGGCGGCCGGGCGGCGCAGATGATCCACGACGCGCGGGCGTACCGCTGGCAGCGGGCGCTGACGGAGCGGGGTCGGGCGCTGCGGCTGACCGCGCAGGCCGACGCCTACTCGCGGGCGCCGGAGTATTACCGCAACCGGCTGTTCCTCGACACGCTGGCGGAGGGGCTGCGCGACAAGCGCAAGACCGTCATCGCCGTCGACGAGGGGACGGCCCGTGAGATCCGCCTCGACCTGCAGGACGAGGGCGCGGAGCTCAGCAACTTTATCGGGGAAAACTGACCGCCGACCGAGGCGTCCCGTTCACGCATCCAGATTCGGACCGCTCATTATGAAGAACACGCTCACGCTCCTGATCGGCATCGCGGTGCTGGTGATCCTCCTGGTGTACATGGTCACCTTCCAGGTGCGGTACGACCAGGTCGCGGTGAAGACCACTTTCAACAAGGCGGTCGAGCCGACCCGCGACGACACCGGCCGGATCATCGAGGCGGGCAGCCTCATCACCGAGCCGGGGCTCTACTTCAAGGCGCCTTGGCCGATCCAGAAGGTCGAGACCTACTCGAACCAGATCCACATCCTCGAGGACCGGCTCGAGCAGGTGACGACGGCGGACGGATCGACGATCGTCGTGAAGCTGTACCTGGCGTGGCGGATCGACGACCCGTACTCGTTCTTCCGCGTGCTCGAGACGGTGGAGAACGCGCAGCGGACGCTGAACCCGATGCTGCGGCAGCTCATGGGGGTGGTGTCGCAGTACAGCTTCGATCAACTGGTGAACACCGACGCGAGCCGGCTGAAGCTGCGGGAGATCGAGCAGAAGGCGACGGAGCAGCTCCGGCGTCACCTGGCGGGGATCGACCCGAGCTACGGCATCAGCGTCGAGCAGGTGGGGATCAGCCGGGTGATCCTGCCCGAGGCGTCGACGGCGAAGGTGTTCGAGCGGATGGTCAAGACGCGGGAGCGGATGGCCGAGGCCGCGCGGGCCGAGGGCCGGGCGCAGGCCGCGACAATCGAGAGCGACGCGAACAGCGCGCGGGACCGGATCCTGGCGTTCGCGGAGCGTCGGGCGCAGGCGATCCGGGCGGAGGGCGACCTGGAGGCGGCGCAGTTCTTCGAGCAGTTCCGGGAGAACCAGGACTTCGCGATCTTCATGGACAAGATGGACGCGCTGCGGACGATGCTGTCGCACAACACGACGTTCATCCTGGACGCGAACAACCTGTGGTTCCTGGACACGTTCACGCAGCCGCAGCCGGTGGCGGCGCCGCCCGCGGTGGAGCCCGCCCCCGCCGCCGCGGCCGCCCAGGGCAACTGAAGCGCCCCGGCGTCCGCCGGCCGCCACACGCACCGCACCCCGCTGATCACGAGACCGATCCATGGCTCAAACGAAGATCCGCAACCCGTTCCTCCACACGCACGACCACGACCACGATCATGCGCACGGGGACGGCCATCACCACCACGACCACGACGACCACGACCCGCACGACCCGGCGCAGCAGTCGCTCGCCGACGCGCTGCGGGTCAGCTTCGGGCTGCTCAAGTGGGTGATGGCGATCCTCGTCGTCGTCTACCTGTTCACCGGCGTGTTCTCCGTGAGCCCGCAGGAGCGGGCGGTGCGGCTGCGGTTCGGCAAGCTCGTCGGCGCCGAGGGGCAGCAGGTGTACGGCCCGGGCTGGCACTTCGGCCTGCCGTACCCCATCGAGCAGTACCTCCGCATCCCCGTGAGCCAGCGGACGATCGACCTGAACCGCGCGTTCTGGTTCAGCCCGCCCCCGGGCAGCGAGGGGCAGACGCTCGACCAGCTCCGCGGCGGTCCGCTCAACCCCGAGCGGGACGGCTCGCTCATCACGGGCGACGCCAACATCGTCCACGGCCAGTTCCGCGTCACGTATCACATCGACGACCCGGCGGCGTTCGTGCGGAACGTGGGCGACACCGCGGTGCTCGAATCGATCGTCCGCAACGTCGCGGAGCGGGCGATCCTGCACGCGGTGGCGCAGACGGAGGCGGACGAGTTCATCCGCTCGAACTTCAATGAGCCGATGGTGCGGGAGCAGATGCGGCAGTCGCTCGAAACGCTGGACGTCGGCGTGGTGGTGGACGGCGTGATGCTGACGCGGCCGACGGCGCCGCTGCCGGTGCAGCAGGCGTACCAGCAGGTCAACGACGCGGAGAGCGAAAAGGCGCAGCGGATCGAAGAGGCCCGGCAGCGGGCGACGAGCACGCTGAACGAGACGGCGGGCGAGGGGTACGACGAGCTGCTCGCGCTGGTGGGGGCGTACGAACTCGCCCGGGCCGTGAACAACGAGGCGGACGCGGAGCGGCTGCTCGCGCAGATCGACGCGTCGCTCGACCGGCTGGAGGTCGCGTCGGAAACCGACGGGGTCGCGCGGATCGGCGGGCAGGTGGCGACGGTGATCAACGGCGCCCACACCGAGAGCACGACGCACGTGCAGCAGGTCCGGGGCGATGCGGACTACTTCCAGCAGATGCTCCGGCGGTATCGTGAAGCGCCGGAGCTGGTCCTCTCGCGGCTGTCGCAGGAGGCGCGGCGGTCGATCCTCACCGGCGACGTCGAGACGCTCTATGCCGCCAGCGGCGAGGGCCAGCGGCTGGTGATCACCACCAACCGCGACCCGAACCTCAAGCAGCAGCGGGAGCGTGAACGGCTGCTCCAGCAACAGCAGCAGGCGCGCGAACAAGCCCAGCGGCAGGGACGGTAAGTCAACCCATGACCCAAGCCCTCACCCAACCCGACGCCCTCGCGGGCACCATCGGCGACCGGGCCACCGACGCCAGCCAGATGGTGATCAAGGCCGCGAACCTCGTGAAGGTCTTCAAGGACTTCTGGCTGCGCAACCGCGTGGTCGCGGTCGGTCAGACGCGCGGCGACGCGGGCGCGAAGCAGTACGAAGGCATCGACTTCGAGGTCTATCGGGGCGAGGTGTTCGGGCTGCTCGGGCCCAACGGGTCGGGCAAGAGCACGACGATCAAGATGATCCTCGGGCTGCTGAACCCGACCTCCGGGCGGATCGCCGTGCTCGGCAAGCCGCCGACCGACGTCTCGATCAAGCAGCGGATCGGGTACCTGCCCGAGGAGAGCTACCTCTACCGGTTCCTCAACGCCCGCGAGACGCTCGACTACTACGGCCGGCTGTTCCACCAGAACCGCCGGCAGCGGATCAAGCGCATCGACATGCTGCTGGAGATGGTCGGGCTCGACAAGGTGCAGCGCCGCCCCATCGGTGAGTACTCCAAGGGCATGCAGCGCCGCATCGGGCTCGCCCAGGCGCTCATCAACGACCCCGAGCTGCTCATCCTCGACGAGCCGACCACCGGCCTCGACCCGATCGGCACGCGGCAGGTCAAAGACCTCATCGTCGACCTCGCCCGCCCCCGACAGGGCAAGCCCGGCAAGACCATCCTCCTCTGCTCCCACCTGCTCTCGGACGTGGAGGACGTCTGCGACCGCGTCGCGATCATGTTCGGCGGGCGGATCCGGCAGTACGGCACGGTCGATTCGCTGCTCACGCAGGACGGCAAGACCACCATCGAAACGCCCGAGCTTTCCGCGCAGGCGATCCAGGAGATCGAGGAAGTCCTCACGCGGCACGGCGCGCACATCGACCGCGTGCAGCGCCCGCGGCAGAAGCTCGAGCAACTCTTCCTCGACATCGTCAACCGCGCCATCGCCGAGGGGCAGGCGACCAGCGGCGCCGGCGCCGGCGGGCGGACCGCGGCGTTCCTCATGGGCGAGGGCGAGGAGCGGACGACCGGCGAGGCGGTGATCGACCAGTTGGTCGCCGGGAACGAGCCGACCGCGTCGACCGCGCCGGCGACCGGGCGGGCGGAACCCACGCCGGCACCCGCGGGGCCCGCTCCGGCGCGCCCGGCGACGCCTCCTGCCGCCGCGCAGCGGCCCGCGACACCGACGCCAGCGCCACCCCCGTCCACCGGCGAGCCCGCGGCCGACACCTCGGTCATCGAGGGCTTGCTGGGCGGGGACCAGCCCGCGCCGCCGCCTCCCGCGGCCGCGTTGGACACGCCGCGCCAAGGCCTGGCCCCGACTCCTGCGCCCGCCCCGCCCCCGGTGAGGCCCGCGCCGCCGAGCCCGCCGTCGCCCGCCGCGCGAGGGAACACGCCCGAGCCGCGCGAAGAGGAGCAGCCGGACACGTCGTTCCTCGAGACGCTCATCCGCGTCGAGGAGCAGGAACGCGAAGACGGGGACGCCCCGAAGAAGGGTTGACGGTCGAACGACGTGATGAATATCCGACCGCTCATCTGGTGGATCGTCTTCGCCGTCCTCCTCGCCGGGGGGGCGGGGTTCTTCGGCGTCCTGACGGCGCAGGGGCACGACCTCGTCGCGCGGGTCACGCTCGTCACGTTCAACGTGCTGGCGGGGCTTTGGGTCATCTTCGGGCTCTGGCGGTGGCGCGAGACGCCTGTCGTCCGCCGGATCGGCCTGTTCCTCGCGTTCACGTTCGCGGCGCAGCTCGTCGCCTCGGTGTTCCACGCCTTCGAGATGCGCAACGGCGTCACCGCCGTCGCGGGGATCTGGGCGATGACCGCGATGTTCTTCGGCGGGATGCTGCTCGTCCGGCTGCTGCTGGCGCCGGGCCACCCGGTGCTCGGCGTCGCGCGGACGCTGGTGGACGAGGCGGTGCGGATGAAGACGCCGCTGGTGTTCCTCGTCGTGCTGGTGCTCATCGTCCCGGTGCTGCCGTTCGTGCTCGATGAGCAGGACCAGTTGCGGTACCGGTTGCAGACGTTCCTGACCTGGTCGATGACGGCGACGGGGGTGCTGCTGTCGCTGATGACGATCTTCCTCGCGGTGGGGAGCATCACGAGCGAGGTGCAGCACCGGCAGATCTTCCTGACGATGACCAAGCCGGTGAGCCGGGGGGGGTACCTCTTCGGCAAGTGGCTGGGGATCGCGGCGCTGAACCTGGTGCTGGTCGCGGTGTGCGGCGTGGGGATCTATGCGTTCACGAAGATCCTGGCGAGCCAGCCGGCGATGAACGCGGTCGACGCCGCCGCGGTCGAGGGGCAGGTGCTCGTGGCGCGGCAGACGATCACGCCGATGCCGGCGAACGTCGACCTGCCGGCGATGTACGCGGATCGGCTCGCGCGGCTGCGGGCGACCGACCCGGTGAACTACGGCTCGCCGGGGGACCCGCCTGAGTCGTTGCCGCCGGAGCTGCGCGGGGCGATCCAGTCGCAGATCCTCAACGAGCTTTATGTCGTCCCCCCGCGCGGGCAGCGGGCGTTCCGGTTTGCCGGCCTCGACGGGCAGGCGGCGGACCCGACGGTGCAGCTTCGGCTCAAGCCCCGGCCGGCGTCGCCGTCGCCCGACGGCACGGTCTACCTCTTCTTCCGCCTCAACGGGTACCTCTATGAGGGCAACCCGGTGCAGTTCGTCGAGTCGCAGTACCGCGTGCTCGAGCTCGACCCCCGGCGATACAACGTCACGAGCGGGGAGCTGTTGATCGAGGTCGCCAACCCCGGTCGGCCCGACCCGCGCGAGCCCGGGGCGTACCTCCCGCAGCCGAGCGTGACGTTCGACGTGAGCGACGGCGTGGAGATGCTCTACCGGGTGGGCGGGTTTGAGGGCAACTTCGTCCGCGGGTTGATCATGATGTGGCTGCGGCTGTCGTTCCTCGCGATGCTCGGGCTCGCGGCGGGAGCGGCGCTGTCGTTCCCGATCGCGTGCCTCGTGGCGCTGCTGGTGTACGTCGCCGCGATCGGCAGCGGGTACATCGGCGAGTCGCTCGACAGCTACGCGCGCTTCCCCAACGACGGGGACATCGGCAGTTGGGACTGGCTCACGGGCCTGTTCGGGCAGGTGAGCACGAAGATCGGCGAGGGGGACTTCGGGTACGTGCTCAAGCTCGTGATCAAGCTGCTGGGGTCGGGGTTCATGGCGCTCGTGCCGTCGTTCGCGGACTACAACCCGACGCCGATGGTCGCCGACGGGCGGTGGGTCTCGCCACGGATGCTCGGGGAGGCGGCGCTGTGGGTGGGGGTGGTGTGGAGCGGCGTGATCGCGTTCATCGCCTGGATCGTGTGGCGTCGGCGGGAACTGGCCCGCGTCACGGTGTAAGGACGCGGCCGGAACCGCCGCACGGCGGCCGCCGTATGAATCTCTCGGCTAGCCCATGAATCGAAACCGCCTCATCCAGATGATCGCCCTGGTGCTCGCGCTCGCCGCGTTGCTGGGGGCGTCGCTGCTCGTCCCGCGGATCAACACGCAGCGGGAGGACTTCATCGACAACGAGCCGGTGCGGGGGATGGCGCCGAAGTACGTGATCGCGGCGGCGGCGCTGGGCGCGTTCCGCGGGATCGCGGTCGACATGCTCTGGTACCGCGCGGAGATGCTCAAGCGCGAGGGCAAGTTCTTCGACGCCAAGGCGCTCCGCGACTGGATCGTCATGCTCCAGCCCCGGTTCCCCGAGGTCTGGCGTTACCAGTCGTGGGACATGGTCTACAACATCTCGGTCCAGACCGGGACGCCGCAGGAGCGGTGGGACTGGGTCAGCAAGGGCATCCGCCTGCTCCGCGACGAGGGAATCCCGAACAACCCGACGTCGGTCCCGCTGTATCGCGAGTTGTCGTGGACGTTCTTCCACAAGATCGGACAGTTCACCGACGACATGCACTGGTACTACAAGGCGCAGCTCGCCCAGGAGTGGCAGGAGCTGCTGGGCGCCCCGACCGAGGGCGGCACCACCGAGCAGGCGCAGGAGCGCTTCCGGCCGGTCGCCGAGATGGCGGAGCGGTACTTCCTGCTCAGCCAGCCGTCGCAGGCGATGCTCGACGAGCTGGGGGAGATGGCGGCGGCGCACCCGGCCGCGGCGGAGCGGATCGATCGGCTGGGGGACGTGTCGCTGTCGCGCATGGTTTCGCGCACCCGCCGGCTGGCGGAGGACGTCGCGGACGAGAACCGGGCGCTGGCGGAGCGGCTGCGGGCGTGGCTCGCCGAGGCCGACGCCCGCGCAGCACGCGCGGCACGGGACCCAATCCTCCTCTTTGAGGAGGAGTCGCCCGAGGCCGCGGCCCTGATGCGCGAGCTGCGAGCCGCGGGGTTTGAGCTCGATGTCGAGACGCTGCGGCGGATCGGGTGGCTGATCATGTTGTCGCGGTACTCGGATCTCGCGGCCGTGAACGCCCGCGCGGATGAGCTCGTGCAACGGGGGGAGATGGCGGCGTCCGAACGCGACCTCCTGCGGTTCGTGGTAACGCACCGGGAGGCGCCCGAGTTCGATCGGCTGCTCGCGTTCCTCCGCGCGAAGGTGCTCGTCCAGGAGTACCACATGGACCCGTCGGTGATGCACGGGCTGATGATGCGGTTCGGCCCGGTCGACTGGCGACACCCCGCGGCCCAGGCGCTCTACTGGGGCTACCTCGGCGTCCAGCGCGCGGGCCAGATGAAGGACCGCACCAAGATCGACATCCTCAACACCGACCGCAACGTCATCCACTCGCTGCAGGCGCTGTTCCACTACGGCCGACTGAGTTACGACCCGATGACGCAGCAGGTCGACCTGCTGCCCGACCCGCGGTTCGTCGACGAGTACCCGGAGGCGATGCGGGCGGCGATCGGTCGGCAGCAGGACGTCGAGTGGAGCGGGCAGGGCAACGAAGAGAGCTTTGAGGCCGGCCACGAGAACTTCCTGATCAAGGCGGTGCAGTACGCCTACCTCTACGGCGACGAGGGCAAGGCCCGGGAGTACTACGACGACCTGATCACGACGTACGGCAGCCGGCCGCACAACCTCGCGAGCGGGCGGTACACGCTGCCGCTCGAGGCGTTCGTGGCGCAGGAGCTGGGGGAGGACTGGAACACGACGAACACGATCGCGCCGTTCATCGAGTCGCTGCTGCTGCAATCGTTCCGTCAGGGGCTGAAGCTCGGGCGGGGCGACGTGTTCAACCGGTACATGCGGATCGCGCAGAACCTGCACGAGCGGTACCAGCGGGAGCGTTCGGCGGCGACGCCGACGGCGCCGCGGGAGCGGTTGCTGCTGCTGCCCTTCCAGCAGATGGTGGCGGAGCACTACAGCGGGTACATGCGGACGCCGCAGTGGGACCTGATGGAGCGGGGCCAGGTTTACCGCAACACGCCGCTGCCGCTGGCGCAGGGGACGTATCGCCGGTGGTTCGAGGTGGTGCGTCAGCAGGCGGCGCAGCAGGGGATCGAGGCGTCGGTCCTGTTCCCGCCCCCGCCGGGCCTGCCGGAAGAAGCGCCCGCCGTGGAGCGGCCCGGGCAGCCCGCGCCGGACGCGCCCATTGTCGAGATCAGATAACCGGGGCGCCCGGATCCGTTTCCCGCGACGGCGAGCCGGATGATGAGGCGGGCCGGGTCAGCCCGCGGCGGCGGGGACGGGGCGCTGCGACCGCGCCAGGTCGGCGACGGTGCAGCGGGCCAGTTCGGTGCGGAGCCCGAGTGCGGCCTGGGTGCAGGCGGCCTGGAGGAGGTCGATGCTCGCGAGCACGCCTTCGTCCGGATCGGTGATGGGGAACTGGGGCACGATCGGCCCCTCGATGGTCTCGACGATGTCGAGGAGCGACACGTCCTGGGGCGGGCGGTGGAAGCGGTAGCCGCCGGAGCGGCCGAGCTGGCTCTGGATCAGCCTGCCACGGGCCAGCGCCTGGAGGATCTTGAGCGCTGAGTCGGTGGGGATGCCGAGGAACTCGCCGATGTGCCGGGCCTGGATCGGCCCCTCGTCCGCTCGATTGGCGAGGAACGCGAGCGCCAGAGCGGCGTGGGCGGCTGTCTTGCTGAGCCTCATCGCGACCTCGTGACGGATCGGATCGACCGGAGCGCGGGAACGCCGAGGCTTCCGCGCGGAGCCGGCTCGATGCGGGCCATGGGAACGCCCCCGGGCCCCTCCTTTGCGCTTATCGGCCAGTGGACACCGCTCACTTGAGCGGCTCAGGAGGGCCTGACGCCGCTGTTCACGCGGATCGACGCCTCCATCTCGTGCGCCTGCCCCGGCTCGAGCGTCACCGCGCGGTCGCCCACGTTGGCGGTCTCGATGCAGAGCATGCCGGGCCACTCCTCGTCGCCGAAGTCGGGCATCCGCGCGGCTTTCGCGGTCCAGGGGTTCCACACGACCGTCGACCCGGAGCCGCGCTTCCCGACGCGGATCCGGCGATCCCAGCCCGCGTCCTCGATCGTGACCGCGCCTCCCTCGTCAAGGTAGATGCGGTCGGTCTCGCCGGTGAACTCGATCGGCCGGCCCGTCGCGGGCACCCGCCGACGATCCGCGAGTTGGTCGAGGTAGTCCGCCCCTTCGAGCCCCAGGACCCGGACGCGATGGATATCGCTGACCGCGAAGTAGGTGTGGAGCGCCGCCTCGAAGGAGGCCGCCGCCGCGCCCGCGTTGCGGACCGACAGCGAGAGCGAGAGCTCGCGGCCGAACCGGACCCGGTACCGCAGGGCGAACGGGTCGAGCGTCAGGGCGAGCGTGAGCGTCACGCTCTCGTCGTCGGCGGCGGTCTCTTCGAGCGTCCAGGCCCGGAGCCGCGCGAGGCCGTGGCCCGGCGCGGCCGGATCATCCGCCTTTGCGCCGAACCAGGGGAAGCAGATCGGGACGCCGCCGCGGATCGGCTTGCCGGGTGCGAAGTCGGACCGCTCGCTCATCCACAGCACCGGCCGCTCGCCCGCCGGTTGCCACCGGCTCGCGTGGGCGCCGTGGAGGTAGAGCTCGCCGGACGCGAGGGGGTGGGTCACGGTGGCGCGAGGGAGGCCGCCCGGGCCTTCGTCCAAGGCGAGGCGGGAGGGGAGGGCGAGCGACGAGAGGTTGTTCTGGATCATCGATGGTGTCTCCGGGAGCGGGAGCGGGGTAGCCGGACAATAGCAGGGCGAGCCGGGGCGCGGGCTCGACGCGTGTCGTCGCGAGGGGCGATCGCTACCATGGCGTCCCGCGTGCCTTACGAACTGTCGTGCCCAGCCTGCGCCCACAAGGTGCCGTCCCCTTTTGTCCGGGTGGGTGCGGTGGTTCTGTGCGGCCATTGTGCGGCGAAGTATCGCATCGCGGACGAGCACGTGCGGCGGACGACGGCGGCCGGCACGCCGGTGTCGAAGCCGGCCGAAGCGGTGATCGAGGCGGCCGAGGCGGGTGAATCGGCGGCGCGGCAGTTGTCGGACGGCAGCGTCGCGGGTTTGTCGGGTCTGTCGAAGCTGATGGAGGAGGAGCCGGATGCCCCCGCCGGCACACGCGCCGTCGCGCCGCCGCCCGAAGCCCGCCCCGCGGCGGCGCCGATCGTGGCGCGGCTCCAGGCTCGCCGCGACGCCCGCCGTCGCAACGTGCGCCTGCTGTACCTGCTCGCCGGCGTGCTGGGGCTGCTGATGGCGGGGGTGGGTGCGGGGCTTTGGTGGGCGGTGGTCAGCGACCGGGACGTGTCCCTGCCGCCACCCTCCGCCGAGGAGATGCCGCTCAACGCCCGCGACGCCGCGATGATCGCCGCGCTGCCCCTGCTCACCGTCGAGTCGATGCCCGAGGTCGTCTGGGAGCAGGTGGACGAGCCGCACCGCTTCGAGCCGCGCGACCGCTCCGTCTTCCTCCGCGACGAGGCGCGTGCGTTCACCGACGACGGGCGGGAGTTCTACACCGCCACCGCCACCGCGGACACCAGCGAGATCATCGCCTCCGCGACGCTCCGCCTCGTCCTGGTGGACATGGCGGATCGCGCCGTGGCTCGCGGGGCGATCCCGCTGGCGCTCTTCGGCGGGGGGCGGCAGCAGAAGGTCCGCGTCCCGTTCCCCAGCGAGGGGCTCCCCAAGGGGCTGCTCCGGGTCGACTCCTGGGTCGAGGTCCACGCGCGGATCTCGACGGGGCGCTACCTGGACCACGCGGACGTCCGATCCGCCGCCGCGGGCTCCCGCTCGATGCTGCGGCTGCGGTCAAAGAACTCACACGACCTGACGCTGCACCGGTCGATCGTGGTGCTGCGGGCGATCGACGACACGGGCGCGACCATCGCGCGGTACCGGGCCCACGTCCCCTGGCCGATCGAGCCGGGGATGCACCTCGCGATCCGCCTCGCGCTGCCGCCCCCTGGCCCGCCGTCGACGACCCGTGCCTGGCTGGCCGACGCCGCCGGCAGCACGACGCCCTGACCCCCGCTGCCCCGGTCCCGCCATGGTCTTCCACATCGATACCGATCGCCGCAGCCAGATCATCCCGTGGGTGAACTACGCGCTGATCGCGCTGAACGTCCTGGCCTACCTCTTCATCGACGTGCAGCGGTCGCCCGGGCTCTACCTGCAGACGCACCAGCCGCTCCTGCCCCAGTTCTTCAGCTACCAGTTCCTCCACAACGACGCGATGCACATCTTCGGGAACATGGTGTTCCTCTGGGTGTTCGGCAACCACGTCGAGGAGCGGCTCGGACACATCGGGTACCTGTTCTTCTACCTCGCGAGCGGCGTCCTCGCGGGCGTGGCGCACGTGCTGCCCGTCGACGCGCCGCCGGTCATCGGCGCCTCGGGCGCGGTCGCGGGCGTCACCGGCGCGTTCCTCGCGTTCTACCCGCTCACGAAAGTTGAGATCGACATCGCTTTTCTCGGCGAGTTCGAGGTCTCGTCACTGGTCCTGATCCTCTTCCGCATCGCGAACGACGCGGTGTTCTCGCTCATGGGCATCGGCAACGTCGCCTACACGGCGCACCTGGCGGGGTACCTCTTCGGTTTCGTCGTGGCGATGGCCCTGCTCCTGGTCCGCTTCCTGCCGCGGGAGGAGCACGACATGATCGGCCTCCTCCATCCGCAGCCGCCCGAGGCGCGGGCCGCGGCGGACCCATCCATCTCGGCCGCGGAGCGCCGCCACGCCATCGCCGCCGCGCTCGACAGCGAGGACCCGGCCGCCGCGGCGCGGCTCTACGAGGAACTGCTCCTCGCCGACGCCTCGGAGACAATGCCGCTCGAGCCGCAGCTCGAGATCGCCAACCAGTTGATGCGGGAGGGGCGATACCCCGCGGCGGCCCGAGCCTACGAGCTCTTCCTCGCCCGCTACCCCGACTACGGCGAACTCGAGCAGGTTCAACTCATCCTCGGGCTCATCTACGCGAAGCACCTGGCGAAGCCGGACCGCGCCCGCGAACTGCTCACGGCCGCGCGGCCGCGCCTCTCCGCCGAGGACGCCCGACGCGCGGCTTCGCACCTCCGCACGCTCGGGCCGTAGCGCGGCATCCCGCTCCGGTGGAGCGGCGCGACCCCGATAGCCGATGCAGGTCGGCGGATCGCGGGGCGGACGCCTTCCGGCCGATCCGCTAAGATTGAGGGGCTTCTCTGCGTGGCGGCGACGTCTGGACAATCGATCAACCCGAGAGGGCCGGCCGGCGGGTCCGCCGCCGGTGCAGCCGAGGTGCTGTTTCATGAGTGAGCCAGCGGATCTATGCGAGCGCTGCGCGAACCCGCTCCCGGGGTTCGGCACGGTCTTCCTGGTGGACGGCCAGGCCGTCTGCCGGGACTGCCACGATGAGGTGGAGCCGACCTGTCCGAACTGCAACCAGAGGCTGCCGGGCCGGCCGGAGACGACCAGCCCCTGCCCGCTCTGCGGCTGGGCGATCCACATCGTTCGCGACCAGGACCTTTTCGACAGCGCGCTGCTGAGCAAGGAGCAGCAGGAGCAGGTGCTGGAGTTCCGCAAGAAGCTCGGGATCCTCCGCCGCTACGGCATCACGGAGCGGCGGTACCTCCAGACGCGGGCGCGGATCAAGGCCCAGACGGGCGCCGAGCCCGACGAGCCGACGCTGATGCGGCAGCTCTTCTTCAAGGCCGCGAAGCAGTGCAAGACGGCCGCGGAGTGCGCCGTGGTGTACGCGGCCGAGGCGCGCTACCTCCACGAGCAGGGGCACGACTACTACCCGGTGCTCCGCCGCTCGCACGAGTACCAGCTCAAGGCGATGAAGGCCAAGGGCGTCGACGGGGTGACGATCGTCGGCCCGCCGACCTGCGCCTACTGCAAGAAGCGCGCGGGCGTCCCGCTGCCGCTCGACCACGAGAAGAAGAGCCCCGAGCTGCCCTACCCCGACTGCCCGAACAAGACGGTCGCGACGGAGATCCGTGTGGACGGCGAGCTGACCCAACTCGGTGTCAGCAAGGGCGCCTTCTGCGAAGCCCGCTATGAGCCTTACGAGCCTCCGCCCAAGCCGGAACGCCGCCCCCCGAGCCGGCTCCTCCGCGACAAGGGGTGATACGGAAAGACCCTGCGGATGCACTCACGACGACGCCGACCCTGAGGAGTCCGCGACGAACGGTCGGGTGTTGGCGCAATGGGCGCGCCGTCGCCCGGCCCTTCGCCGAGTCTCAGGACCGGCGTGGGAGGGGTCTCAGGCCGGCATCGCGTCGAGCTCAGCCGTGACGGCGTCCACCAGCGGCTGCAGCGTCGCGCGGTCGAACGCGAAACGCAGGCCGGCCGCTTCGAACAGTTCGGGCAGCGAGCGTGTCCCGCCGAGGGCGAGCGCATCCCGGTATCTCCGGAGCGTGCCCTCGCGGTCCTCGCGGTAGCGGGTCCACAGCTGCAGCGCCCCGAGTTGCGCGATGCCGTACTCGATGTAGTAGAACGGGTGGTGGAAGAGGTGGAGCTGGCGGTGCCACATCGTCGCCCGCTGCCCCTCGTAGCCGGACCAGTCGACCCCCTTGCTGCCGAAGCGATCAAGGATCGCTAGCCACTGCGCGGTGCGCTCGGCTCGCGTGTGGTTCGGGTGGGTGTAGATCCAGTGCTGGAAGAGGTCGATCGTCGCCATCCACGGCAGGAAGCGGATGATGCCCTCGAAGAAGCTCCGCTTCGCCCGGCCGAGGTCTTCCTCGTTGGGGTAGAACTCGGAGAGCCCGTCGGCGCACATCGCCTCCATGCCCATGCTCGCGACCTCGGCGAACTCCAGGGGCGAGTGGCGGAGGAACACCAGCGGCTCCCGCCGCGTGGCCCACATGAAGTGGAACGCGTGCCCGCCCTCGTGCAGCATCGTTTCGACGTCGCGCTGCAGGCCCGCCGCGTTCATGAAGATGAACGGCTCGCCCGACAGCTCCAGCGACGCCTGGAACCCGCCGGCCCGCTTGCCCTTGCGGCTCCGCAGGTCGAGGTTTCGGCCATCGCGGAGCGTGCCGAAGTCCTCCGCGAGTTGTGGCGAGAGCCGGCTGAAGATCGCGCGGCAGCCGTCCACGAGACGCCGCGTGTCCTCGCCGTCGAACGGCCGCAGCGGCGGGCGGTTCTTCGGGTCGACCGACAGGTCCCAGGGCCGAAGCGAGTCCAGCTTCAGCTCCTCGCGCCGCTCCCGGTCGAGCCGCTCGACCGCGGGCACGATCGTTTCCTCGATCGCGCTTGCGAAATCCAGGCAATCCTGGGGTGTGTAGTCGAAGCGGCCGCGGGCCTTCCAGGTGTAGTCGCGGTAGTTGTCGAATCCCGCGTTGCGAGCCATCTCCTCGCGCAGGGCCAGCATCTTCTCGAACAGGTCGTCGATCTTCTCAGCATCCTGCATCCGCCGGTTGCTGACCAGCTCCCACGCCTCCTGCCGCGTCTGCCGATCGGGCTCCTCGAGGAACTTGCCGAGCTGCTGCGGGGTGTACGACTTGCCGCGAAACTCGATGATCATCGCGCCGATCAGCTTGTCGTACTCGCTGACGAGCTTGGTCACCTTCGTCTGCAGCGGCACGTTCTCCTCGCGGAACACCTCGACGTCCGCCCGCCATTCGCGGACGAGCGGCGTGAAACGGGACGGGTCCAGCTCCCGGTGGGCGGGCGCGGCGAGCAGCTTCTGCTGCAGCTTGAAGAACATCGGCTTGAGCTTCGGCGAGACCTGCTCGACGTAGTGCAGGTACTCCTTCTCGACCTGCGGGTCATCGGTGTGGCAGGCGTGGGCGATGCTCTTGCGGCTGCCGTACTCAGCGACGGTCGCGTAGAGCGCCGAGAAGTCCGCGAGCCAGGCGTCGAGTTCCTCGCGAGTCCGGATCGGCCGGTCGAGGAGTTGGCGGTAGAGCGGCTCGAGCTGCGACCAGTCGCTGGGGTCGAGGTCCTGGGGGACAAACGGCGCGGGGGCGATCGGGGTGCTCATAGACGGATACTGTAGCCGCGGCGCCGCGGCCGGGGCGTGTCCGGCGCGTCGCGTGAGTGCGTCCGCCCGAGCTACAATCCGCCGCGATGCCAGGCCCCGCCGTGCGTACCGACGTTGTGGAGGTGTATGTGTTCCGCGCGGCGGGGGTTCGCGCGGCCGACGCGGAGTTCCTCCAGTTGCGGCGCGCCCCGGGGGCCACCCTCCCCGGCACGTGGCAGCCCATCATGGGGCACATCCTCCCGGGCGAGCGGGCGGCGACGGCTGCGGTCCGAGAGCTGGCGGAGGAAGTCGGCGCGTCGGCGGGCGATCTCTGGCAGCTCGAAGAGGTGAACGTGTTCTTCCTGCACGCGGCGGAATGCGTGATGCTCAGCCCCGGCTTCGCCGTGCGCGTCCCGATCAGCTGGGAACCGACGCTCAACGTCGAGCACGATGCCTACCGGTGGGTCCGCCGGGACCACGCCGACCGCGCGTTCCTCTGGCCGGGGCAGCGGCGGGCGGTGGCGCAGATCGTCCGAGACCTGCTGGGCGGCTCCGCGGTGGAGCCGCTGCTGCGGATCGAGCCGGGCACCGTCCAGCCGGCTTGACGCGCACGAAGCGCCGCCGGCGGTGCGGAACCGTCGGCGGCGGGGGAGGGCGATCGGGAGCATCCCGGCCCGCGTCAGTGGTGGTGTGCCGGGGTCATGGCGCCACGGTTCACGGCGGCCCGGTCGTCCGGCACCGTGTGTGTCATCACCGCGGCGCCGATCTCCAGCAGGCCCAGGATCAGGTGGGGCCAGTACACCGTGTCCGCGAACTGGAAGAGCCAGGGCGACACCGCCAGCAGGAGCCCGCTCGCCGCGTCGAGCCCGAGGTGGCCCGTCATCGGGATGCTGCGGACCAGGCCGAGCTCGTAGTCCGTGAACAGGCTGTACAAGATGGCGCCGAGGCCCAGGATGATGGGCACCCATTGCGCCGCGCCGCCGTCGGCGAAGCCGAACAGCCACGGGGAGACGATGAGCAACAGGCCCATGCCGTAGTCGAGCATGCCGTGAATCCGAGTCGGGATGAATCGCATGGTGATCTCCAACAAAAGGGGTGGTGGTGCAAGTCTTTCGCGTGTGAGAGATTGATAGGCGACGGCCGTTCACGCGGAAACGCCGGGTCGGCCTGAACCGATGCTGGGCATTCGCGAGCTCTCAGCCCCCGGCAAACTCTTGCTAATATGCCCGGCCTGCGGCTAGCTACCCCACAGCGCCTCCCTGATCAACCCATGGACCACTTCCACTACCGTGACGGGCACCTCTACTGCGAAGAGCTGCCTTTGGACCACCTGGCGGACCGCGTCGGCACGCCGGCCTACGTCTACTCCCGCCGGACGCTCGAATACCACTTCGACGCGATCCAACGGGCGTTCTCCGAGCTGGACCCGATCATCTGCTACTCGCTGAAGAGCTGCGGCAACGTCAACCTGGCGAAGCTGCTCGCGCAGCGCGGCGCGGGGATGGACGTGGTGTCGGGCGGCGAGCTCAAGCGGGCCCAGGCCGCCGGGACCGACATGCGGAAGGTCGTCTACGCCGGCGTCGGGAAGACCGATCCGGAGATCGCGCTTGGCATCGAGGCGGGCATCGGCTGGTTCAACATCGAGAGCGAGGCGGAGTTCGAGAACATCTCCCGCATCGCCCGCGGGCTGGGCAAGCCCACCCGCGGCGCGCTCCGCGTCAACCCCGACATCTACGACCCCCGCACCCACGCCAAGACGACCACGGGCAAGAAGGAGACGAAGTTCGGCGTCGACATCGACCGCGCGAAGCAGTTCTTCGCGAAGTACGGCAAGGACGAGTGGTGCCGGCTCGATGCGCTGCACCTGCACATCGGCTCGCCGATCTACTCCGCCGAACCCTACGTCCAGGCGGTCACGAAGGCGATGGGCCTGATCGACGAACTCCGCCGCGACGGGTTCGTGATCGAGGCGATCGACATCGGCGGGGGGTATGCCGCGGACTACGAGTCGCACCGCTCCCCGAGTTACGACACCTACGCCTCCGCGATCGTCCCGCTCCTGAAGGACGCGGGGCTGAAGGTCATCCTCGAGCCCGGCCGCACCATCGCCGCCAACGCCGGCGTCCTGCTCACGCGGGTCCAGTACATCAAGACCGGCGGGACGAAGAAGTTCGTCATCGTCGACACCGGGATGAACCACCTCGTCCGCCCCGCGATGTACGACGCGTTCCACTTCGTCTGGCCGACCCGCGTCGCGCCCGAGCACGTGCCGCCCAAGCGGTCCGCCGAGATGGAGACGCTCCTCGACGGGCTCGAGACGGTCGACGTCGTCGGGCCGATCTGCGAGACGAGCGACACCCTCGCCCGCGGCCGGGCCATGCCTTCGGTGAAGCGGGGTGACCTGCTCTGCATCTTCAGCGCGGGGGCTTACGGCATGACGATGGCGAGCAACTACAACGCCTTCCCCCGCCCCGCCGAGGTTCTGGTCGACGAGAGCCAGGCGACCATCATCCGCCGCCGCGAGACCTACGACGACCTGCTCGCGCCCGAGCTCGAGACCACGGGCGTGTAGGGCGCGGGCTCGATGCCCCACGCCGACGGCGTGCAACTCCACGCGCTCCACCGCACGCGCGGCGGGATACACTTGAGCACCTCGCTCCGGAGACAACCATGCACGCGATGGGCATCCACCAGCACGGCGGCGCCGACCAGATCGTCCCCCTGGACATCCCCGAACCGGCCGTCGGCGACAACGACCTGCTCGTCGAGGTCCACGCGTCCGCCGTCAACCCGGTGGACTACAAGATCCGCCAGGGCTACATCGGCAAGGATGCGCTCACGCCCCGCGTCCTGGGCTACGACGTCTCGGGGGTCGTGCGGCAGATGGGGAAGAACGTCGAGGGGTTCCAGATCGGTGACGCCGTCTACGCCTCGCCCAGCCTCGCGCGGCACGGAGCCAACGCGGAACTCGTCGCCATCGACTACCGCACCGCGGCGCCCAAGCCCGCGAACCTGCCCCACGACGAGGCGGCCGCGCTCCCCCTCGTCACCCTCACCGCGTGGGAGAGCCTCCACGACCACGGGCGGATGCACAGGGGCGACACCGTCTTCATCCAGGCGGGCGGCGGGGGGGTCGGCCACATCGCGATCCAGCTCGCCAAGCTCCACGGCTGCCGCGTGCTGACCACCGCCAGCAGCGAGAGCTCGCTGCGGCTCTGCCGCGACCTGGGCGCCGACGTCGTCATCAATCACCGGCACGAGAACGTCGTCGAACGCGTCATGCAGGAGACGGACGGCAAGGGCGTGCCCGTCTCCTTCGACACCGTCGGCGGCGACGCGTTCAAGCAGTGCCTCGAGGTCGTCGCGGTGAGCGGCCGGCTGGTCACGATCGTCAGCGTCCCCGAGGGCGTGGACGTCAACCCGCTCAAGTTCAAGAGCGCCTCGCTGCACCTGGAGTTCATGGGCGCTTCGACGCTGCTGATGGTCCGGCCCGAGCGGCAGGGCCAGACGCTGCGGACGGTGACCGAGCTGGTCGAGGCCGACCGGCTCAAGCCGCACATCGGCCACACCTTCCCGCTGGACCAGCTTGCGAAGGCGCACGAGCAGCAGGAAACGGGGCGGACGACGGGGAAGATCGTGGTGAAGGTGCGATGACG
>CAZKRE010000001.1:49323-54154 GCA_964555075.1 uncultured Phycisphaeraceae bacterium
CGCGAAGTTCGCCGCCACCGTCACCGGCCCCCGGGTGAACGTCAGCAAACGCTTCGCCTCGTCGTGATTCACCCGGACCCGGTCCATCCGCGGGTCGGTGAGCGCCGGGATGCGCTTCCGCAGCGCGATCAGGTCGCGGTGCCACTGCAGCAGCTCGCGGTGCGGGTCCTTCGCGAGTTCGTCCCACTTGAGCCTCGAGCGCTCGAACGTCTTCACGTCCTGCGGGTCGGGCACATCCTCGGGCTTCCAGCCGAAGTGGCCGAACTCGCTGCGGCGGCCCTTGCTCACCGCTTCGCCGAGGGCCTTGTCGTCGAAGCTCGTGAAATACTGGAACGGCGTCGAAGCGCCCCACTCCTCGCCCATGAAGAGCATCGGCACGTAGGGCGACGTCAGCACGATCCCCGCACCGAGCTTGAGCTGCGCCGTGTCGAGCAGGTGGCTCGCCCGCTCGCCGGCAGCGCGGTTGCCGATCTGGTCGTGGTTCTGCAGGTAGGCGAGGAACCGGTCGCCGGGCATCCCGCCGGTGGGGCGGCCGTGCGGCCGGCCGCGGCTCGGCACGTGCTGCCCGGAGTAGACGAACGTCTTCTCGAGGCACGTCGCCAGGTCCGTCAGCCCTCGGTAATCCTCGTAATAGCCGGCCCGTTCGCCCGTCAGCGCCACGTGCAGGGCGTGGTGGAAGTCGTCGCTCCACTGCGCGTCGATGCCGTACCCGCCCGCCTCGATCGGCCGCACGACGCGCGGGTCATTGAGGTCGCTCTCCGCGATGAGCGCGAGTGGCCGCCCGACGTGGGCCGCCAGCGCCCGCACCTCCAGCGACAGCTCTTCGAGGAAGTGCACCGCCGACGCGTCGTTGTAGGCGTGGACCGCGTCGAGCCGCAGCGCGTCGAAGCGGTAGTCGCGCAGCCACATCAGCGCGTTGTCGATGAAGTAGCGTCGCACCTCCCCGCTGTGCTTGCCGCCGAGGTTCATCGCCGCGCCCCAGGGGGAGGCGGTCGCCTCGTCGAGGTAGGGGCCGAACTTCGGCGCGTAGTTGCCCGAGGGGCCGAAGTGGTTGTAGACGACGTCGAGGATCGCCGCGAGGCCGCGGGCGTGGCAGGCGTCGACGAGCCGCTTGAGGCCGTCTGGCCCGCCGTAATCGTGGTGCGGCGCGAAGAGCTGCACGCCGTCGTACCCCCAGCCCCGCGGGCCGTCCCATTGCGACACCGGCAGCAGCTCGACGTGCGTCACGCCCAGGTCGCGGAGGTGGTCGAGCCGCTCGATCGCGGCGTCGAACGTCCCCTCGGGCGTGAACGTGCCGACGTGCAGCTCGTAGATGATCGCCGCCGCGAGCGGGGGGGCGCGGAAGCCTTCGTGCTGCCAGCGGAACGTCGCGTGATCGACCACGCGCGACAGGCCGTTCACACCGTGCGGCTGGTGCATCGTCCGCGGATCGGGGAAGGGACCTTCGCCGTCGAGGACGTAGCCGTAGTCGTCGCCCGCACTCGCATCGGCCTCAGCGCGGCGCCAGCCGTCCCCCGCCCGCTGCATCGCCACGCGTCGGCCGCGCAGCTCCAGCTCCACTCGCTCCGCCTTGGGCGCCCAGACTTCGAACTTCATGACTTGTTCTCCCGCACCAGCAGCGCCACCGGGAACGCCCGCAGCAGGTCGCCCACTCGCGTCTCACCCTCGCGCAGCTCTTCCGTGAACACGTTCCGCCACCTTCCGGGGGCGGGCAACCGCAGCGACGTGTCGCCCCAGCCGTCCCCGAGCCCGCGCGGCAGCCGGGGGACGACCGTCACGACCCGACCGCCTCGTTCATATGCCACCACGTGCCCGGCCTTCCCGCCCGCGGCGGCCAGCGGCGTGTAACCGCTCGCCGCCCCGAACGCTTCCGGGTGCTCCGCCCGCACCCGCAGCGCCCGCCGCAGCAGGAACAGCTTCGGCAACCCCTCGTCGCTCCGCCGCATCGCCTCTTCCGCGTTCGCGTGCTCCGCCGCGTCCAGGAGCGCTCGCCGCGCCTCGTAGTCGACCGGCCGACGGTTGTCCGGATCAACGAGCGACAGGTCCCACAGCTCCGTGCCCTGGTAGACGTCCGGCACGCCGGGACACGTAAGCTTCAGCAGCGACTGCGCCAGCGAGTTGATCCGGCCAAGCCCGACCAGCGTGCCGACGAACGACTCCAGGTCGCGCACGAAGGCCGCATCGCCCAAAACGCCCTCGATGAACCCCTTCAGCGCCGACTCAAACTTCTCGTTCGGCGCCGTCCACGTCGTCTGCACGCTCGCCTCGCGGGTCGCCTTCTCCATGTAGGCGATCGCCCGCTCGGCACCGATCGGCCAAGCCCCCACGAGCGTCTGATACAGGAGGTACTCGCTGTTCGCGTCCGGGAGCCCGTCATTCTTCCGGGGTGCGTTCATCTCCCGCCACCGGGTCACCGCGTCGCGCCACGCGTCCGGCATCTCCGACAGCACGCACAGCCGCGCCCGCACGTCCTCGCTCCGCTTCGTGTCGTGTGTCGAGGTGCCCAGCATTGCCGCTGGCCAGTTCTGCTGACGCTCGGCGTTGATCGCGTGGAAGTCCTCCACCGACAGCCCGAAGCTGCCCGGGTCGCCGCCCACCTCGTTGAGCGCGGTGAAGCGATTGTAGATGTAGAACGTCGTATCCTCCGCGCCCTTGGCCATCACCGGCCCGCTGAGCTGCCCGAACCGGAGCGTGAACTCCGCCTCCTGCTCCCCCGGCACCCGCATGGAGAGGATCTCGCCGATGAAGTCGAACAGCCGCGCATCCACGTCCGGTCGATGCCGCTTCGCGCAGGCGACCGCTTCCCGCGTCACCCGCAGGTCCTGCTCGCTCAGTTCGCAATCCGACCGGGGGTAGGTCCGGTAGACCGGGAAGCAGGCCAGCAGCTCCGCGAGCGCGTCGCAGAGCTCCCGCCGCGTGTGGTCGCGGTACAGCCGGTTCCGCCCGCAGATCTCCGCGAGGATCGTCAGCAGCCGGTTCAGCTCCCCCCCGAACATCGTGTCGAGCACGAAGTGCTTCTTCTTGTGCAGCAGCGCGTGGTAGTCCTCCCCGATGCCGGTGAACTCGCGGAAGAAGTCCGTCATCGGCTCCTCCCCCGCGGGATCGACGAAGACGCCCATCGCCCGGTTGAGGAAGTCGTACCCCGTCGTGCCCGCAACCTTCCACTCCGGCGGCAGGGGCTCGCCCGGCTCGAGGATCTTCTCCACCGTGATCCACGCGTTCCCCGCCGCGTCACGCAGCTCGTCGAGGTACTTCGTCGGGTCGCGGAGGCCGTCCGGGTGGTCGATGCGCAACCCGTCCACCGCGCCCGATTCCACGAGTTGGAGGATCAGCTCGTGCGTCTCCGCGAACACCTCCGGCCGCTCCACGCGGATCGCCGCGAGGTTGTTCACCGCGAAGAATCGGCGGTAGTTCAGCTCCCGGCTCGCGGTCTTCCAGTGCGCGAGGCGGTAGTGCTGGTGGTCGAGCAGGCTCGCCAGCACCTCGGGCTCTTCGACCGCCCCCCGCCGCAACGGGTCCTCGAACCGCGCCAGCGACTCGGGCGACAGCGGGAACTCCGCGTCGTAGTACTTCACCACCGGCCCCTCGACCGCCGGCTCGATCCGAAGCTCGCCCTTCTCGATCACCCGCCCGAGCTGGTCGCCCAGCACGGGCAGCAACACCTTGCCCCGCAGCTTCGCCTCGGGCGCATCCCAGTCGATGTCGAAGAAGTCCGCGTACCGGCTCTGCCGCCCGTGCTTGAGCACGTCCCACCACTGCCGATTGAGCCGGCCCGCCATGCCCATGTGGTTGGGCACGATGTCGAGCACGATCGACATGCGGTGCTCGTCGAGCGCCGACCGGAGCCGGTCGAGCGCCGAACGCCCGCCGAGCTCGGGGTTGACGTGCCGGTGGTCGACGACGTCGTAGCCGTGCGTGCTGCCCGGCGCGGCCGTGAGGATCGGCGAGAGGTAGATGTGGCTGACGCCGAGCCTCGCGAGGTACGGCACCACCGCCGCCGCGGCATCCAGGTCGAACGCCTTCGACAACTGCAACCGATACGTCGCCCGCGGGACGCGGCGGCTCGACCCCCGCTCTCTCTCGGAGCCCGGGCCGGGGCGAGAGACGATCGCCTCGGTGCGCTCATGGGTGCGCGTGTTCGACACGGAAACTCTCCCTTGGATCGCCCTTGCCCGACCTGCCGCCCGCGGGACGCGGACGAAGCGTTACGCCCCGTCCTCAGGCACGTGGCGCATCAGCACCAGCGCCCGCGCCGCCACGACATACTCCTGCCCCGCCTCCGACGTCTCCTCTTCCGGCTCGAGCTCCGGCCGGCTCGTGTCGGCGAGGATCGCCCACCGCCGGGCCGGGGGTTCCGTGGGCAACTGGAACGGCAGCGGCTGGTCGCTCGCGTTGTAGAAGATGAAGAAGTGGTCGTCGCGGACCCGCTCCCCCCGCTCCGAGAGCCCGGCGATCTGGTCGCCGTTGAGGAACACCAGCAGCGACCGGGCGTAGCCGGTGTTCCAGTCGTCGTCGCTCATCCGCTCGCCGTCGGGGCGGTAGAAGACGATGTCGCTCTCCGCGTTCGCGCTGCCCCAGATGGCCCGGCCGTGGAACCACTTCCACCGCCGGAGGTTCGGGTGCTTCTTCCGCAGGTCGACCAGGTAGGCGACGAAGTCGACGAGCGGGTCGTCGACGTTGTCCCACCGCTGCCACGACAGCTCGTTGTCCTGGCAGTAGCCGTTGTTGTTGCCCTTCTGGGTCCGCCCGGTCTCGTCGCCGTGCAGGAGCATCGGCACGCCGAGGCTCGTGAGGAGCGTGGCGAGGAAGTTGCGCTTCTGCCGGTCGCGGA
>CAZKRE010000002.1:0-52261 GCA_964555075.1 uncultured Phycisphaeraceae bacterium
CGACCCGCCCCCGCCGCGATCGCCGCGGCCCTGCTCGCCGTCCTCGTCGCCGTCGCGCTCCTCGCGCCCTGGATCGCCCCCTACCCGCCCCTCGCCCTCGGCGACGCCCCCCTTTCCCCGCCGGGTCCGGACCACCTGCTTGGCACCGACCAGCTCGGCCGCGACATCCTCAGCCGCGTCTTCCACGGCGCCCGCCTCTCGCTGGGCGTCGCCTTCGCCGCCGTCACCCTCGCGGTGCTCGTCGGCGGGACGCTCGGGCTGCTCGCGGGCTACTTCGGCCGATGGATCGACATGGTCATCGGCCGCATCACCGACATCCTCTTCGCCGTCCCCGACATCGTCCTCGCCCTCGTGCTGATGGCGATCCTCGGGCCGAGCCTCCGCAACGTGGCGATCGCGGTCGGCATCGTCTACACGCCGATCTTCGTCCGCGTCGTCCGCGGCGCGACGATGCAGGTCGCGGGGCAGGGCTACGTGCAGGGGGCGCGGGCGATCGGCGCATCCCACGCCCGAGTGCTGCTCCGCCACGTCCTGCCCAACATCCTCGCGCCGCTGCTCGTGCAGGTGACGCTCTGCCTCGCGTTCGCGATCCTCGCCGAAGCGGCGATCAGCTTCCTCGGGCTCAGCGGCGAGGCGGACGCACCGTCCTGGGGCGTGATGCTCCGCCAGGGCAAGGACTACATGGAACTGGGCTGGTGGGTCGCGGTGTTCCCCGGCCTTGCGATCGCGCTGCTGGTGCTCTCGCTCAACCTGCTCGGCGACGGGTTGCAGACCCTCACCGACCCCCGCCGCAGTCCCGGCTGAGGCGTCCGATCACGCCTGCTCGACGCCGATGGCGCTCACGCCCCGCTCCATCTGCTCGAGCCGGTTCCGCAGGTGGGCGACGATCGCGTCCCGCGTGTCGTCCCGCCGCAGCGCGTAGTCGATGAAGCACTTGGCGTAGTCGACACGGTTGCCGATGTCGTACCGCTTCGCGTTCCACGCCAGCGCGTACATCGCCTTCTCGCGTGCCAGCAGGTTCATCGCGTCGGTGAGCTGGATCTCCCCGCCCACGCCCGCCGTCGTGCGGTCGATGCAATCGAAGATCTCGGGCGTGAAGATGTACCGGCCGGCGATCGCCAGGTCGCTCGGCGCGGCTTCGGGCGCGGGCTTCTCGACGAGCTTGTTCAGGCGGACCAGGTTCTCGTTGCCCCGCTCGGGTGTGCCGTCCACGATGCCGTAACGGCTCGTCCACTCCCGCGGCACGTGACGCACCGCGACCACGCTCGCCTGCTTCTCCTGGAACACGTCGCAGCACTGCTTGAGCCCCGGCTCCTCCCCGTCAGGCACGTCGATGATCGTGTCGCCCAGCAGCACCGCGAACGGCTCGTCGCCGATGTGCGCCCGCCCCAGGTTGATCGCGTCGCCCAGCCCCCGCTGCACCTTCTGGCGGATGTAGAAGACCCGGCACTGGTCCCCGATGTCCCGGACCTGCTCGATCAGCTCCTCCTTGCCGTTCTCGCGGAGGAAGACCTCGAGCTCGGGGTTGTAGTCCAGGTGGTTCTCGATCGCCCGCTTGCCCCGCCCGGTGACGATGAGGATGTCCTCGATGCCCGAGGCGACCGCCTCCTCGATCACGTACTGCAGCACCGGCTTGTCGATGATCGGGAGCATCTCCTTGGGCATCGACTTGGTGGCCGGGAGAAACCGCGTGCCCATGCCGGCCGCGGGGATGATCGCTTTGCGCACACGCTTCATGAAGAACTTCCTCGGCCCGCCCCTGAGCGGGTGGGGCAGTCTACATCACTCGGGAGGCCAATCGGTCGGAACCGGCCCTATGGGGGCAGAGGAGAGGCTTCGGACCCATCGGCGTGCCGGCGGGCGGCGGGCGCTCTAAGGTGTACCCATGTTCGACGAACCCGATGAACCCAAAGCGGAGCTGCCCCGGGACCCGGCGCAGCGGGCGAAGGAGAAGGCGGAGGAGTTCTGCCTGCACGCGGAGATCGCCGCCGTCTTCGAGGGGCCGCGGAAGTCCGAGGCGGAGCTGCGGACCGACTTCGACCCCGACCTCGCGCGGGAGGTGCAGCGGGCCGTGGCCACCCTCGCCAAAGCCCGCCACCCGGAGATCCCCGTCGTCCCGCCCGAGGCCGCCGACGCCGCGCGGGACCTGCTGCGGATCCCCGAGACGCGCGAACTGCCCACGAACGACTACCACATCCACCGCCGGCCCGGCGAGACGATGATCGTCCGCTGGCTCGCGGGCGACGAGGTCGACTGGTTCTACACCCGCCTGCAAGCCCACTTCGACGCCGCGATCGAGGGCTGCCGCGAGGACGAGCGGCACGCCCATGGCTGGAAGCAGGATGAGCCGACCCTCGCATACCTCACGGCCCTTGATGAACTCAAGCTGTCGATGGCCGACCGGTACCTCCGCGGCGTGAGCCGGGAGCACCAGGTGGTCGTGCTCTCGACACTGACGGCGGACGAGCTGAACATCGCCTTCCTCGCCGAGGACGTCATGGGCCTGCCCGTGGCGGAGCTGGTCGGGGCGGCGTCGGTCCCGGGCGGCGGCGAGGCGCTGTCGGAGGACGTCACCGACCGGGACCGGGCGTGGTTCTTCAAGCTCTTCGCGCTGCGGGGGGTGGTGGACGAGACGGAGCGGATGTGCTTCTTCGCCTTCCTTCAGAAAACCGACGACGGGTTCGACGACTGGTGAGACGCCCGACGCCGCCCGTGGTGGCGGGGCCGGCGTTTGACCGGTCCGCCCGCAATCTTTACCTTCTGGTCCGTTGATCCTCGCCCGGCCAGCGGCGCGCCTGCGGCTGGCTACCCGGCTACACTCCCCCACCGCAACCCGGACCCGTCCGGAAGGAGATCACGCATGGCTCTACGTGTCGCAATCAACGGTTTCGGTCGCATCGGCAGACTCGTCACCCGTGCCGCCCTCAAGCACTCGGAAATCGACTTCGTCGCCATCAACGACCTCGTCCCCGCCGACAACCTCGGCTACCTCTTCAAGTACGACACCATCCACGGCCGGTTCGACGGCACCGTCGAGGTCCCCAGCGAGGACAAGCTGGTCGTCAACGGCGACACCATCAAGTGCTTCGCCGAGCGCGACCCCGCCAAGCTCCCCTGGAAGGACCTGGGCGTCGATTACGTCGTCGAGTCGACCGGCCTCTTCACCGACTTCGCCTCCGCCTCGAAGCACATCGAGGGCGGGTGCAGCCGCGTGATCATCTCCGCTCCGACCAAGGACCCGGAGAAGGTCCCGACCTTCGTCATGGGGGTCAACGAGGAGAAGTTCGACGCCGGCAGCCACACCGTCGTCAGCAACGCCTCCTGCACCACCAACTGCCTGGCGCCGGTCGCCAAGGTCATCAACGACACCTTCGGGATCGTCAAGGGCCTGATGACCACCGTCCACGCCGTCACCGCGACCCAGCCCTCCCAGGACGGCCCGAGCCGCAAGGACTGGCGCGGCGGCCGCAACGCCTACCAGAACATCATCCCCTCCAGCACCGGCGCCGCCAAGGCCGTCGGCCTCGCGATCCCCGAGCTGAAGGGCAAGCTCACCGGCATGGCGTTCCGCGTCCCGACCATGGACGTCTCGGCGGTCGACCTCACCGTCCGCACCGAGAAGGAGTGCTCCTACGACGACATCATGGCCGCCCTCAAGAAGGCGTCGCAGAGCGACCGCATGAAGGGCATCCTCGGCTACACCGAGGACGAGGTCGTCTCCAGCGACTTCATCACCGACCCCCGCTCGTCGATCGTCGACGCCAAGGCGGGCATCGGCCTCAGCAAGACCTTCCACAAGGTCGTCAGCTGGTACGACAACGAGTGGGGCTACTCCAACCGCGTCGTCGACCTGATGCTCTATATGGCCAGCAAGGACGGCAAGCTCAAGAAGTGAGCACCGCCCGATCCCGAAGATCCACGAAGCCCGCGAGCGAAAGCCCGCGGGCTTCTTTCGTGAAGGGGAAGCTGGGAGGCCCGAGCGGGTGTCCTCCCGCCCGGTTCACGCCGACCGGGCGTCCACCGCTTGCCGCAGTGCCGCCTCGAACCGCTCGATGGCCCGGGGCCAGCTGTAGGTCCGAGCGGTGGCGAAGGCGGTGTCGGACATCGCCCGCCACGTCTCGGGCGGAGCGGTCACGACCCGCTCGATCGCGTCCGCCATCGCGGCCGGATCGTCCGCCGGCACCAGTGCGCCGCCGCCCGGCTCGGTCAGTTCCGGCGCTGCGCCCGCGGGGGTCGCGACGACCGGGGTGCGGCAGGCCATCGCTTCCAGCAGCGGGAGCCCGAACCCTTCCCGCCGCGACCCGAACAGCCAGGCGTCGCAGCTCGCGTAGATGGTCCGCAGCTCGGCATCGGAGGCGCCCCAGGTGAAGCTGGCGCCGTCCAGCGCCGCCGGCACCGGTTCCGGCCGCCGGCCGCCGAAGCCAACAAGCCGCAGCCCCGGCACCCGCTCCCGCGCGATCCGCACCGCTTCGAGCACCACCCCGCACCCCTTCTCCGGCAGCTCCCGGTAGATCGTGCCGACGGTCGGGGTCGCGTTGCGCTCCCGCGGCGGGGCGTGGAACAGATTCGTATCCACCCCGTTGGGCACCAGGTCGATCGGCGCCGTCACCCCGTGTTCCCGCATGAGGTCCATGAGAAATCGGGAGATCGTGATCAGGTGCAGCGGCAGCGACCAGGTGGGCACCACCTTCTCAAGCTCCTGCCCGGCAGCACCGTAGTCCTGCACGAAGTAGGCCTTCGCCCCCTTCGCCGCGGACAGGTCCGCGACCCAGGGCGCCGTCTCCCACCACGTGGCGACGACGACGTCCCCGTCGGGCACGTCGGCGTCCCGGACCGGGCGGTAGGTCTCGAGCACCTGGTGCCGCACCCCCGCTTCCTTGAAGTAGGGCACCGGGCGCGTCGGGCCCCAGCGTTCGCGGCGGCCGCGGAGGTAGCGCACCGCCCGGCGCAGCGCGGACGGGCGATAGTGGGCCGGGGAGACGACGGTGACCTCGTGGCCCCGGGCTTGAAGGCCCTGGGCGTAGATCGCGAGCACGCGGATGCCGCCGCTCAAACCAACGGGGGGTAGGATCAGGCTGATACGCATGGGGAAGCGGTTCAGGACGGTTCGGCGTCGCCGGTCACGGGCCGGGGCCAGATGGATCGCAGCGCGAGGGCGGCCACGGATCGCCAGGCATTGAAGTTCCCTGGCGCCGCGGCGACGGCGCGGCATCCCGCGACGAGGCCCGCCCAACGCCGGCCGTCCGCGTTCTCCCGCCACGCGTGCCCGAGAAGCAGACCCTGGCTGTGGCTCGATGCCTGCAGCCGCCGGCCGTCGTGGACTGGGGGAGACGGCGGGTCGCCGCGGTGCAGGGAGTCGTTGCCGTTGTCCCGCCGGTCACGGGCGAACCGCTGCGCACACTTCCAGTAGAAGTCCCGCTCCGCGTCGTACTGCTGGTGGGTGATCGACTTGTCGTGGATGCGGTACCGGTACGCCAGCCGGGGCATGAACGTGATCGGACCCGCCGCCGCGAGGCGGAACTGAAGGTCCACGTCTTCCGCCGTCCGGAACCACTCGCGGCAGCCCCCCACCGCGCGTAACGCCTCGACCCGCGTCAGGTAGGTGCAGAAGTGGGTCCGGGCACGACCCGCGAGCAACTCGTCGGTGATGTTCTCTTCCCGGCGGGCGAACTCGAACATCGCCAGCTCGTCCCCCGACGCGTCGATCGTCTTGAACGACCCGCACACGGCGATGTGCCCCGGGTGGTCGGTGAGCCACTGAACCTGCCAGGCGAGCCGATCCTCCGGGTAGGAGTCGTCGGCGTCGCAGCGGGCGACCCACTCGCCCCGCACCGCCGCAAGCCCCGCGTTGAACGCCGCCGAGATCCCCCGCTGCGGCCCCTGGATCACCCGCAGCCGCGGATCGTTCAGCCGCTGGGCCACCTGCACCGAGCGGTCCCGGCTCCCGTCATCGACCAGCACCACCTCCAGCAACTGCTGCTGGCGCAGCACCGATCGGAGCGCGTCGGCGATGTACGACTCCGCATTCCGGCACGGGATGATCACGCTGACCCGACTCATGCACGCTTCTTCGCCCGCCCCAGCGCCGTCGCCGCGAGCAGTTTCCAACCCTCGACCTTCCACGGCAGGAGGGTGACGGCCTTGCCTCCGTAAATCATCGCGGTGCGGGCCTCCCCACTCCCAAAGGCCCACCATCCGTACTGCAACATGAACGCGTGTCGCGACGCCCGGTCGGTCCCGGGTCGCCAGGGCTCCGTCGCTTCAAACGTCCCCCGCACCCCCCTCCGTTCCCAGGCCCGCTCGCACGCGAGGCGGGCCAGTTCCCTCTGCCGATACCGCCGCGTCTCGCTCGCCGACTTGGCATGCAGCCGGTACCGCAGGAGCGGCTCGGGCACGTTCCCCAGAGTGCCAATCTCGCCGAGACGGAGCCACAGGTCAAGATCAAGTGCTACCTCGAAGGTCTCGTCATACCCGCCAATCCGATCCAACGCCTCCCGTCGGATCATCGCCGAGGGGTGATAAATCGCGCCGTGGCCCCGCAGGGTCCTGCTCTGTATATCGGCGTCTTCGGTCGGAACCCTGAGCGTTGTGAGATACCGGCCCTTCTCATCGATGTATTCGACGTAGCTGCCCACACAGACGTGTCCCGTCTCCTCCAGGTACGCAAGCTGCCTGCGGAAGCGCTGGGGCAGGGCCACGTCGTCGGCGTCCATCCGCGCGATAAACCCGCCCCGGCACTCGACTAAGCCCCGATTCGCGGCCTGAGGGATTCCCATCGCGGGCTGGGTCACCACCCGCATCCGCGGGTCCCCCGCCGCCAGTTCCGCCAGGATCGCCGGGGTCCGGTCGGTCGACCCGTCGTCGACGACAACCAGTTCGAGGTCGCGCAAATCCTGGTCGAGGATGCTGCGCACCGCCTGCTGGAGGTACCGCTCGCCGTTGCGGACGGTGATGAGCGCCGAGACTCGAGGTGGGCGGGGTGAATGGGGCATTCAGAAGATCAGGATAATCCCGATGGCTCCCGCCGATGCGAGGATCGGCACGTCGACTTTCCAGTCCCAGATGCCCGCCCGCGACGCCAGGAGAATCGTGGCGGGGTAGAGCAGCCACTGAACGAGCGCCATGCCGATGACGAATCCGGCGGGGGACTGCCCGCTGAGGTAGAACCCGCCCAAGCCGGACGCGAGCACCAGCAGGAACTGCACGGAGACGGTGGCGAGCACGTAAGACGTCCGCCCCATCGCCAGGTACGCGGTGCCGTAGGTCGTGTTCACCATGCCCGCCATCGCGCCGATCGCGAGCGGGACGAGGATCCAGTCCATGCCCAGCGGCCCGCGGTACGCGTCGGGGTAGACGACGTTGATGAACCACGGCCCGAGCAGGACGACGGCGAGTAGGCCAAGCTCGGTGACGCCCAGCAGGACCATCCGCAGGTGGCGCAACCGGGTGTGGAAGCGGGGGATATCGCGCCGGTACAGGTCCGCGAGCGCCGGGAACCCGACCATCGCCGCGACCTGACGCGACAGCTGGGGCACCAGGGTCGCCATCACCTGGGCCATGTAGTAGAGGCCCAGCATCTCCATCCCCACCAGCGGCTCGAAGATCAGCTTGTCGCTCTGGGCGGCCAGGAAGGTGACGATCGTGCTGAGGAAGACCCACCGGCCGAAGCGGAACATCTCGCGGGCGGCCGTCGAGTCCCAGCCGAAGCGGGCGTGCGTGCCGCCGGAGAGCAGGTGGCTGGTGATGACCTTGGTGAGTGCGGCGGCGATGTTGCCCGCGACAAGCGCCCACACGGTCGCCTCACCGTAGAGGTGCCGCTCCGCGAGCGCCCAGCCGATCATGACGACGATCCCGCCGATCGCCTGGAGGACCCGCATGATCATGATCGGGCCGACGTGGAGCTTGCGGTTGAGGGTGGCGACGGAGGTGGACTGGAACCCGGAGATCGCCGCCGCCGCCCCGGCGACGGGGAGCAGGTAGAACAGCCGCTCGTCCCAGAGTTGCGAGACCGGCCAGGCGATCGCGGCCGCGACGACCCACAGCGTGCCCCCGCGAATGACCTGGATCGTCCACGCGGTGTTGAGGTACCGCTGCTCGTTGCCCCGCTTGTTGTGGATGATGCTCGGCGAGATCCCGACGTCCGAGAAGAGCTCCAGCGCCGTCATGAACGTGTTGACCAGCGCCATGAGGCCGAACACCTCGGGCGCGAGCAGCCACGCGAGGACGATGTTGCTGGCGAACCGGAGGGCCTGGTTAAAGCCGTACCCGGTCATCGTCCAGGCGGAACCAAGGACGGCTCGGCGTTTGAGTGACGCCTCGGGCGCCTTGGGCGGTGTGTCCCCGCTGGCGCCGGCCGCCGCCGCCGCCAGCGCCCCGCCGTTTCCGGGGGTGGGCATGGCGGAGTCGCCGGGGAGCCGGGGGTTGATCGTCGTATGGGTCACGCGGGAACCTGCCAATCCACGTCACGCTCGCGCCGGGGGAGGGGCACACATCAACCCACCCTCGCCTCCGCCGCCGGTCGGATCGACCATCGTAGGGATCCTGGCGGCGGCGATCGCCCCCTTAGACCCGTTTCGCCTGCGCCAGGTGCCGCTCCATCCGATGCCTCCGCACCCGCGCGAGCAGCCCACGCCGCAGGCGGATCAGCGGCGAATGCGGCCCCTCGTCGAGCGGGGTCTGCTCCGCCAGCCACGCGCCCAGTTCCGGGTGCGACCGCCGGAGCACCTCGACCGACCAGCCCCAGTGCTTCTGCAGCGTGCGGTGGTAGTGGATCAGCCGGGCATCGGGGAAGTCGGCCCGCTCGTGGTCGGTGTGGTCCCGCTGGAAGTTGAAGTTGTACGCCAGCGGCAGGGTCTTCCACCGCAGGCCGAGCCGGTGGATGGCGGGCCCCACCGCCATCTGCTCGAACGGCGCGATGCCGATGCGGTGGTGGGCGATGTTCGAACGGATCATCTCGGTCAGCGTGTCGAGCCACGCCTGCCCGAACCCCGCCTCCCGCCGGGTGACGAACACACCGCTGTTGATGTACAGCCGGATCCGCTCGCCGCCGCGGAACTCGGTCACCCAGGGGTACGCCTCCGGGTCGATCCGCAGCGTCTCCAGCAGCGACAGCCACAGCGCATCGTGCTCGTCGCCCGGGCCGCTGCTCCCGATGTTCTTGTCGCTCGGGCAGGCGGCAAAGTCCATGTCGTCCGGCAGGTGCAGGTCGGTCGGCTCACCGGCCACGAGGACGTCGTGGTCCGTGAACGCGATCAAAGGCGTCTGTGCCTCCTGCTCCGCGATGCGGTAGGCATAAGGCTTGCTCATGAACACGAACCAACTGTGCGGGCCCCGCTGCGGCCGCCGGATGTACCGCGCCCCCAAGTCCGCGAGCTGGCGCTGCGTCTCCCGCGCGATCGCCGGCCCCACCCGCGGCTGGATCGCAAGCACCGGGCACTCCGCGAACCGGCCCCCGAACCGGCGGAGTGACTTCAGATACAGGACCGAAGCCGGTTCAAGCGGGCCGGACTCGATCGCCAGCACGAACGTAACGGGGGGTGGGGTCAGGCCACAACTCCTAATCAGCATCGCCCCCTCTTCGCGCAGCGCGTCCGCGTTTCCCTACACCGCCTCGCGCGCCCGGCAGGCGGCAAACCATGAGGCGGGCCGAAGGGGGCCTTCTTGACACCGATGATATACACCATCCCGCCCCCGCGGCCGTCAGGATGCGGATTTCCCCTCGGGTCCGACCGGAACGCTCCCACGAACCCGCGAACCGCGGCTGGTGAACGGGAACCCAACGGGAAAGGCCGCGCCCGGCGTCAACCGGGCGCGGCCGCGGAGCCAGTCGGTCAATCGGCCGGGCGGAGGGTGAACCCTTCGCGGAAGTAGCGGAGCATCTCGCGGCTCGTCAGCTTGTCGGGCCAGTTGCCCTTCCGCATGTCGGCGATCGCGTCGCAGAAGCGGTCGACCGAGGAGTACCCGGCGGCCTGGCTGTACCGATCCATCGTCCGGTTGGCGTCGACGTAGATGCTCCCGTTCTCGAACGCGAGGTTCGACTCGAGCCTGGTCTTGTCGCTCGGGGTGCGGACCCAGACCTCGTCGTTGCTGTAGGGCCTGGGCCACTCGTGGACCACGTTCCGCTTCACCAGGTAGTTCTGGTGCGGCTTCTTGGTCTCGAGTTCGATGGCGGGCCAGTTGGTGCTGATCGTCTTGTGCACCATGAGGTTGTCCTCGAGGGTGCCGTTCTTGACCTGCGCGAAGCAGGCCGCGTAGCCGTGCTTGGCCCCGCCGGCCTCGCCGCCGATGCGGGTGAAGAGGTTGCCCTTGATCAGGACGTCGTGGTTGACCATGGCGTTGGGGTCGCCGCTGGAGTTGTCGCCCGTGACGTAGAGGCCGACGATCTCGTCGGTGAACACGCTGTCGCGGACGACGAGGTTCTGGATATCGCCCTCGCGGTCGCCGCGGCCCTTGACGCCGCCGAAGCCGTTGCGGGAGAAGACGCAGTTGGCGACGGTGGTGTTGGTGGTGTGGTAGAGGTAGACGCCGTGGTTGAACCAGGTGCGCTTCGACGCCGACACGCGGGGCTCATAGCCGTTGCGATCGAAGATGCACTGGTCGAAGGTGAGCCCGTCCATGTTGCCGAACCCGGCGCCCTGGCTGTGGCCCTGCTTCTGGTGGGAGTAGGCGTTGCGGATGACGCAGCGGCGGAAGGTGACGCCCTTCGGGCCGTTGGTCTTGCCCGCGGGGGCGCCCATGCTGATGTTGTTGGCGAAGTACTCGATGAGGACGCCCTCGAAGAGCAGGTCGCCGCCGTCGGGCTGGTTCCACCGCAGGCCGTACTCGTACACGCCGCCGCCGTCGAAGTCGCGGCTGCCGGGGTCGCGCCGGTTGGCGTAGAAGTGCAGGTCGACGAAGGCGACGTGCTTCACGCTCTGGCTGCCCGTGACGCTGATGACGCCGCGGTTGTTGCTGTTGAGCACCGGGCGGGGCTTGCTCTCATCGCCATAGGCCCCGACGACGAGCTTGTGCGTCTCCGACCGGCCGCTCTTGCGCCACTCGCGGAACTCACCCTTGCTCGTCGCGGGCAGGTCGAACGTATCGCCCCGCCGGAACAGGAGCCAGTCCGCCGACATGTGCCGGATCAGGCTGTAGCCCTGCTCGGGGGTCTTGACCGGCCGCGAGGGCGACAGGCCGTCGTTCTCATCGCTGCCGTTGGCGGCGACGTAGATCACGCGGGTGTCGTCGGCCTTGACGAACTGGGTCCAACCGGCCTCGGGGGTGCTGCCACTGTCGTCGGCCTCATCCTCGTCCTTGTCCTTGTCGTTGTTCTCGTCCTCGTCCTCGTGGCCGTTGCCGTTGCCATCGTCAGGCTGATCCGCGCCGGGGTTGGCCGTCGGGTCGCCGGGGTCGCCCGGGGTGCCGGGCTCGCCGGGGGTTTCGGGGTCCCCGGGCTCGTTGCCGTGACCATCGCCCGGGCCGGCATCGGGGCGGACGATGAGGACCCAGTGGGTCACCTTCTGGAGGACGACGTTGTTCCGGCGGAGCAGCAGTTGCAGTTGCACCGCGCCGCTGGGGAAGGAGTCGAGCCACGCCGCCTCGATCCGATACGGCGCGTCGACGAACCGGCGGTTGAAGTTCACGAGCCGGTTCTGCTCGGTCGACCACGCGATGACGAGCACGTCTTCGTCTTCGCCGAGGGCGCCGTTGACGTTGAAGTAGACCGGGGCGCCGCTGCCGACGGTGTGCGCCGCGGGCGACCCTGGGGCGAAGGCGACCGTCGCCTGCACCGGCTCGGGTTCGGGCTCGGGCGCCGGGACGCGGAGGGTGAAGTCGTGGGTGACGCGGGACTTGATCTTCGCGCGGTGCCGCACCATCGCCTGGAGCTGCACCTCGCCGGGGGGCAGGCTCTCGATCTTCGCCGCCGGGATCGTGATCGGCCCGCGGGTGAAGGTCTGAGCGAACGAGCCGATCATCCGCTTCTGCGCGTCGGACCAGGCGAGGACGATGACGTCGCAGTCCTCCTCAAGCTGGCCGTCCATCGCGACGGTGATCGCGCGCCCGCTGCCGATCTCGTAGTCGGTCGGGGCGCCCGTGAACGCGAGCGTCGGAAGGACCGGCTCAACCGGGGGGCGGACGACCTGGATCGTCTGTGCCGCCGTCTGGCGGACCTCGCCCTTGTACCGCAGCACCGCCTGGAGCCGGATCGTGCCGGTGGGAAGCATGTCCAGCCGCTTGCCGTCGATCGCGAACGGCTCGTGGTTGAGGACGTGAGTGAACGCGTTGACGAGGGTCGCTCCCTTGTCGTCCCAAGCCTGAACCACGAGCTGCGCGCCGTTGGGCAGCTCGCCGTCCACCCCCAGCGCCACCGGCTTGCCGGAGCCCACGGTGTAGGACGCGGGGGCGTCGACGAAATCGAGGCCGGGCAGTTCGATCGGCTTGGCGATCGTGAGCGTGACCTTGTCGCCGCGGAGGACCTTGTTGGCCGACCGGACCATGACCTGCAGCTCGACCCGGCCGGGGGGCAGGGTATCAAGCCGGGCCGCGGTCACCTGGAACGGGGCCCGGGCGAGCGTGTGCGCGAAGCCGGGGACGAGCCGGTTCTGATCGAGGTGCCAGGCCTGCACGAGCACATCGCCCTGCGGCGGGAGGCCGCGGGGGAGGGTGAAGCTCACGGGCTGGCCTTCCCCGATCGTGTGCTGACCGGGGACCTTCCCGAACGACACGGGGTAGTGCGCGGGAACGACCGTGACCTTCTCGATCACGTGCTCCACCTTGGATTGGACCCGGCCGTTCACCCGGGTCAGGAGCTGGACGTGGTTGCGGCCGTCGGGGAGCTTCTCGAGCTGCCTGGCCGTGATCCGCCACGGCTGGGAGCGCAGCTCGTGCGCAAAGGCGGGCACCATGGCGTTGCGGGCTTCCGACCAGGCGATCACGAGGACGTCGCCGCCGCGCGGCAGTTTCGGCACCGCGATCGGCACGTTCGGCGCCGACCCCGAGACGATCAACGCCGGCGTTCCGGCGGGGAACGACGCCGTCAGCGCCTGCTTCGCCGCCGCGGGCGTCGCCCAACCGAGCACGACCGTCAGCGCGACCAGCACCGCAACGATGCCGGGTAAGTTCCGTTGAACGGAGATTCGACTCATAACCTCTCCCTGGTGTAGCCCCACACGGGATCGGTCGGAGGTTTCCTGAGTCGGGTCTAGTACCCCCTTCCACATCGCCCGGAATCTCCATGCTCCGCACGCGGCACAAGCTCCGCACCCGGCACAACCATCACAAACGGCGCACCTCGCCCGAGTTTGCGGAGCGTGTCGGCCGAGGTGCCGGGCGGAGGCGGGATGGCTTGGGCGGAGGCGAGCGTGAGAGGGGCGTGGGCATCCAAGCCCCCTCACCGGGTGAGGGGCCGAGAAGTTGAAAGGCCCGATAAGAACGCGGCCGGCAGTGCTGGCGGGTCAGCCTCCGGGCACGGGCTCCGGCTCGACAGGGTCGAGCGGGGGCAGGTCCGGCAGCGTGATCGGGACGGCGCCGGGCGAGGCGTCGACCGCGTCCGCGTCCTCGGCGTTGGGGTCCTTCACGAAACTCCCCGATCGGGGCTGACGCAGCAGTCGGACCATCTCCGGCGTCACCGTCCGCAGCCGCATGTCCACGATCTGGTCTGCGTTGAGCGGCTCATAGTCCGGGCTCATCAGCGACAGGATGTACGGAGCCGGCACCCGCCACCGGGCGAACTTGATCAGCTCCTCCTGCGTGAAGTTGTAGCCCCCGTCGCGGAGGGCGAGGGCGTCGTCCGCCTTGACCCCCGCCTCCTGCAGCGTGATGAGCTGTTCCGCCGTCGGCCGGTAGCGGGCGCGCTGGTAGGTCTCGACCGTCTCGGGGGCGATTCGGGCCCGGTGGAGCTTGAGGAGCGAGGTCTCGTTCGGGACGACGTTCAGGCGGCGCATCTCGTTCGCGTACGCCGTGTCGACCCCCGCGTTCCGCAGCCGGACGAGCATCGACACGTCCTCCGCGAACCCCGCCCGCTTCATCCCCCGCGCGTAAGTGGGCGACACGTCCTGCTCCCGCAGCAGGATGAGCTCATCCGCGTTGAGTTCGAAGCCGTCGCGGCGGAAGGCGACCGCATCGTCCACGTCGACGTTCGCCACCCGCAGCCGGATCAGTTCCGCGGACGACAGCCCGTAGCCGGCGGCGTAGTAGGACTCGATCACCCCCGCCGAGACGCCCGCCTGGACGAGCTCGATCACCTCGTCGAGGTCGGGCTGGAGTTCGAGGCGGTGGTAAAGGAGCATCTCCGAGGCGCTCAGGCCCAGGAGCGCCGCCCGCAGGAGGGTGATGGTGCTGGCGGTGGGCTCGGCTTCGCGTGCGGCGGCGAGGAACTCGCGGTTGAAGGTGACGCGGCTGACCCCGCCGACCACCTTCTCCCGGCCGTAAGGCCATTCGATCAGGCCCCCCGTGAGCGTCAGCGATGCGGCGGGGGAGTCGAGGGTGACGACGACGGGGCCGTCGACCTCGTCGCCGGTCGCGGTTCGGGGTCGGCCGATGTCGACGTTCTGGATCTCGAACGTCTCGAGGCCGGAGGCCTGAGGGTCCTCGGCATCGGTCGGCCCGGTGCGCAGTCGGACCTGCACGGTGGTCGGTCCGGTGGGTGCGGGCTCTTTCGCCGAACGAGGAGCGAGGCCGAAGCCGAGCCACGCCCGCTCGAGGGTCGCCGCCTGGTCCATCCGGGGCGTCTCGTCCACCGGCTTGAGGTCGACGACGATGACGGCCCAGTCTTTCGGGTCGTTTGCCCGCAGCGCCGCGCAGCCGCCCAACAGGACGATCATCAGCAGCCCGACCCCCGCCGGACGCGTCCACAACGAACGAAGCACGGGCGTCATAAACACTCCATCCAGCCCCCGCCTCGCACCATCGGGTTACGTTACCGCCCCCGGTGTCGCCGCGGCATCGGGTGATGCCCCATTTTGCCATCCCCCCGTGAGCCGTGAAGCCAGTTCCCGGCAGGTTGCTGCCGGGTCTCCCGCCCCGCAGACGCAGGAACTCACCGCGACGCCCGCGGCCCCGGCGCCCACCAGTTCCGCGACGTTGCCCGGCCCGATCCCGCCGATCGCCAGGTGGGGCAGCCGGCCCCACGCGACGAACGCTTTCAGGTAGTCCGGGCCCGCGATCGCATCCTTCCGTTTCGTCGTGGTCGGGAACATCGGGCCGATGCCGCAGTAGTCGGCCCCGTCCGCGAGTGCCCGCTCCGCCTCCGCCAGCCGGGAGGTGCTGACGCCGACCAGCAACTGGCGGCCGACGAGCTTCCGCACCTCCGGCACAGGCAAGTCCCCCTGCCCGACGTGAACGCCGTCCGCGGCGGCGAGCAGGGCCACGTCCGGCCGATCGTTGATGATCACCGCAACCCCTTGCGGGCGGCAGAGTTCCACCAGCCGGCGGGCCCGGGCGAGCAGTTCGCCCCCTTCGAGCGTCTTCTCCCGGAGTTGGATGCAGTCCGCGCCGCCCGCGACGGCCGCCTCGGCCACCGCGAACCAGTCTCGCGGCTTCGGGCAAAGAGACTCCGAGAGCAGCACGCACAGCCGCCACTGCCGCCGCCGCCCGGACCCGAGCCGGGCGTGCAGCAGCCGCTCGACCTCATAGCCCCGGTACCGCAGCGCCTCCAGCCGGCCGGAAGCGGCGGGCGACGGCAGAACCTTCGTGTATTCCTCGAGGACGCGGAGCGCCTCGGAGAGCCGCTTGCCCGCGGCGATGGCGACGTCCGCGGGGCTGTCGCGCTGGGTCTCCGCCTCGGTCGTCACGCGGGTGCCGACGTCGCCGGGGGTGTCGCGCCAGTGGATCGCGGGGTTCGCGGCCTGCGGATCGGCGTTCAGCACCTCCCGCAACTCGTGCCGGATCGACTTGACCTCCCGCACAATCGTTTCGTCCCCCAGGATGAACCGCGCCGCCTCCTCCAGGACCCGCAGCGCTTCTCGCGCGCGGTTCGCGTTCGCATCCAGCACCCGCATCACGCTCGGCATGGCTCCACTCTACCCTGCGGGCGTCGCGATCGACGACCATGCGCCTCCACCCGCGCTGCCGCGACGAGCGACGCCCTGTCTCATCCCGTCCAGACCGGATAAACCCGCGCCCGATCGTAAAAATCCGTTCTCGCGGGCGCAAGCGGCCCATGGGCCAGTCCCACTGGCCCGATAGGTGAAACAGGGCCGCCGGATCACATATCGCCGGGGGATGCCGCGGCCGCCCGACCCACCCCCTATCCGTGACGAGGTGTATTGCGATGACCCAGGCGCCGACGACCATCCTGCTGGCCGAGGACAACCCCACCACCGTCGAGGTGGTGGTGAAGCTGCTGACGACCGCCGGGTACCGCTGCATCCAGGCCCGAGGGGGCGCCGCGGCGTACCGCACCTTCTGCGAGCAGCAGCCGAACGTGGTCGTGACGGATCTGAACATGGCGGGCGGCGACGGGTACGTCTTGATTGACCGCATCCGCGAGATCAGCAGCGTGCCCGTGCTGGTGATCACGGGCACGAACGCGAGCTACGCCCGTCAGCGGGTCGAGGAGTTCGACGGCGTGTCGATCCTGCCCAAGCCGTTCGAGAAGGACGAGCTGCTGGCGGCGATTCAGCGTCTCCTCGCGTACGGCGGCGAGCGGCGGCCGCACCTGCACGAGATCGTGAACTGACGCAGGTCGCGAGACGAGGCCGACCCGGGCGGTACACTGGCCGCTTCTTCTCCCCGAGAGCCCAGCCATGATCATCGATCAGGTTCGCCAGCGGATGACGCAGGCGATGCGCGACAAGGACGCCCCGACCCGGGACATTCTCAAGGTGATCCTCGGGGAGCTGCAGGCGCATGAATCCCGTTCGGGTTCGCTGTCGGATGAGCAGGGCCAAGGCATCATCCGGAAGCTCATGAAGAGCAACGAGGAGACGCTGGGCCTGACGAAGGACCCGGCCGCCGCCGACAAGCTCCGCCGGGAGAACGAGACGCTCGCGGCGTTGCTGCCGCGGACGATGAGCGTGGAGGAGATCGTTGCCGCGCTCGGGCCGGTCGCGGACGCGGTGAAGGGGGCGGGCAACGACGGGCAGGCGACGGGGGTGGCGATGAAGCACCTCAAGAGTCAGGGGGCCACGGCACAGGGGAACGACGTGGCGCAGGCGGTGAAGCGGCTGCGGTCGTGAGTCGTCGGGTCGCGGCGCGGGCTTCGGCTATCGCGGCGCGGCCGGTCTGCCGATGGAAGCTGTTGTGAGGATGCGTAGCCGTCAAACCGGTCGCGGGGGTTCGTGCGCGTTACCGGGCTCGCTCCCGGTTTGCGTCGGGGGGCGGGTGCGGGGCTACACTTGCGGTCTGTCGGTCAGCGTTGGCCGCGACCGGCTGCCGGCCTCCCCCACCGCCCGGGCCCAACCCCGATGACCCTTGCCGTCTCCTTCGTGCTGTTGGGGTGGATCCCCTTCGCGATGCTGCTCTTCGCGGTGATGCCCGCGCGGCAGGCGGTGGTGTGGTGCTACCTGCTGGGGTGGATGTTCCTCCCGAACGCGGGGTGGGACTTCGAGGGGCTGCCCGACTACACGAAGGGGAACGCGGCGACGGTCGCGGCGGTGCTGGGGGTGCTGATTTTCGACTCGGGGCGGCTGCTGACCTTCAGGCCGCGGTGGATCGACATCCCCCTGTTCGTCTACACGATCGTGCCGCTGCTGTCGTGCCTGAGCAACAACATCGGCGGCACGACGAGCCAGGCGCTCTACTCGGGATCGGTGCTCGTGCTGGACCAGGTGCAGGTCTACTGCATCCCCTGGGTGCTGGGGCGGGTGTACGTGACGAAGCTGGAGCACCTGCGGGACATCGCGGTTGCGTTCGTGTACGCGGGGCTGATCTACGTGCCGCTGTGTCTGCTGGAGGTGCGGTTGTCGCCTCAACTGCACCGCTGGATCTATGGGTTCCACCCCGGGGGCGTGCGGATGTTCGCGCAGACGATCCGGCTGGGGGGGTTCCGGCCGGTGGTGTTCATGCAGCACGGGCTGATGGTGGGGCTGTTCCTGACGAACGCGGTGATCGTGGCGTACACGCTGATGCGGTCGCGGGCGCTGCGGGAGACGTGGGGGCTGCCGGTGTCGTTTGCGGTCGTGACGCTGGCGGGGACGGCGCTGCTGGCGAAGTCGACGGGGGCGCTGGCGCTGCTGGTGCTGGGGGTGGGGATGCTGTCTCTGACGGCGTTCTTCCAGGCGCGGGTCTTCCTGGTGTGCCTGCTGCTGCTCGTGCCGGTGTACATGTACTCGCGGGCGGCGGACCTGTGGCACGGGGAGGGGCTGGTGGACGTGGTGGCGGCGATCGACGAGGCGCGGGCGCAGTCGCTGACGTTCCGGATGGACAACGAGGACCTGTTCCTGGAGAAGGCGCGGGAGCGGGTGTGGCTCGGCTGGGCGGGGTGGAACCGGTGGCAGGTGACGGACCCGGACACGGGCGAGCTGCTGACGGTGCCGGACGGGCTGTGGGTGATCGTGCTGGGGCAGTTCGGGGTGGTGGGGCTGTTTGGCGTGTTCACGATGTTGTTGTTGCCGATGTCGCTGCTGCTGTGGCGGTATCGGCCGTGGGACTGGATGACGCCGACGCTGGGCCCGGCGGTGGCGCTGTCGACGGCGCTGGTGCTGTTCGCCATCGACTCGCTGCTGAACGCGATGCTGGCGAGCTTCTACTTCCACGCCGCGGGCGCCACGAGCGGCGCGCTGCTGATGTCCAAGCCGGTGGCGGCGAGGCGGAGCGTGGCGGCGCCGGCGAACGGGAACGACCCTCCTCCGCGGAACGCGTTGCCCGAGTCGATGGCGTGACGCGCGGCAGGTGGCGCCCTGTCGAGAGACGTGTGTTGAAGGACCGCGAGCGATGAACGCGAAAGCAAAGGCATGACCCAGACGGCGACGATCGTGTTTTGCGTGGAGGCGGGGCCGATGGAGACGCAAGGCGTCCTCCTGGCCGAGAGCATCCGGCGCTGGGGCGGGCGTTTCGCCGATGCGCCGATCCTGGCGATCCGGCCGCGGTTCGGCCCGCCGCTGCAACGATCGACGCGGGCGGAGTTCGAGCGGCTGAACGTGACGTACCGGCGGGTGAAGCCGACGCACGACTGCTGGTGGTACGGCACGATCAACAAGCCCACGGCCCTCGCCGCCGCCGAGGGCATGGTCGACACCGACCTGATCATCTGGCTCGACACCGACACGCTGATGGTGGCGGACCCGGAGGCGCTGGACCTGGCGCCGGGCGTGGATTTCGCGGCCAGGCCGGCCGAATCGATCCTCGGCACGACGGGCGAAGGCAGCCCGAACGACGCGTACTGGCGGACGGTTTGCGAGAAGCTCGGGCTCAGCTACGACGATCTGCCATGGATCACGAGCTTCCCCGAGGGGGACCGGATCCGGATGTACTGGCAGGGCGGGGTGTACGCGTACCGGCGGGAGACGGCGCTGGCGCAGACGCACATGGCGATCTACCTCGAGCGGCTGAAGATGCGGATCGCGTCGAAGCGTTGCGGCGTCTACTTCTACGACCAGACGTCGATGACGCTCGCGGTGCACAAGCTGGGGCTGCGCTGGGAGTCGCTGGACATGAGCTACAACTTCGGGCTCAACAAGCGGAACAACGAGGACTGGAACCGGCCGGAGCTGCACGCGGCGAAGGTGATCCACTACCACGACTCGCTGTGGCCGGACGTGTTCCCGAAGTTCATGGGGGCACTCAAGGCGCACCGGCCGGACGTTCACGCGTGGCTCGAGGAGAAGGGCCCGATGCGCAACACGCTTCCGCTGCACTGGCGGGTGCAGCGGAAGGCGCTCGATGTGCTGCGCGAGCGGCGGTACAAGGCGTACGCGGAGACGTGCACGGCGGTGTGAGCGATGAGTGAGACGTCCCTCGAGCGAAGCCTTCGCGTGCTGTACGCCGCCGGACCCGGCGACGTCGCGGGGACGCTGCGCCACTGGGGCGAGGGGCGGGACGACCCGCACGAGATCGCGATGACCTACTCGGGGCAGTTCTTCGACGTCTGCCGCGAGATGGGCGTCGACGCGCTGGTCGTCGCGACGAACCCGCGGCCGGCGGACGAGACGCACGGCCGTGTCCGGGTGATCCACCGCACGCCCCCCTTCCGCACGCGCGGCGGGCTGCTGTGGCACGCGGGCCAGGTGATGCACGTGCTGCGGCTGTGCGGGCTCGCGATGCGGCACCGGGCGGACGCGGTCGTGGCGGCGGACCTGACGCACTGGTTCGCGCTGCTGCCGCTGCGGTTGACCGGGGTGGCGCTCGTCCCGTCGCTGCACTGCGTGCTGTGGCCGGTCAGCGGCCCGCGGGGTCGGGTGCAGCGGGCGGTGAATCGGCTGAACCGGGCGTGCTTCCGCCGGTGGTCGCGGGCGATCCTGTCGATCTCGGAGGACGTGAGCGGGCAGGTGCGGCAGATTGCCGGCGGGGATCCGCGACCGATCGTGCCGTTCATCCCGACGTACCGGGGGGAGGACGTGCCGGTTGCGCCGCGGATGGACCCGCGGGAGCGGCCGTTCCGCGTGCTGTACGCGGGGCGGATCGAGCGGAACAAGGGGGTGTTTGACCTGCTGGAGGCGGCGGCGATCTGCCGGGAGCGGCTCGGGGAAGGCGTGGTCTTCGACCTCTGCGGCGAGGGCTCGGCGATGGCGGAGCTGCGGGCGGCGGCGGAGGCTCGCGGTCTGGCTGCGACGTTCCGGCTGCACGGGCACCAGCAGCGGGACGCGATGCGGCGGATGTTCGCGGGGTCGCACGCGGTGGTCGTGCCGACGACGACGGACTTCATCGAGGGGTTCAACAAGGTCGTGAGCGAGTCGGTGCTGATGGGCCGGCCGTGCGTGACGTCCCGGGTGTGCCCGGCGATGGGCTACGTGCGGGACGCGGTGGTGGAGGCGGAGCCGGATGACGCGGGGTCGTACGCGGCCGCGATCGTGCGGTTGGCGGAAGATGCGGAGCTGTACGAGGCGAAGCGGCGGGCGTGCGTGGCGCTGCGGGAGCCGTTCCTCGACGCGTCGCGGGGTTGGGGCGCGGCGGTGCGGGGCGTGCTGCGGGGGCTGGTCGAGCCGCGGCGGGACGCGGCGGCAGCGGCGGTGGCCGCGGGCGCGGGGGAGGGGGCGGCATGACGCGGGTGCTGATCGTCATCGTGAACTACCGGACGCCGGGGCTGACGATCGACTGCCTGCGGTCGCTCGAGCCGGAGGTCGCGCGGGTCGGCGGCGTTCGCGTCGTGGTGACCGACAACCTGTCGGGCGACGACTCGGTGACGCGGCTCCACGAGGCGGTGGCGGCGCACGGCTGGGGCGGCTGGTGCGAGGTTCGGCCGCTGCCGAAGAACGGCGGGTTCGCCTACGGGAACAACGAGGGGATCCGCGATTCGCTGCGGTTGCCCGAGCTGCGGTACGTGCTGCTGCTGAACCCGGACACGATCGTGCGGCCGGGGGCGGTGTCGGAGCTGCTGGCGTTCATGGACGAGCACCCGGAGGTCGGCATCGCGGGGAGCCGGCTGGAGGACCCGGACGGGACGCCGCAGCGGTCGGCGTTCCGGTTCGCGAGCGCGTGGAGCGAGCTGGAAGAGGGGTTGCGGCTGGGGGTGGCGTCGAGGCTGCTGGCGCGGCACGTCGTTGCGCCGCCGGTGAGCGACGTGCCGTGCCCGACCGACTGGGTCGCGGGGGCGAGCATGATGATCCGGCGGGAGGTGTTCGATGCCGTCGGCCTGCTCGACGAGGGGTACTTCATGTACTACGAGGAGGTGGACTTCTGCCTGCGGGCGAAGCGGGCGGGCTGGCCCTGCTGGTACGTGCCGGCGAGCCGGGTGGTGCACCTGGTGGGGCAGGCGTCGGGCGTGACGGACACGAGGAAGCCGCGGAAGCGGAGGCCGGCGTACTGGTTCGAGTCGCGGCGGCGGTTCTTCGTGAAGAACCGGGGACGGCTGTACGCGATGCTGGCGGACGCGGCGTGGATCGCGGGCTTCTCGGTCTGGCGGCTGCGCCGACAGGTGCAACGCAAGCCCGACACCGATCCGCCGCGGCTGCTGGGCGACTCGATCCGACACAGCGTCTTTTTCCGGGGTGCGGCATGAGCGGGCTCTGGGCGACGATCGGCGAGGACTACGCGGCGCACGGGCGCGACTGGACGCGGCCGGGGTTCCGCGCGGTCGCGGTGTACCGGTTCGGCGTGTGGCGGATGGGGGTGCGGAGCAAGCTGCTGCGGGCGCCGTTGAGCGTGGTGTACCGCGCGCTGTTCCGCCGGTGCCGGAATCGCTACGGGATCGAGCTGCCCTACTCGGCGCAGCTGGGGCGGCGGGTGGTCATCGAGCACCAGGGGGCGATCGTGATCCACGGCGACAGCGTGATCGGCGACGACACGATCCTGCGGCAGGGCGTGACGCTGGGGAACCGGCGGCTCGATGCGCCGCGGGACGCGCCGCGGCTGGGCAGGCGGGTGAACGTGGGGGCGGGGGCGAAGATCCTCGGCGGGGTGACGATCGGGGACGGGGCGATCATCGGGGCGAACGCGGTGGTGCTGTGCGACGTGCCGGCGGGGGCGCTGGCGGTGGGCGTGCCGGCGCGGGTGCGTGCGACGCCGCAGGCGGGCCCCGCGGCCGGAGAGGCGGTGGCGTCGTGAGCAGCGTCGGCGTGGTGGCGATCGGGCGGAACGAGGGCGAGCGGCTGCGTCGATGCCTCGAGTCGGTCCGTGCGCACCCGACGGTCTACGTCGACTCGGCCTCGACGGACGGGAGCGTTGCACTGGCTCGGTCGCTGGGCGTCGAGGTGGTGGAACTGGACATGTCGATCCCGTTCAGCGCCGCGCGGGCGCGGAACGAGGGGTTGGCGCGGCTGCGGTCGATCCGGCCGGGCGTGGCGTTCGTGCAGTTCATCGACGGGGACTGCGAGGTCGTGCCGATGTGGGTGGCGCAGGCGGAGGAGACGCTGCGGCACCGGGCGGACGTGGCGGTGGTGTGCGGGCGGCGGCGGGAGCGGCACCCGGAGGCGAGCCGGTACAACCGGCTGTGCGACCTGGAGTGGGACACGCCGATCGGCGAGGCGCTGGCGTGCGGGGGAGACGCGATGTTCCGCGTCGGTGCGCTGGAGCAGGTGGGCGGGTACGACCCGAGCGTGATCGCGGGTGAGGAGCCGGAGCTGTGCGTCCGGCTGCGGGCGCGGGGCTGGAAGGTGCTGCGGATCCACGCGGAGATGACGATCCACGACGCGGCGATGACGCGGTTTTCGCAGTGGTGGAAGCGGATGACCCGCAGCGGGCACGCGTATGCGCAGGGGGCGTGGATGCACGGGGCTCCGCCGGAGCGGCACAACGTGAAACAGGTGCGGAGCATCGTGCTGTGGGGGATCGCGATGCCGCTGGCGTGGGTGGCGGGGATGATCCTGGGCGTCGTGCTGCGGTGGCCCTGGCTCTTCGCGGCGCCGTCGCTGGTGGTGCTCGGGTACGTGGCGCTGTCGCTGAAGATCTTCCGTTACCGCCGCGGGCGGGGCGACAGCACGGACACGGCGCTGCTCTACGCGACGCACACGGTGGTGGGGAAGCTGGCGGAGGCGGTGGGCGTGGTGCGGTTCCACCGCAACCGGCTGCTGGGCCGGCAGACACGGCTGATCGAATACAAGGACGCCGCGGCCCCCGGGAGTTCCGGCGGGTCGCGGGTGGGAGTGGCTTCGTGAAGATCGCGATCGTGGGCACGGGCTTTGTGGCCGATCTCTACCTGGCGACGCGGGCGATGCACCCGCGCGTCGAGGTGGCGGGCGTGTATGACCGCGACGCGGCGCGGCTGCGGCAGTTCGCGACGTTCCACGGCGTGAAGGCGTACGAGTCGCTCGAGCAGGTGCTCGATGACGCGAGCGTTCAGATCGTGGTCAACCTGACGAACCCGCGGAGCCACTACGAGATCAGCAAAGCGGCGCTCGACGCGGGCAAGCACGTCTACAGCGAGAAGCCGCTGGCGCTGTCGTACGAGGAAGCGCTGGACCTGGTGGAGCGCGCGGAAGCGAAGGGGCTGCGGCTGGCGGGGGCGCCGGCGACGCTGCTGGGCGAGACGGCGCAGACGATGTGGAAGGCGGTGCGCGAGGGCGTGCCGGGCCGGGTGCGGCTCGTGAACGCGGAGATGGACGAGGGGCTGCTGCACCGGTACGCCTACCGCAAGTGGCACAGCGCCTCGGGCGCGCCGTGGCCGGCGAAGGACGAGTTCGAGACCGGCTGCACGCTCGAACACGCGGGCTATTGCCTGACGTGGCTGTGCGCGTTCTTCGGCCCGGCGAGGAGCGTAACGGCGTTCTCCGCAGCGCTGGTCGACGACAAGCAGACGGACATGACGCTCGACCCGGACGACACGCCGGACTACTCGGTGGCGTGCGTGACGTTCGCGAACGGGGTCGTGGCGCGGATGACCAACAGCATCGTGGCGCCACACGACCACCACCTGCGAATCATCGGCGACCGGGGCGTGCTGTATACGCCCGAGTCGTGGTCGATCAGGTCGAAGGTGTACTTCCGAAAGTGGCTCACGATCCGGCGGAAGTCGATGCTCAGCCCGCTGCCCCGGAAGCTGGCGCTGCTTCGGGGGCCGCTGCCGTGGCCCCGGTCGGGCGGCGCGCAGGTGATCGACTTCCTCCGCGGCGTGGACGAGTTGGCGGAGTCGATCGAGCAGGACCGGGCGTGCCGATTGAACGGCCGGTTTGCGCTGCACGTGACGGAACTGACGCTGGCGACGCAGTACGCGGGGAAGTCGAGCTGCACGCACGAGGTGAAGTCGACGTTCGATCCGATCGAGCCGATGCCGTGGGCAACGCACGAGGCTCCCGTCGGGGGGGTGGCACGATGAGCGAGGCGGCGCGGACGGTGGGTTGGGGCTTCATCGGCGCGGGCGAGGTCGCGGTGCAGTTCGCCGATGCGCTGCGGCTCGTGCCGGGGGCGCGGCTGGTGAGCGTGGGGTCGCGGTCGCGGGAGCGGGCGGAGCGGTTTGCGGCGGGGTTTGGGGCGAAGCCGCAAGCGGCGTACGAGGCGGTGGTGGCCGACCCGGAGGTGGACGTCGTCTACGTGGCGACGCCGGCGGCGCAGCACGCGGCGCACGCGCTCCTGGCGATCGAGGCGGGCAAGGCCGTGCTGGTGGAGAAGCCGTTCGCGACGAGCACCGCCGACGCGGAGCGGGTGGTGGCGGCGGCCCGGGCGCGCGGGGTGTTCTGCATGGAGGCCATGTGGATGCACTTCGTGCCGGCGATCGCGCGGGCGGTCGAGCTGGTCAAGGAGGGCGCGATCGGCGAGCCGCGGATGATGAGCGCGGATTTCGGCGTGCCGACGGTCCGCGAGCCGGGCCAGCGGCTGTTCGAGCCCGATGGCGGCGGCGCCCTCCTCGACCGGGGGGTGTACCCGATTCACCTGGCCTGCCGGCTGTTCGGCGAGCCGACCGACGTGGTGGCGATGACCACGCCGGTGGACGGGGTGGACGAGCACACGGCGGTGCTCCTACGGTTCGCGGGCGGGCAGGTGGCGATGCTGGGGACGACCCTGACGAGTTACGGCGCCAACGCAGCCGTCCTGATGGGTACAACCGGGCGGCTGACGGTGGGCGAGCCGCTCTGTCGGCCCGACACGCTGGGCCTGGCGGCAATCGAGCCGATGAGAGTGACAGCGGGCGGCGGGATCGGCCCGGCTGGATTGAAGGAGCGGCTGCGGCACCACCCGCTGGCCCGGCGGTTGCATGCGGCGCTGCGGCCGCGATCCCGGACGATCCGGGTTCCGTACGAGGGGAACGGCTACGTTCACGAGGCCGCGGAGGTGACGCGGTGCGTGCGGGCGGGGCTCGTGGAGAGCCCGACGCTGCCCCTGGAGGTGACGCTTGGGGTGATGCGGGTGGTGGAGCGGGTACGGGAGGTGTGGCGGTGAGCGTGGGGCCGGTGAACGGCCTCGCGAAGCCGCGAGCGGCTTGGATGCAGATGCGGATTGCTTACTTAGTCAACTGGTATCCGATGGTCAGCCTGACCTTCATTCGGCGGGAGATCGCCGCGCTGGAGGAGCAGGGCTTTGCCGTGGATCGGTACGCGGTGGAGCCGTGGCCGGGCCAACTGGTGGACCGCGCGGACCTGGAGGAGGCGGGGCGGACGCGGTACGTGAAGCGGCCGGGGGTGATGCTGTCGGCGGTGCTGGGGACGCTGTTCACCCGGCCGGCGGGGTTCCTGCGGACACTGGGGCTCGCGCTGCGGCTGGCGAAGCGGTCGGACAAGCCGACGCTCTGGCACCTGTTCTACCTCGCGGAGGCGTGCGTGCTGGCGCGGTGGCTGCGGCAGACGGGGGCGCGGCACGTCCACGCCCACTTCGCGAGCAACGCGGCGGAGATTGTGATGCTCGCCCACGAGCTGGGCGGGCCGGGCTACAGCTTCACGGTGCACGGGCCGGAGGACTTCGACCGCGCGACGGTGCTGAACTACCCGGAGAAGATCGGGCGGGCGGCGTTTGTGGCGGCGATCTCGGACTTCTGCCGGAGCCAGCTTTACCGGTGGGTGGCGCATCGTCACTGGGAGAAGATCGCGATCGTGCGGTGCGGCCTGGACCACGCGTTCCTCCAGGCGAAGGGGGAGCCGGTGCCGGCGGCGCGGCGGCTGGTGTGCGTCGGGCGGCTGTGCGAGCAGAAGGGGCACCTGCTGCTGATGCAGGCGGCGGCGCAGGTGAAGGCGAAGGGGCTGTCGTTCGAGCTGGTGCTGGTGGGCGACGGGGAGCTGCGGGGCGAGCTGGAGCGGCTGATCGGGGAGTTGGGGCTGGGCGACACGGTGCGGATCACGGGCTGGCGGAAGAACGACGAGGTGCTGCGCGACCTGGCGGAGAGCCGGGCGCTGGTGCTGCCGAGTTTTGCGGAGGGGCTGCCAGTCGTCATCATGGAGAGCCTGGCGGTGGAGCGGCCGGTGGTGACGACGCAGATCGCGGGCGTCCCGGAACTGGTCGTGCCGGGGGAGACGGGTTGGCTGGTGCCGGCGGGGAACGTGGAGCGGCTGGCGGAGGCGATGGAGGCCGTGCTGCGGGCGGACCCGTCGGAGCTGCACCGGATGGGCCGCGCGGGTCGGGAGCGGGTGGCGGCGCTGCACGACGTGGTGATCGAGGCGGGCCGGCTGGGCGGGTTGATCCGCGAGGCGGTCGCCGAGGGTGGCGAGGCGGCGGCCGCGGGAACGGCTGGCGGGGAGCGCGGCAAGATCGAACCGATAGACGAAGCGGGCCGTGCCACGCCGGTGGCGGCGGCGAACCGGGGGGAATGAGGTAAACGGATGTGTGGCATCGCCGGAGCCGTGGGATTCATCGACCGGCGCATCGCGGACGCGGTGCGGGCGGCCGACGCTGCGCAGCGGCACCGCGGGCCGGACGGGCAGGGGTGGTGGCAGAGCCCGGCAACGGACGACGGCCTGGGCGCGGCGCTGGCGCACCGCCGGCTGGCGATCCTGGACCTTTCGGCGGCGGGCGCCCAGCCGATGCACGACCCGTCGACGGGCTGCGTGATCGCGTTCAACGGGGAGGTCTTCAACTACCAGGCGATCCGCGACGAGCTCCGGCCGCTGGGGCACGCGTTCACGTCCGACTGCGACACGGAGGTGATCCTCAAGGCGTACGTGCAGTGGGGCCCGTCGTGTGTCGAGCGGTTCCGGGGGATGTTCGCCTACGCGATCTGGGACCCGCGGGCGCGGCAGTTGCACATCGCGCGGGACCGGCTGGGGATCAAGCCGCTGTACTACACGGCCGTGGAGCACGCGGGCGGCGGGACGAGCCTCGTCTTCGCGTCGGAGATGCGTTCGCTGCTGGAGTCGGGGCTGGTCGAGCGGAAGCTGGACCCGGTGGGGCTGGCGTCGTACCTGTGGAACGGGTTCGTGCCGGGGCCGAACACGCTGGTGCGTGGGATCGAGCTGCTGCCGCCGGGCACGCGGGTGACGATCGACGCGGGCCGGGCGATGCCGACGCCGGAGCGGTACTGGTCGGTTCCGAAGGCGGCGAAGCGGAAGGCGACGGTTGAGGACGTGCGGCGGGAGCTGCGGGAAGCGGTGCGGCTGCGGCTGATTTCCGACGTGCCGCTGGGCGTGTTCCTTTCGGGCGGGATCGACTCGAGCGCGGTCGCGGCGCTGGCGGTCGATGCGCGGGGGGGCGATGGGGGCCAGGTCCACACGTTCACGATCGGCTTCGGCGAGAGCGAGTACGACGAGTCGGGGTACGCGCAGCGGGTCGCGGACCAACTGGGCACGCGGCACCGGCTGATCCCGCTCACGGAGGACGCGTTCAAGTCGCAGCTCGACGCGGCGCTCGACTCGATCGACCAGCCGACGTTCGACGCGATCAACACCTACTTCGTCAGCCGCGCGGTGCGTGAGGCGGGGGTGACGGTGGCGCTCGCGGGCACGGGTGGCGACGAGCTGTTCGGCGGCTACCGCAGCTTCGTGGACGTGCCCGCGGCGGCGAGGTGGAGCCGGCGGCTGGGGTGGATGCCCCGCCCGGTGGCGAAGGCGGTCGCCGCGGCGAAGGGCGGCGGCTCCAGCGGCGGGATGCCCGCTCAGACGCGGTGGGGCAAGCTGCCGGACGTGCTCGCGACCCGCGGCGACACGCTGGGGCTCTACCAGGTGTCCTACGCGCTCTTCACGAGCGAGTTCCTCGCCGAACTGCGCGCCGGCGCGAACGGGCACGGCCACTCGAACGGCAACGGGACCGTCTACGGCCTGCCGCCGGGTCGCGCGGCGGAGCTCGACGCGCTCATCGCGGGCGACCCCGACCTGCACGCGGTGTCGATGCTCGAGCTGTCGATGTTCATCGGCGAGCGGCTGCTGCGCGACACCGACGCGGCGAGCATGGCGGTGGCGCTCGAGGCGCGGGTGCCGCTGCTGGACCACGAGGTGGTGGAGGCGGTGGCGGGGCTCGACGCGGACACGCGGTTCAGCCCGCCGCGGTCGAAGCGGCTGCTGCGCGAGCTGGCGCTGTCGAGGCTGGACCCGGCGATCTTCGACCGGCCGAAGTCGGGCTTCGTGCTCCCGATCGAGACGTGGTGCCGGCAGGGGCTTCGCGATCGGGTGGCCGACACGTTCCGCGACGAGGGGTTGTGCCGGCAGGCGGGGCTGAATCCCGGGGCGGTGGCGCGGCTGTGGGCCGCCTTCGAAGCGGGCTCGACGGGCCTCTACTGGTCGCGGATCTGGTCGATCTTCGTGCTGCTGTGGTGGTGCAGGCGATACGGGGTGAGCGCATGAGGCGGTACGCGCTGATCAGCCCGACGCGTGACGAGGCGGAGTACGCGAGGCGGACGCTCGACAGCGTCACGTCGCAGAGCGTGCCGCCTTCGCTGTGGGTCATCGTGGACGATGGGAGCACCGACGAGACGCCGCGGATCCTCGCGGAGTACGCGGCGCGGTTTCCCTACATCCGGATCGTGACGCGCGAGAACCGGGGCAAGCGGAAGGTGGGCCCCGGGGTGATCGACGCCTTCTATGCGGGCTACGAGACGATCGCAGCCGACGAGTTCGACTACGTCTGCAAGCTGGACCTGGACCTCGACCTGCCGCCGCGGTACTTCGAGACGCTGATGGAGCGGATGGAGGCGGAGCCGCGGATCGGGACGTGCAGCGGCAAGCCGTTCTTCCCGCCGCAGGCGCTGCGGGGCGAGCCGGTGCCGACGCGGGAGGAATCGCTCGCGGCGGGTGGCGACGCGTTCGACGTGAGCGGGTACGTCAGCGAGGCGTGCGGCGACGAGATGTCGGTCGGGATGATCAAGTTCTACCGCACGGCGTGCTTCCGCCAGATCGGCGGGTTCGTGCGGCAGGTGATGTGGGACGGGATCGACTGCCACCGCTGCCGGATGTTCGGCTGGATCGCCTGCTCGTGGGACGCGCCGGAGCTGCGGTTCCTGCACCTGCGGCCGATGGGATCGAGCCACAAGGGGATCCTCACCGGGCGGGTCCGCCACGGGTTCGGGCAGTATTTCATGGGCAGTTCGCTGGCGTACATGACGGCGAGCGCGGTGTTCCGGATGACGCGGCCGCCGGTGGTGATCGGCGGCGCGGCGATGTGGTGGGGGTACGTGCGGAGCCTGATCGCGCGCGACGAGCGGTACGACGACCCGGCGTTCCGCGCGTTCCTCCGGCGGTACCAGTGGTCGTGCCTGATCCGGGGCAAGCGCCGCGCGACGGCAGCGCTGAACGAGCGGCAGCGGCCACGGTGGTCGCCGACGGATGAGGCCCCGCCGCGGCGCGATGCGACGTTGGGGGTGGCGTGATGGGTCGTGAGAGTGCAGCAGCTATGAGCGAAACCGCTCGAAACGGTGAGGGACACGTGGACGTCTCGATCGTCATCCCCCTGCTCAACGAGGAGGACAACGTCGTCCCGCTGTACCACGAGCTGCGCGAGATGATGGACGCCGAGCCGCTGCGGTACGAGGTGATCTTCATCAGCGACGGCAGCGACGACCAGACCGTGCCGCGGCTCACGCAGGCGACGAAGGACGACCCGCGGGTGAGCGTGCTCGAGCTGACCCGCCGGTTCGGGCAGACGGCCGCGATGTCGGCCGGTTTCCACGCGGCAAGGGGCTCGGTGATCGTGCCGATGGACGGCGACCGGCAGAACGACCCCCGCGACGTGCCCCGCCTCGTGGCCGCACTCGACGAGCCGGCGCCCGACTCGTGGGACATCGTTTCGGGCTGGCGGAAGAACCGGCAGGACAAGCTGCTCTCGCGCCGCTTCCCGTCGGTGCTGGCGAACAAGCTGATCAAGCGGCTGACGTGGACGACCGAGATCCACGACTTCGGCTGCTCGCTCAAGGCCTACCGCCGCGAGGTGCTCGAGGACGTCCGGCTCTACGGGGAGATGCACCGGTTCCTCCCGGCGATCTGCAAGTGGCGCGGCGCCCGCGTGACGGAGCAGGTCGTTCACCACCGCGCCCGTACCGCCGGCAAGAGCAAGTACGGCCTGAAGCGCACTGTCAAGGTTCTGCTCGACCTGCTGACCGTGAAGTTCATGGGCGACTATCTGACGAAACCCATCTACTTCTTCGGGAAGGTCTCGATGGTGTTCGTCGCGATCACCCTGCTGCTCGCGGTCGTGGTGATCGTGCAGAAGTTCGGCTTCCTGACCGAAGACGGCAAGCCGCTGCGGCTGAACAACAACGTGTTCGTGCTCTGCGGCATGATGACGTCGCTGATGGTCGTGTTGTTCCTCATGATGGGCGTGCTGTCGGAGCTGCTGATGCGGGTGTATCACGAGAGCCAGGGCCGGTTCCCGTACAAGGTCCGCCGGACGTTCCGCGGGGGAGACGCGACGGGGCGAGGCGCGGCGGGGGCGGGCGCGGCAGCGCCGCGCGTCCCGCTGGAGCCGACGCTGACCCGATGACCCCGGCCCCCCGAGACTCCGAGGCCATGCCATGCCCTCCCCCATCGCCCACGCCGCCGTTGCGCTTCTGGCGCCGCCGCTGACCCCGGCGGGCGATCGCGCGCGGCTGTCGTGGCCGCGGTGGCTCGGGTTCTACGCGCTGGTCACGCTCGTGCTCTGCGTGCCCGACACCGACTTCGCCATCCCGCTCTTCACCGGGTTCAGCGCGCACGAGGCGCACGGGGCGTGGACGCACAGCCTGATCGCGGGGGTGGCGGGCGGCTGCCTCTTCGCCGTGGCGGCACGCGCGGCCGTCGGACCTCTCTTGAGCGGGGCGCGGCTCATGCTGCTGGGCGTCGGGTGCTACTGGGTCCACCTGCTCATGGACACCCTCACGAGCGGCCGGGGCATCATGCTCCTCTGGCCGATCACCGACACCCGCATCCGCGCACCGTTCTCCCTGTTCACGGGCATCCACTGGTCCGACCCGGGCCGGTGGGACCTGCACTACCACACGGCGGTGAACGAGGGGCTGTTCGTGCTGATCGTCGCCGCCGTCGCGGGGCTCCTCGAAATCCGTTCCCGCCGGGCGACGGCGTTGGGGGGTGCCGCATGATCCTCGTCGACGCCCACGTCCACGTGTATCCCGCGTACGATCGCGCCGCGTTCCTCGATGGCGCGGCGGCCAACTTCGCCCGGCACGGCTCCGAGAGCGGCGGCGCGCTCCTGCTCGCGGAGCGGTCGCAGGAGGACGCGTTCAACGAACTCGCTCGGGTCGAGGCGGTAGACGCTTGGAAACGGGTCGCAACAGGAGAGCCGGAGTCGCTCTGGTTCGAGCGGCGAGGGACACGCATCCTCCTCGTCGCGGGCCGACAGATCGTGGCCCGGAGCGGGATCGAGGTGCTGTCCCTGCTCTGCAAGACGTCGTTCGCGGACGGTCAACCCGTGGGCGACACGATCCGGGACATCGAGAACGCCGGAGGCCTCCCGCTCCTTCCCTGGGGGATCGGGAAGTGGGCGGGGCAGCGCGGCCGGATGGTCGAGAGCATCCTGGAGGAATCGGCGGGACGACGCCTCTTCGTCGGCGACAACGGCGGCCGCCTCCGCGGCAGCGCGATGCCCGCGCTGCTCACGCGCGCGATCGAGCGTGGCCAGTGGATGCTGCCCGGCACCGATCCCCTGCCCATCGCGAGCGAGCAGTCGCGTGCGGGGAGCTACGGCCTCGTCCTCGATCAGCCGATTGAACGAGGGGACCGGCCCGCCGCGGCGGCCCGCGAAGCCCTGCGCGGCCTGACGGCCCAGCCGCGCACCTATGGCGAGCTGACAAGCCCGCTGCGCTTCCTCCGCAACCAGGCGCACATGCAGTGGCGCAAACGCTTCAACGGGGGCCGCAAGGCATAGAACGCACGTGACCCGCACGACGCCCAACCCGCGCATCGAACGTGACCCCGCCCGGGCGTCGGCGGGGCGCTACGACCTCATCGCCGTCGGCGGGGGGTTCTTCGGCGTGTGCGTCGCGCTCGAAGCCGCGCAGCGGGGCCTCCGCGTCCTGCTCCTCGAACGAGACGACTTCGGCGGCGCCACCTCCTGGAACAGCCTCCGCATCGTGCACGGCGGGCTCCGCTACCTGCAGCACATGGACCTGTCCCGCTACCGCGAGAGCGTCGCGGAACGCCGCTGGTTCATGCGCCACTTCCCCGATCTCGTGAAGCCGCTCGAGTGCCTCATGCCGCTCTACGGCGACGGGATGCGGAAGCCGAGCGTGTTCCGCGCCGCGATGCTGATGAACGACACGCTCTCCGCGCGACGGAACGTGGGCGTGCCGCCGCAGAACCACCTGCCTACGGGGTCGATGCTGTCGCCCGACGAGGCGGTCGGCGTCTTCCCGCGGGTCGATCGCGACGGGTTGCGGGCGGTCGCGCGATGGTGGGACGGGCGGATGACCTGCTCGCCGCGCGTCGTGATCGAGATCGCCCGCTGGGCGTGCGCGCTGGGTGCAACGGCACTCAACTACGTCGCCGCCCGCGGGCTCATCGTCGAGAACGGCCGCGTCGCCGGCGTCGAGGCGGTCGATCGGGTGACGGGCGACAGCGTCGCGTTCCGGGCGCCGATCGTCATCAACGGTGCGGGCCCGTGGTGCCGGGAGGTCGCGGCCGCGTTCGATCGGGACCACCGCGACCTGTTCCCGCCGTCGCTGGCGTTCAACCTGCTGATCGATCACCCGCCGCTGTCGCGTGCCGCGGTCGCGCTGACGCCGCGGCGGCCGGGGGCGCGGACGTACTTCGTCCTGCCGTGGGACGGACGCCTGTTTGCCGGCACCTACCACACCCGCTGGGACGACCCCACCCGGCCGGCGGAAGCGAGCGAGGCGCAGATCGCCGAGTTCCTCGCGGACCTGTGCGCGGCGGTGCCGGGGCTGACGCTGAGCCCGGCGCAGGTGGTCCGCGTCTTTGCGGGTATCCTGCCCGCGGCGCGCGAAGGCCCAGACCACACCGCGCATCGCTCGACGTTTGTCGATCACGCGGAGCGCGGCGGCCCGGCCGGGCTGTTCAGCACCGCCGTCGTGAAGCTGACGACCGCGCGGCTCGAGGCCGAGCGGGCGCTGCGGCGGGCGCTGCCGATGCTGCCCGAGTCGCGGCACGCGCCGCGTCCGACCCCCGCGGCCGCGATCCCCACCGACTGGCCCGGGCCCGATGGCGCTCCGGCGGCGGCGATCGCGGCGATCGTCGAAGAGGAGGCCGTCGTGTATCGTGACGACCTGCTCCTGCGGCGGACCGACTGGGGCGTCACGCCCCGCGGCCACGCCGAGGCGTCCGCCCTGCTCCGCGACCGGTTCGGCTGGCACGCCGACCGATTCCCCGACACCCCGGCCCCCGCCCACCACGCATGAGCACCCCGCAGCCCTACACCGCGTTCGTCACCGGCGCGACCGGCTTCACCGGCGGGGCGCTCGCCCGCGAGCTCCGCCGCCGGGGCCACCGCGTCCGCGCCCTCGTGCGGTCGGCGGCCCGGGCGAAAGACCTGGACGGCGTCGAGCTGATCGAGGGCGACCTGACGAACGCCGCGGACGTCGCCCGCGCCGCCGAGGGCTGCTCCCGCATCTACCACGTCGGCGCGCTCTTCCGCACCGCCGGGCACCCCGACAGCTACTACTACGACGTCAATCTCGGCGGGACGGAGCACGTCATCGACGCGGCCCGAAAGCACGGTGTCGAACGCACCGTCCACTGCAGCACCATCGGGGTCCACGGCGACGTGAAGGAGATCCCCGCCCGGGAGACAACGCCCTTCAACCCCGGCGACGTCTACCAGCGCTCGAAGCTCGCGGGCGAGATGGCGGCGCAGGACGCCTTCACCCGGCCGGTCGGCGGCGTGCCGGGCGTCATCTTCCGGCCCGCGGGCATCTACGGCCCGGGCGACACGCGATTCCTCAAGCTCTTCCGCAGCATCCGCCGCCGCCGATTCATCATGTTCGGCAGCGGCGAAACGCTCTGGCACCCGATCTACATCGACGACCTCGTCGAAGGCATCCTCCTCTGCGGCGAGCGGCCGGGCATCCTCGGCAGGGCCTTCATCCTCGCGGGCGGCGAGTACGTCACGCTCAACAGCCTCACGCGGATCGTCGCCGAGGCGGTGGCGGTCCCCCCGCCGCGACTGAAGCTCCCGATCGCGCCGCTGATCGGCGCCGCCGTGATCTGCGAGGCGCTCTGCAAACCCTTGGGGATCAACCCCCCGCTGCACCGGCGGCGGAGCGAGTTCTTCGTCAAGAATCGCGCCTTCGACATCACCCGCGCCCGCACCGAGCTGGGCTTCGACCCTCGGGTGAGCGTCCGCGAGGGCATGCGACGCACGGCCGAGTGGTACTTTCAGCAGGGGCTGCTCTGACGTTGAACACCGGCAGCGAACCATCCCGGGACGTCCCGCACGAGGCGGGCGCTGAGCAGGCGGACGTCGCGTCGTCGAGCGACGACTACGCGACTCGCTTCGCCGGACCCACCGGCGCCTGGATGCTCGACGTGCAGGCGCAGCGGACGCTGGAGTTGCTGACGCCGTGGCGCGGCGGGAGCGTGCTCGACGTCGGCGGCGGCCATAACCAGCTCGCGCCCCCGCTCACCGCGGCGGGCCACCGGGTCAAGGTGCTCGGCAGCCGGGAGGCGTGCGGCGAGCGCGTCCGCCGCGTGTTCAGCGAGGCCCAGGTGCCGTTCGTGACGGGTGACATCCTCGACCCGCCTTTTCCGGACCGATCGTTTGACGCCGTACTCGCGTTCCGGCTGATGGCTCACGTAGCGGACTGGCCCCGGCTGGTGCGCGGCCTCTGCCGGGTGGCGCGGCACGCCGTCATCGTCGACTTCGCCGCGACGCGGAGCCTCAACGCGATTGCCGCGCCGCTCTTCGAGGCGAAGAAGCGCGTCGAGCGCAACACCCGGCCGTTCGCGCTCCAGAGCCGCGGCGATGTCGCCGGTGTGTTCCGCGAGGCGGGGTTCCCGCACGTGACGCTGCGGCCGCAGTTCGCACTGCCGATGGTGGTCCACCGCGTGCTCCGCAGCCCTGGGGCGTCGCGGGCGCTCGAGGCGCCGCTGCGGTGGGCGGGCGTGACGCGGTGGCTCGGCTCGCCCGTGGTGATGCGGGCGACGCGGGAGCCGGTGCGATGAAGATCCTCTTCCTCGCGCCCCAGCCGTTTTTCGAGGAGCGTGGCACGCCGATCGCGATCCGCCTCGTGGTCGAGGCGCTCGCCGAGGCGGGCCACGACATCGACCTGCTCACGTATCCGTTCGGGGCAGACGTGGCGATCCCGCGGGTGACCCACCGCCGCGCGCGGCGGTCGCCGTTCGTTCGCCGCGTGCCGCCCGGGCCGAGCTGGCAGAAGCTGCTGAGCGACACGACGTTTGTCGCCGACGCGCTGCGTCTCGCCAGGATGAACCGGTACGACCTGGTCCACGGCGTCGAGGAGGGCGCGTTCGTCGCGAACCTCATCCGCCGCCGCCACGGCACGCCGTTCGTCTTCGACATGGACTCGCTGATGAGCGCGCAGATCGTCGAGAAGAACGCGCTCTTCCGCCCGGTTGCGCGGGTGTTCGAGGCGCTGGAGCGCCGCGCGGTGAAGGATGCCGCGGGCGTGCTGGCCGTCTGCCAGGCGCTCGTCGACGCCGCGAAGGCCTACGACCCCCGGGCCCATGTCGCGCTGCTGCCCGACGTCCCGAACACCGGCATGGCCGACGGACCGCTGCCCGAATCGCTCACGACGCCCGGCGGGGTCAAGCTGCTCTACGTCGGCAACCTCGAACGGTACCAGGGCGTCGACCTCATGCTCGACGCCTTCGCGCTCGTCGCCGCCGAGCGGGACGATGCCACGCTCGTCGTCGTCGGCGGCGACGAGGCGCAGATCGCGGCCTATCGGGGCAAGTGCAGCGACCTTCACCACGCCGGCCGCGTCCGCTTCACAGGCCCGGTCCCGCTCCGCCAACTCGGCCACGTCCTCGCCCACGCCGATGTGCTGGTCAGCCCGCGGATCAAGGGCAGCAACACCCCGATGAAGGTCTACAGCTACCTCCACTCGGGCCGACCCGTGCTCGCCACCCGCCTCCCGACGCACACGCAGGTGCTGCACGACGGGATCTCGCTGCTCGTCGACCCCAGCCCCCTCGGGATGGCGGAAGGCATGGCCCGGCTCATTGACGATCCGGACCTGCGGCGGCGCCTCGGCCAGGCGGGCAAGGCTTGCGCCCAAACCGAGTACAGCCACGCGGCATTCAAACGCCGCCTGTACGACTTCTACGACGCGCTGCCGATCGAGGCCGCCGCGGCGTCACACACGGCGGGGGGCGCATGAGCGTGTGGGATGGCGTCACCGTCGCGATCTGCTCCTTCAACGGCTTGACGAACGACAAGCTGCCCCGCAACCTCCGCGCGCTCCGCGAGGCGGGCTGTCCCGAATCGAGCATCACGCTCTACGACGTCGCGAGCGCCGATGGCTCTGTCGCGTTTGTCGAGCGGGAGTACCCGTCCGTGCGGATCGTGCGGCAGAGCGAGAACGTCGGCCCCGGCCCGAGCCGCAACCAGGCGATCACCGGCTGCCGCACGCCCTTGCTGCTGCTGCTCGACAGCGACGCCCAGCTCACGCCCGAGGCGCTCCCGGCGATGCGCCGCGCGATCGAGAGCGATCCGCGCATCGGCGTCGTCTCCCCCGTCTGCCTCTACGGCGAAGCGCCGGACACGATCCAGTACGCCGGTGTCGGCCTGCACTTCCTCGCCGAGGCGACGATCCCCTGGCAGGGCCGGCACGCGAGCGAGCGGGATGAGTCGGACGCCGACGTCGGCTGCGCCCCGTGCGTGGCGCTGCTCATGCGACCGGAGGCCGGCATCCGGGCGGGGCTGTTCGACGTGCGCTACTTCGTCTGCAAGGAGGATGGCGACTTCATCCACCGCGTCCGCGTCACGGGACGCCGCGTGGTCGAGGCGGGCGCGGCGCGGGTCCTCCACAACTGCACGCCCCGCGGCACGAACCTCTTCCACCGCCAGCTCTGCAACGGCTGGCACCTGATGCTCAAGAACTACCAGAAGCGGACGCTGCTGCTCATCGGCCCGATGATCACGCTCCACGCGCTGCTGCAGTGCGCCGTGCTCGTGAAGAAGGGGCACGGTCGGCAGGTCCTCGGGGCGATGGGCGCGTTGCTCCGCCGGCTGCCCGACCTGCCGCGGGACCGGGCGGCGGTGCGTGCGGTCCGCGCAGCGCGCGACGCCGACCTCCTCTCGGCGGAGCCGCTGCTCGTGCGCGCCGACGTCGCGGGCGGGCCGGCAAAGGACGCCTACGACGCGCTCTGCCGGAGGTACTGGCGCGTCGTCTGCGCGTTGCTCGGCGGGCGTCGCGAGGCCGCCGCGTCACGGCCCCCCGCCCCGCCGGGAGCGGCGCGATGAGCGAACGGCTCCGCATCTTCTTCCCCGGCGCCCGCATCAAGTACCCGCCGACCGACGGGCACCACGTCCACGTCTACCAGCTCGTGCGGAACCTCCGCGAGCGGGGCCACGAGGTCGTCACGCTCCGGCCGGATCAGAACCCCGCGGCGGATGTCCGCTCCCGCTCGCCGTTTTCGGTCGCGCGGCTGCTGCGGTGGGCGGACGTGGTCTACATGCGTCCCGCCGAGGCGCCCGCCATGCCCGCGACGCTGACCGGCTGGCCGCAGCGGCTGCTCATCCCGCGCCGCACCGCCGTGGTGTGGGAGCAGAACCGCGCGCTTACCGTCTCCCTCCTCGAGCGCAAGCGCAGCGACGAGGAGATCCGGCGGCACGTCGCGGCGTTCCGCCGGCTCGCCCGCCGCGTCGATGCCGCCATCGGCGTGACCGACGTCGTGACCGGGCAGCTCCGCGACCTCCTGGGCATCGGCCACTGCGTCACGATCCAGAACGGCTCCGACCCGGACCTGTTCCGCCCGGACCTCCCGCCGCCCCCGGGCCTCGAGCGGCGCCCGGGCGACCCGCTCCGCGTCGCGTGGATCGGCAGTCACGCCAACTCCGTGCACGACGCGGGCCTCATCGAGCGGGCCGCGCGGCTGATCGATCGGCGCCGGCTCCCGCTGCGTCTGCACGCCATCGGGCGGACGGGTGAGATGTTCGGCTCGCCCCCGCCGCGGTCGCTCGTGCTGCACGGCCCGGTTGCCTACCCCGACCTGCCGCCTTACCTCGCGGCGATGGACGTCGGGCTCACGCTCTACAACTACCGCGCCGACGGCGTGTCGCCGCTCAAGCTCTTCGACTACCTCGCGAGCGGCTGCGTCCCCGTCTGCTCGCCCGGCCAGCCGATGGAGCAGGTGCTGAGCGAGGCCGGTGCCGGCCGCGTCGACGACTGGACGCCCGAGACGCTGGTCGCCTACCTGCAGGCCCTGCACGCGGACGAACCGCTCCGCCGCGCGATGCGCGACCGCGGCCGGCGGGTGATCGAAACCACCTACAACTGGCGACGGGTGACGGAGCGCGTCGAGGGCGTCATCTTCCATGCGCTCGCGCGTCGGCGCGGCGCCGGGGGCGAGGCATGAACGGGCCGCTTCACATCGCGATCCTCATCGACAGCTACGTGCCGATCGTTGGTGGCGCACAGCAGGTCGTGCATCAGGTCGCGAGTCGGCTCGTCCGACGCGGGTTTGCCATCACGGTGCTGACGCGCCGCGTCACGCCCGACCTCCCGGCGGAAGAGACCCGTGACGGCGTGCGGGTCCTGCGCCTGGGCGACCACCCGAAGCGGGTCGTGTCGAAGCTGCGGTGCATGACGGGGGCGGTGCGGTGGCTCAGGCGCCATCGCGAGGTGGCGGCCGTGCTCGCCGTGCCGACGGCGCTCGTGACCGACCTGCTGCCGGCCTACCTGGCCTGTCGCGCGACCGGCACGCCCTACGCGGTGCGGGCGACGGCGCTGAACATGTTCGACGGCATGCTCACCTGGCGGTCGCCGACCGCCGGCCGGACGCTTGGCAAGCTGCTCACCCCCCCGCCGCTGTGGCGTGCCGCGCTCCGCAACGCACACGCCATCGTCGCCCAGTCGCAGCCGGTCTACGACCGCATCCGCTCCTACGGCCTCGACAACGCCACCCTCTGCGTCGGCGGCGCGGACCCCGCGCGGTTCCGCCCCGCGTCGCCCGACGAGCGGGCCGCGCTGCGCGACCGCCTCGGCCTGCCCCGCGATCGGGTGGTCTTCATCACCACCGGCCGCTACGTCCCGGAGAAGAATCACCTGGCGTTCCTCCAGGCGCTCGGGCAACTGCATCGCGAGGCGGACCCGCCGCCGACGGGGATCGTCCTCGGCGGGACGGAGAAGGGCCGGTCGGATGAGACCGAGCGGCAACTGAAGCGGTATGCGGCGGAGCACGGCCTCGCCGACGCCGCCCGCTTCCACGAGAACGTGCGGAACGTCGAGGACTACCTCCGCGCGGCGGACGTCTTCGTCCAGCCGACCCACTTCGACGAGGGCCTGAGCAACGCGCTCCTCGAGGCCATGATGTGCGGCCTGCCGCTGGTCGCCAGCGACATCCCGCAGACGGCGGCGGCGCTGCCGTCGAGGGAGAGCGCGATCCTCGTCCCGCCACGCGATGCCGACGCGCTCACGGCCGGGATGCGGCGGATGATGAAGGACGCGGCGCTGCGATCGCGGAGCGGCGAGGCGCTCGGGGCGCACGCGGAGCGCGCGTATTCGCTCGAACGCGTCGTCACGTTTTATGATGGGCTCCTGCGCGACCTCGCGGCGAAGAGGCCGCGGCTCCACGGGAACCCGGCATGACCCGCGAGGTGCACAAAGAGTCGGCCATGGACACCCTCGGCGACGCGAAGGCGTCGGCGCTGCGGAAGTACGCCGACTTCTTCGTCGGCCGGCCCGGCCTTGCGCCGCTGCTCTTCTTCGAGGTCGCGACCGTGCTCGGCTCGGTCACGCCCGGCGCCGCGGGCTACCTCGTCCGCAAGACGCTCTACCGCCGGCTCCTCGGCCGGTGCGGCGGGGGCGTGCAGTGGGGCCGGAACATCACCCTCCGCCACCCCTTCAAGATGCACATCGGCGACGGCACCGCCATCGATGACGACTGCCTCCTCGACGCCCGCGGCGCCGTCCCCGGAACCGGCGGCTTCACCCTCGGCGCGGGCGTGCTCATCGCCCGCGCCTGCCTCATCCAGAGCAAGACCGACGCGGGCTACGTCCACATCGGCGACGGCTGCTCCATCGGCGGGCAGACCACCCTCAGCTCCGCCGGCGGCATCCGCCTCGGCCGGAAGGTCCTCATCGCCGGCCAAGCCTACATCGGCGGCGCCCGCTACCACCTCGACCGCCTCGACCTCCACCCGATCGACGCCGGCACCTACTCCAAGGGGCCCGTCACCATCGGCGACGGCGCCTGGCTCGGCGCGGGCGTTCGCGTGATCGACGGCGTCACGATCGGTGAGGGGGCCGTGGTCGGCGCGGGAGCCGTGGTGACGAAGGACGTCGAACCCTACGCGATCGTGGCGGGGGTCCCGGCAAAGCCGATCGGCCTCAGGCGGGGCAAAAACGCGGATGGCGACACGAATGCCGTGTCACCAGCCGAACCCGCCCCAGAACCCCCATCTTTACAAAACCGCACCACCGCTTGAACCCCGAGCGTCATGTGGCATAGTCTTCCCGGCTCGCCACCCGGCCCGGGTGGACGGGCATGCGCGGCGACGGCGGGTCGAACCGCCGTCGCGACGCGTCCCGGATCGGAACCCGCGGAGAGGAACCCACCGTCATGGCTCGAATGAGCAGCTTGATTCCGTATGCGCTCGGCACCGCCGCCCTCACCCTGACCGCCGGCGGAGCCTGGGCGGACCCGGTGAACATCATGGCCTTGGGTGATTCGATCACCGCGGGCGTCGGTTCGTCCGACTCCCAGTTCCGCAACAACGGCACGACGCAGAGCCCCAGTTGGAGCAACCGCGGCGGCTCGGGCTACCGGCAGGCGCTCAACAGCCTGCTCGAACAGAACGGGGCGCTCGACGAGTGGCAGTTCATCGGCCAGCGGAGCAACCCCTCGACCAGTGCCAGCGACCTGCCGACTTACTCTGGCACGCCCGAGAACAACTGGAGCCGCCACTTCGGCATCCCAGGCGTTGAGGCCGACAACCCCAATGCCGGGTCCGGCACGACCAACAATAAGAGCCTTGTGAGCCAACTGGGGTCATATGACGCCGCGAATGGCCGGCCCGACATCATCACCCTCCACATCGGCAGCAACTCGTCGGGCGGCGCCATGACGACGAGCCCGGCGAACTACACCACGAGCACGTCGGCGGATGCCCAGCTCTATCGCCTGCTCGACACGATCCGCACCGACGCCGACTTCAACACCGCCGAGAAGATCCTCGTCGCCCGCATCATCCCCAAGGCCGACGCCGCCGATCTCGACCGGATCATCGACTACAACTACGCCTCGACCCAAGGCATCGCCGGCGCGATCGGCAACCTGCCTGTGGCCTTCCAGGAGAAGATCGAGGTCGTCGACATGTTCCGCGTCGCGATCACCGACGCCATGGTCGACTTCCTCGCCGAGCAGGTGAGCGAGACCATGGCGAACGTCCGGAGCATGATCGACCCGGGCAACACCGGCTATGTCGACTGGCTCGACGGGCTGAACGAGTACGACCTCGAGATCGACGGCCCGATCAGCCCCAACGCCAACCTGTACACCGACATCACCGGGTTCGACGGGACGAACTACCTCCGAGGCACCAGCGACGGCACCCACCCCAGCGACCTGGGCTACGCGATCATGGCGTGGACGTTCGGGCAGGCCATCCCCGAGCCCACGGCGGTCGCCCTCCTGGGCGTCGGCGCGGGGGTCCTGGGCCTGCGTCGGCGGCGAGTCGGCTGAGGACGGGGTACGCTGAGCGGTTGAATCTGGTCCCGGCGGGGTGCCTCCCCGCCGGGATTTTTTCGTAAGGTGCACGCCGGCGCCGCCGATGATCCCGACGGGCGGGACGGGCGGTCGGGGTACAACAGCTTGGACATCCAGAGCGAGATCGTCGGTGAGAGTGTCGAGACGGCGCGGCGGCGGCGGGCGGTGACGCTCGGCGCGCTGGCGGCGCTCACGCTCATCGGCGCCATCCTCCGCCTCTGGAACCTCGGGGCCCTGCCCTTCATCGTCGACGAGGGGTTTCACGCCCTCGCGGTCGAGGGGCTGCTCCAGCGCGGCGTGCCAAAGCTCGACCACGGCCAGCTTTACTGGCGTGCCCCCCTCTTCACCTACTTCCAGGGCGCCAGCGCCCTGCTGCTCGGCCACTCGGAGTTCGCCCTGCGGCTGCCCGCGGCGGTCTTCGGCACGCTCGCCATCCCGCTCGCCTACTTCCTCGGCCGGGACCTCGTCGATCGCCGGACCGGGCTCGTCCTCGCGGCCCTGATCGCGCTGTCGCAGTGGGAGATCGAGTTCTCCAGGTACGCCCGGTTCTACACGCTCTTCCAACTGCTGTTCATGTTCGGCGTGTGGTCGTTCTACTGGGGTTTCTTCCGCGACCGCGTCTGGGCGCGGGTGGTGTTCGTGGTCGCGACGCTGCTGGCGGTGTCGATCCACGACCTGGGGGTGATGCTCGGGACGCTCTTCCTGCTCGTTCTGCCGATGCGGGCGTTCTCGACGCGGCGGAAGGTGGTCTACAGCCTCCTGCCGTTCGCGACGATCCTCGCGTGGCGGCTCGTGGGGATGGGGCTCAAGGAGATCAGCGAGCTCTTCGAGGCGCCGAGCCGGACGCGTCCGGTGGGCGGGCTTGAGTCGGTGACGGGGCCGGTGGCGTCGGTTTCCAAAGCGCTGGGCCAGCCGCTCAAGCTGCCCGACTTCGGCTACCTGCTCCACGCGTGGGAGCACCACCCCTGGTGGTTCGCCTTGATCGCGCTGGGCGCGGGGCTCACGCTCGGGGGGATGCTCCGCTGGGTGCGCAAGGCCCGACGCCGCCCGCCGATCGACCCGGCGGTGGCGGACCAGTGGGCCGCCACGGACCGGCTCACGCAGGCGCTGCGGGGCAGCGGGCTGGGCGCGGCGCCGCAGGCGAAGCTCATGATGGGGCTGGCGGCCTCGGTGATGGGCATCCGCCGGCCCCAGCCGCCGATCACGACGGTCGGGGCGGTCGGGCGGATGCTGCTCGGCGGGGGCATGATCGTGGCGGCGGCGCTGCACCAGGGGGCGCTGGCGCTGCTGCTGGGCCTGCTTTACCTGGCGTGCTTCGTCCGCTCGTGGCGGGGGCTGCTCGAGCGGCCGTTCCTCGCCGGGGCGATCGGCGCGTTCAACCTCCTCGTCGCCTGGTGCCTGTACCTGATGGTCACCGACCTCTGGGGCTGGCGGGATGCGCCGTGGCGACTGACGACCTATCCCGACCTGCACTTCTACTTTTTGAAGTGGATGCGGGCGGGCTGGCCGGTCGTGCTGCTGGGAGGGGTGATCGGCTGTCTGCTCCTGATCCGCCGGGCGCGGGACGAGGAACGGGGGACGCCCGAGGCGCTGGGGGCGTGGGTCGTTCTGGGGGGCCTGCTCCTGCCCCTCTTCGCGATGGGGCTCATGGACTGGCGCTGGGGCGAGGCCCGCTACACGTTCCACGTCTACCCCCTGCTGCTCATCGCGTACGCGTTGCCCTTCGTCGCGCTGGCACAGCTTGCGCCGCGGCGGGAGCGGGGGCTGGCTGTCGCGGCGGTCCTGGCCGTGCTGCTGAGCCTCGATGCAGCACCGTGGAACTCGGTGCGGCCGGCCCTGCGCGACCACACGAGCCGGCGCAGCCCGACCCACGCCGTCATCAATCGCCTACCCTACGCCACCTTCCATCAGGACCACCGGACGCCGTCGCGGTACGTGCGGGAACGCCTGTCGCCGGAGGATCGGGTGGTCGTGGTGGGGATGCCGCACCAGGCGGCGATCTACCGCTACTACGTCGGGCAGGCGGACGTGGTCGTTGGCCCGCGGAACACCTACGTCTGGCTCATCGACGCGAAGGATCGTGGATGGGTCGACCCGATCACCTTTGCCCGCGTCGTCTACGAATGGGACGATTTGCTGGCGACGCTCGAGGCGTGGCGGCTCGAGGGGCGGCGGGTGTGGGTGCTGGGCGACCGGCTGCTGTGGGCGGAGCGGACGTTTTTCCTGCCCGAGCCCCTGGAGCAGGGCCTGCCGCAGCTCATCGGCGAGCCGATGGTGGTGGGGCTGGATGGCGTGACCTTCGCGGCGCGGTGGGAGCCCACCGAACCGGCCGTGGAGCGATGAAACGGCGTCAGGGAATGCCCGAGGGCATTTTGCGGCCTAAGCTTGCCAAGGGCAGGCAGACAGGGGACCGATAGCAGGCGTGGGAGATGGATGGTGAGTGTGGCGTTGACCGGTGACATGGGCGAAGCAACGGCGGCAGGTATGCCGGAGCCGTCCCCTGCGCCGATCGTGACGCTGATGGGGGTGCGGATCGCCGCCATCACGGAGCGGCACGCCATCGACCGCATCCTCCACGCCCTGGACGCCGGCCGCGGGGGCCGGGTCGTCACCCTCAACCTGGACATCATGCGCCGCTGCGTGGTCGATCCCGCGTTTGGCGAGCTGGTCGCGCGGGCGGAGCTGGTCGTCCCCGACGGGATGCCGCTGGTCTGGGCTTCCCGGCTCCAGCGGACGCCCCTGCCCGAGCGGGTGGCCGGGTCGACGATGGTCGACTCACTCGCCGGGGCGGCGGCAGCGGCGGGGCGGAGCCTCTTTCTCCTCGGCGGAGCGCCCGGCGCCGCGGAGGGGGCGGGCAACGCGCTCCGGGCCCGCTATCCGAACCTCATCATCGCCGGCACCTACTGCCCGCCGCTGGGTTTCGAGCGGGACCCCGAGGAGTGCGCCCGGATGGAGGCGGCCCTGCGCGACGCCCGGCCGGACCTCGTCTACGTGGCGCTGGGCTCGCCGAAGCAGGAGCACCTGATCGAGCGGCTGCGTCCGCTGTTCCCCGCGACGTGGTGGCTGGGGGTGGGCATCAGCCTGGGGTTCCTGTCGGGGCAGGTCAAGCGGGCGCCGGGCTGGGCGCAGCGACTGGGCCTCGAATGGGTCCACCGGATGGTGCAGGAGCCCCGGCGGCTGGCGCGGCGGTACCTTGTGAACGGCATCCCGTTCGCGATACGATTACTCTTCACCGCCGCCGTCGGGCGTGGAGCGGGAACGAAGCCGCGCGGGATAGGAACCCATCGGGGCGACTCGGGGTGATCCCCAAATGGATGGCAGGCGGGTGGTGAGCCCACGGGGCGAGCCGCCCCGGGTTGGGCTGTTTCCGTGGGAGAACAAGGACGCGGATTGTTACGGATTGCCAAAACCACCTTCGGCGACCCGGCGCCGGTCACGCCGGCGCCGCCGAGCAGCCGGCTGGCGGGCCTGAGCAGCGTGGTGTTGCTCGCGGGGTCGGTCCGCGCGAGCCCGCTCCGCCGGGCGTGCGGGCGGCTGCTGCTGGAACTGCCCGTCGAGGCGGGCCGGTCCGTCATGGACATCTGGCACGAACAGCTGACGTCCGCAGCGGTGCGGCTGGGGGTTCAGCGCCTGCCGGTGCGCGTCATCGTCGACAAGACGACCCCGCTTCCCGCGAACAACCCGTGGAACGGCCGCTGCGACACCCGCTTCGAGCAGGACCCGTTCGAGTACCGCGGGACCGGCGGGCTGCTGCGGGACCTGGCGGACCAGTACGGCCCGGACGACCAGATCCTCATCGCCAACGCGTCGCAGATCCTCTTCGAGCCGTTGCACGAGATCGCCGAGTCGCTGGCGCAGGTCGGCGGGGACGTGGCGATCGCCTGCCGGCTGGACGGGACGCCTACCGGGGTGATGCTCGTCCGCTGCGGCGCCTTCGACAGCGTGCCGAAGATCGGGTTCATCGACCTCAATGAGCAGGCGCTGCCGCTGATCGCCAAGGCGCACGACGTGCGGGTGTTCCGCGGCCCCCGGCAGTGCGGGCACCCGATCCGTACGCTCGACGACTACCTCGACGCGATCCGGCAATACCACCGGGGCGCGAAGGGGCAGCCCGCCATCACCGACCCGTACGCGGAAGACTGGCACGCGGCGTTCGAGATCATCGAGCCCGGGGCCGAGGTGGACCCTTCCGCGGTGATCCACGACTCGGTCATCCTCGAGGGCGGCGTCGTCGGACCCGGCGCGGTCGTGGTCCGTTCGCTCGTCGGCCCGGGGGGCGTGGTGCCCGAGGGCCGAACCGTGGTTGAGGCGATCGTGGGCTCCGGCGCAGGGCCGATGCTGGTCAACCGGAGTGACTGACCCTGATCACGCCGCGGACGCTGGCGCGAAACGGCTGGAGCCCCTGGCACCTCCTCGGAGCGGCCGGGTTGCTCGCGGTCGGCCTGCTCGCCACCGCCCGGGTGTGGCGGGACCTCTGGGAGACCGCCGCAAGGCACGGAGAAATCGAAGCCACGCTCCTGGCGCCCCTGCTGGCGGCGTGGCTGCTGTGGGTCCGCCGGGAGCGGCTGCGGCTCTGCGAGCCCGTGAAGACCTGGGTCGGCCCGATCGTGGTCGGCGTCAGTTGGGTCATGGGGCTGGCGGGCGATCAGCTCGGCGCTCAGGTGCTGGTCCACCTCTCGGGGCTGGGGATCGTCTTCGGCTGCCTGCTGTCGGTGCTGGGGGCGGACGTGCTGCGGCTGTTCCTTCCCGTTTTCGGGGCGCTGCTGCTGCTGACGCCGGTGCCATGGGGCATCCACCAGTGGGTGGCGTACCGGGTGATGATCCCGGTGGCAGACCTGGGCCTGCTGCTGTACGAGGCGATCGGGATCGACGTGGGGCGGAGGGGGGATTGGCTCGACGCGGGGGGGCACGCGGTGCCGATCATCAAAGCCACGGGCGTGCCGGGGTTGAAAGCGACCTTCCTGATCGCCTACGGTTTGGCGTACGGCCAGCCGCTCAAGACGTGGGTGCGGCTGCTGATGCTGGGGGTGGCGCCCGCGGCGGCGGTGGCGTACCAGATCCTTGGGACGCTGGTGACCATCTGGCTGGTGAGCCTGGCGGTGGATGCTCAGGCGATCAATGCGGCGGCGGGGTGGCTGCTGATCCCGATGATGTTCGTCATGCTGCTTGGCCTGGTCAAGCTGCTCGGTTGGGCGTCGGTTCCGGTACAATACTACACCTTGGCACAGGACCGATAACGATGGTGGCATTCCGGGGCGTCGCTCATCCCGGGCACGGGAGCGAGCGAACATTCGTCGGCTCTTGGCCGATACAGGTAGGGTCGATCCCGTCTGCTCGTGCGCAGAACGGGGCGTGGTCGCGCCGGCGAGCCGATGTGTCCGGCACGCGGGCGACATGATGATGCGGAATGATGCGGACCGCCTCGCCGTTGGCCGGGCGTGATCGGGGAGCGCAGAGAGAGCCGACGGTCGCCGGGGCGACGCGGACGGCAGGAGAGACGCGATGATTCGCGATGCGGTTTCGGAACCGTCGGATACGTCCGAGATGTCGCTCGAGGAGGAAAGCCGGCGGCGACGCCAGCGGCTCTTCGCGCTCGTGCGCGCCCGCCTGCACTGGATGATCCTCGTGGGCCTCGTGTTCGGGGGGCTGGGGGCGGCGTACGGGTACCTGTCGGTCCGCCCGCTGTACGCCAGCAGCGGGCAGTACGAGATCAACCCGTTCCAGCGGACGTCGATCTTCCGGGACGGCGAGATCCAGCCGATGTGGCGGGAGTGGCTGACGACGAACCTGCAACTGCTGCGGGACCGGGACGTGCTGCAGCGGGCGATGGCGTCCGACGCGTGGAAGCGCGCGGTGGCCGAGACCGGGATCGGCATGAGCCTGGGCGAGTTCGCCAAGGGCGTGCGGTCGGACATGCACCGCAAGGCGCTGCTGGTGGACCTGATCTTCGAAGCGCCGCACCCGAAGCTGGCGCAGGCGGGCGTGAACTCGGTGATGACGGAGTTCAAGCGGGCGTTCGATGAGAAGGAGGCGGAGGGCCCGGCGCAGCGGTACAGCCTGCTCAACACGCAGTTGCAGAACGCCAACGCCGAGAAGACGCGATTCGAGCGGCTCCGCCGCGAGATGATCGGCAACGACCTGGGCTCGGCGATCCTCAAGCCGCAGATCGAGTTCCTCAGCCAGAACCTCGGCAAGCTCCAGAGCGAAAAGGAGATGATCGAGCGGCAGCTCAACACGATGCAGGCCGGCGGTCAGGACCTGCGGGGGCTGAACCAGGACGAACTCGCGGCGATCGACGTGGAACTGGCGAGGCAGCTCCAGCTCAAGCGCGAGATCGAGATGCTCATCGAGAACAACAAGCGCCGCGGGCTGTCGGACAACCACTACGTCCAGCGGTCGCTGCGGGCGGACCTCGACGGGGCGGACCTGCAGATCGCGCAGCGGGTCGCGCAGCTGCGGATGGGCACCATCGCCGCCAACGGCACGCTGATGTCGATGCAGCAGCTCCAGGTGCAGAAGGAGCAGGTGGATCGCCAGCTCGCCCAGGCCGAGGAACGCTTCACCTACATGGCGAAGAAGTTCAAGGACGCGCAGGAGATCGAGTCGCGGATCGAGGAGTCCCAGGCCGAGATCACCCGGATCAACAACCAGCTCGAGGCGATCGAGGTGCAGGGCCTGCTGGGCGGGAAGCTGACGCTGCGTTCGACCGGCGCCGAGCCGACCAGCCCGTCGAACGAGACGGAGCCGCTGAAGAAGGCGGTGATCTTCGGCGCGATGGGCAGCTTCTTCGGGGCGGGCGTGATCTTCCTGATCGGGCTGCTGGACCCGCGGATGCGGCGGATCGAGGACGCCGAGATGGACCTGCCCGATGGACGGCTGCTGGGCATCCTCCCGACCCTGCCCGCGGACCTGCACGACCCGGAGCAGGCGGTGCTCGTGGCGCACAGCGTGCACCACGTCCGCACGCTGCTGCAGATCGGCCGGGACCACTCGGGCAACGCGTTCAGCATCACCAGCCCCGCGGCGGGCTCGGGCAAGACCAGCCTCACGATCGCGCTGGGCCTGTCGTTCGCCTCCGCCGGGAGCAAGACGCTGCTGATCGACGCCGACATCGTCGGCGGCGGGCTGACCCGTCGGATGGGCTTCGTGGTCCACCCGCGGCTCGGCCAGGTGCTGCGGCAGATGGGCCTCGTCACCGAGCCGCAGATCCAGGACGCCCTCCGCGTCGCGCAGGCGAGCGGCGCGAAGATCGGGGAAGCGATCGTCGACCTCGGCTACGCCACGCGGCCCGACATCGACGAGGCCCTCGCCCGGCAGCAGGAGACGTCCGTCGGGCTGCTCGAGGCGGCGGGCGACTACCGCTTCGAAGAATGCGTCGCCCCCACGGGCATCAAGAACCTCTACATGCTCCCGCTGGGTGAGGCGCTGCCGCAGCAGGCGGGCGCCCTGTCGCCCGCGGCGCTGCGTCGCCTCGTGGCGCAGGCCCGCAACCAGTTCGACGTCGTCATCCTCGACACCGGGCCGCTCCTGGGCAGCCTCGAGGCGTCGATGGCGGCGGGGGAAGTCGACAGCACGATCCTCATCGTCTCCCGCGGGGACGCCAAGCCGGCGGTCCAGCGGTGCATGACGCACCTCAAGGCGGTTCGTGGCCGGCTCGCGGGCGTCGTGTTCAACCACGCCCTCCAGGCCGACATCGCCCGCTCGACCTACGCCAGCGTCACCGTCTCGCAGGGCCGGCATCCGGCGAACACCGCCCGGGTGACCGACATCGATCAGGACACGTCCGCCCGCTTCGGCCCGCTGGCGACCGCGGTCGCCTGCTACGCGGCCGGGGGGACGAGCATCCGCGCCCGCGCGGGAGCGCGACCCACGAACGACGGGCTGGCGTATGACGACGCGGAAGCGCGTCGGCAGGCGCTCGCCTCCGCCGCCACGGCCGCCGACGGGGCGCCCCGGAACAGCAACGGGAAGAACGGTCGCAATGGTCACTGAGTGCGAGCGCAAAGAACGTCAAGCCCCGCGACCCGGCGAGACGACGCCCGCTCCGCGCAGCGGCGCACGCGCGCGGGCGTCGGGGGCTTCAGCGCGCCCACCGCGGGGGGATGAGACGCGATGATCGCGACCGCCGAACCCCGAACCCGCCGCGCCGGCTATCCCACCGTCTGGGGCATGACGCCCGTCGAGCTGCACGACCGCTTCTGGGCGTCGCGCGGCGTGCAGGTCGTCCGCCAGGGCGACACGAGCAAGCCCGTGTCGGGCGCGGAGCTGTTCCTGCTGACCGACCCGCACTGCCTGACGATCTTCCGCCTCGGGCAGATCATCGACACGCTCAACTGGCTCAAGCCGCGGCTGCTCTTCGCCCGCCTCCGTTCGGCGAGGGAACACGGCTACCGCGAGCGACTCATCACCGATCCGCTCGGGCGCTTCCAGCGGTTCGAGCGGGTGTACGGCGGGAGCGAGTTCGGCGTCACCCGCGTCGCCCTCACCCCCGATCCCGAGCTGGCCCGCCAGTGGCAGCAGGCAACCGACGCGCCATCCGCGGCGTGGCGGACGCTCCGCCGCGGCGTCGGCCGGAACCAGCGGACGACCGTCTCCATCGAGGGCAGCATCTATGACTCCTCCCTCGATCAGGAGGTGATGCAGTTCGTCCGCGAACTCATCGGCGTCTGGCGCCGGCCCGACACGACCATCCGCCGCGCCCGGGCCGTGCAGGAGCAGGTCTGGGGCGACACCGAAACCCCGACCAACCCCGGCACCCGATTCATCGGTCCGGTGTGGGTCGGCTCGGGCCGCCGCCTCGACGACGTCGAAAGCATCGTCGGCCCGGCGGTGTTGTGGGACACGCCCGAGTCCCGGCCCAAGCCCGAGGACGTGCGATGGGACGAGATCGAGCCCCAGGCACAGCTCGATCGGCCGGTGCAGCTCAAGCCCAGGACGCGCGTCCAGCGGGTGAGCAAACGGGTGTTCGACATCGGGTTCTCGTTGTTCGCGCTGCTCGTGACGCTCCCGTTCTATCCGCTCATCATGCTCGCGATCTGGCTCGAAGACGGCTCGCCTGCCTTCTTCGCGCACCGGCGGGAGACGATGGGCGGCCGCGAGTTCCCCTGCATCAAGTTCCGGACGATGCGGAAGAACGCCGAGGCCATCAAGGAAGAGCTGATGAAGCAGAACAAGGCCGACGGGCCCCAGTTCTGGGTGGAGAACGACCCGCGGATGACGCGCGTGGGTGCGGCGCTGCGGAAGTTCAACATCGACGAGCTGCCGCAGTTCCTCAACGTGCTGATGGGGCACATGTCGGTCGTCGGCCCCCGGCCGAGCCCGCACAACGAGAACCAGTACTGCCCGCCGTGGCGCGAGGCGCGGCTGTCGGTCCGGCCGGGCATCACCGGCTACTGGCAGGTCATGCGGTCGCGACAGGCGGGGCTCGACTTCCAGGAGTGGATCCGCTTCGACATCGAGTACGTCGAGAACCTCTCGTGGCGGCTGGACCTGTGGATCATCTACAAGACGTTCGGGAAGCTGCTGGGTCGCGGCGGCAACGGCCGGTAGATCGAGGTCGC
>CAZKRE010000003.1:0-43648 GCA_964555075.1 uncultured Phycisphaeraceae bacterium
GATGCGCGGAGGCACTTTCGTTAACGGCCGGCGGGTTTTCTGCGTGCCGCGGCGCCAGCCATCGAGCGCCCGCCGCGGCCACGACGCGCGGACGACGTTACGGAGGGGCTATGGTTGTGGCATGAGCTTCATCCCCGACAACAGGAACGCCAACGAAGACAAGGACTCTGAGGAAGGCAGGAAGGCAGGAAGAGACGGCATTGATTTCTTTCCCGCGTTCCTGCTTTCCTTAGAGTTTCTCCGTCCCTCCTGGCGCTCGCGGCGCCTTGGCGGTTCGCTCACTCCAGCTTCAGGTGCCGGGTGAGGAACGCGCCCATGTGGGCGAAGGCGTCGAGGACGTTCGGCCGCTTCGAGAGCGCGTGGCCCTCGTCGTCGTAGACGCGCAGCAGCACGTCGCGCCCGCGCCGCCGCACCGCGTCGACGACCTGCTCGGCCTCGTAGAGCGGGACGCGCGGGTCCTGCCGGCCGTGGCAGACCATCAGCGGCGCGCGGATGTGGTCGATGTGGTTCAGCGGGGAGATGCGTTCGAGCAGGTCGCGGTCGTGTTCGAGTTCGCCGTACTCGGCCTCGCGTTCCTTGCGTCGCCAGGGGCCGGTGCGTTCGAGGAAGGAGACGAAGTTGGCGATGCCGACCATCTCGACGCCGGCGGCCCAGAGGTCGGGGTGGAAGGCGAGGGAGGCGAGGGCCATGAAGCCGCCGTAGCTGCGGCCGTAGACGGCGATGCGGGTGGGGTCGATGTCGGGGCGCTGGTGGAGCCACTTGACCGCGTATTCGACGTCTTCGACCGCGTCGAGCCGGCGGTGCTTGTCGTCGAGGTGGGTGTAGGCCTTGCCGTAGCCGGTGCTGCCGCGGACGTTGAGGGCGAGCACGGCGATGCCGAGGGAGGCGAGGTACTGGATGACGGGGCCGCTGGGGGCGTAGTTGAGGCGGCGTTGCGCCTCGGGGCCGCCGTGGATCTCGACGATGGCCGGGAACGGCCCGCGGCCGGGGCCGTCGGGCTTGAAGAAGAAGCCGGGGATGTCGCGGCCGTCGAACGAGGGGTAGCGGATGGCTTGCGCGGGGAAGGTCTTCGGGGGTTCGATGCCGGCGCCCGCGTCCGCGACGACGCGGCTGCGGCCGTCGAGCCCGGCGAGCATGATGACCGACGGGTGCTCCACGGTCGAGATGCCGAAGGCGACGCGGGTCGAATCGGGCGACCACGAGAAGCCGTCGATCACGCCGACGGGGGCCTCGAGGCGCACCCCCGGATGGCCCTGCCCGCCGCGGGAGGTTTCGATGATCCGGCCGGCGGAGGCGCCGCCCTCGTTGACCGCGAGGGCGATGAGCTTGCCGTCCGGCGAGACCTTGAAGAGTTCGACGTCCCAGGCCGCCTCGTAGACGACCCGCTCCGCGCCGGTCGCGAGGTCGCGGTGCAGGAGCGCCGCGAACTCCCGGTCGCGGTTGGTGAGGAGGTAGACGCCGGCGCCGTCGCGGTCGAAGGCGGCGCCCTGGATCCACTGCTCGCCGGTGTGCGGCGTGAGGTTCGCGACTTCACCGGTGCGGCTGACGAGGAGCAGGTCGCTGTCGAGGTTGCCGTTGACCCGCACGACGAGGAGGCGCTGGCCGTCCGGGGCGAGGTCGAGCGGCGTGACCTGCCCGCCGGCTTCGAGCCAGGTTTCCTGCTCGCCGCCTTCGAGCGGGATGCCGACGAGGTCGAACGTGGAGGCGTCGCGGGCGTTGGAGCGGAAGACGACGTAGTCGCCGGCCTTGGAGAGCGGCCCGGGCTCGTGGATCGACGTTGCCGCGTGGGTCAACCGCAGCGGCTCCGCGCTGAGGGAGGGGAAGACCCACACCTGCTGCCGCTCGTCGCCGTGCCGGTCCTTCCCGAACACGATCCGGCCCGAGGCCGCGGAGCCCTTGAGCGTCATCACGCGGTCCGCGTAGGCCGTGAGCGGGGTGGTCTCGCCGCTCGACAGGGAGACGATCGACACCTGCGGCGTCCCGCTGCGGTCGTCCTTGAACGCGAGGGTGTCGGGGCCGATGAAGACCGGCTCGGTGAACGAGGAGCGGGAAAAGTACCGCTCGGCGCGCGGGATGAAAGCCTGGAAATCGAGTGGGCTGGGCATTGGGTCGTTCTCTCCCCGGCGCGGACACCGCCGCGCCGCAGGCGGGATGTTACCGGCAAGCCGCCGCCCGCCCCTCGCCCCGCCCCGCCGCTCCCCCGCGGCCGGTGGCCTACCATCCGGCTGCTGTCCGCGGATGCGACGGGAGCAAGGCATGAGGATCGACCTGTCGGGCAAGACCGCGGTGGTCACCGGCGCCACCGGCGGCATCGGGCTGGCGATCGCCGCGGGCCTGGCGGACGCGGCCGCGCGGGTGGTCGTCACCGGCCGCACCCAGGCGCGCATCGACGCGGCCCTCGGGCAACTGCGCAAAGGCGGCGGGCGCGTCGACGTGCGCGGCGTGGCCTGCGACGTCGGCACGGCCGAGGGGTGCGCTGCCCTGATCGCCGCCGAGCCGGAGGCGGACATCCTCGTCAGCAACATCGGCATCTACGGCGCCCGCGAGTTCTTCGAGGTGGACGATGCGCTGTGGGAGGATTTCTTCCGCGTCAACGTGCTGGCGGGCGTGCGCCTGGCCCGCCACTACGCCCGCGGGATGCGCGACCGCGGCTGGGGCCGCATCCAGTTCATCTCCAGCGAGTCCGCCCTGAACATCCCGACCGAGATGGTCCACTACGGCGTCAGCAAGGCGGCGCTGCAGGGGTTGTCACGCGGGCTGGCGAAGGTGCTCGCGGGCACTGGCGTGACGGTCAACACCATCCTGCCCGGGCCGACACGCACCCAGGGGGCGGCGGAGATGATGGCGGCCCTCGCCGCGGAGCGCGGCGTGACCCCCGTGGAGATGGAAGCGCTGTTCCTCCGGGAGAACCGCCCCTCCACGCTGCTGCATCGCTTCGCCAGCCCCGAAGAGGTGGCGAACCTATGCGTCTACGCCGCGTCGCCCCAGGCCAGCGCCACCACGGGGGCGGCTCTGCGCGTTGAAGGCGGCATCGTTGAGAGCATCGCCTGACGCCCGGTCCGCCCGCCTTGCCACGTCAAGGCAGGAGGCATAGCGTCACCGGGGGTTCACCCCGTTCGAGTTGGGAATCGAAACTGTGGCCCGCACCAGCCGCGCCGTGAAACGCGGTGGGCGAGCCGCCGGCGGTCGGCATTCATGTCCGGGCACCTCCCGTCAGGAGAAGCACGTGACCGCGAACGATCAGCCCGGTCAACCGCAGCAGACGTTCTCGTGGTTCATCTTCGGTCTGATGGCCAGCGTGACGTTCGTCGGCATCCTGTCGGAGCTGGTGCCGTCGGGTGTGCTGCCGCAGATGACCGAGGGGCTGGGGGTGTCCGAGTCGCAGGTGGGGTTCCTGGTGGGGGTGTACGCGCTGGCGTCGGCGATCTGCGCGATCCCGCTGGTGAGCGCGACGCTGGCGGTGAACCGCAAGACGCTCCTGATGGTGCTGCTGATCGGGTTCGCGGCGTCGAACATGGTGGTGGCGGTGTCGTCGTCGTACTGGGTGATCGTCGTGTTCCGCATCGTCGGCGGCGTGTGCGCGGGGGTGATGTGGCCGATGATCGCGGCCTACGGCGCCCGCCTCGTGCCCGAGCACCTGCACGGCAAGGCGGTGACGGTCATCATGGCGGGCAACACGCTGGGCATCAGCATCGGCCTGCCGGCGATGACGATGATCGGCGTCACGTTCGGCTGGCGGACGGAGTTCATGGTCCTGGGGCTGATCGTCGTCGCCATCGCCGTGCTCTCCCACCTCTACCTGCCGTCGGTGGAAGGGGAAAGGCTCACGAAGAGCAACTCGCCCCTCGCGGCGCTGAGGAACCCGGCGCTCCTGATCCTGCTGCTGCTGACGTTCCTGTCGGTCGCGGCCCACTACGGCATCTACACCTACATCGCGCTGCTGGTGGAGCTGCTCGACTTCGCGGGGGGCATCGGCGTGGCGATGCTGATCTTCGGGATCGGGTCGGTGCTGTCGGTGGTGGTGTCCGCGAAGTACATCGACGCCTACCTGCGGCCGCTGATCGTCTCCATGCTCGCGCTCGGCGGGCTGTCGATGGCGATGCTGCTGGCTTTCCGCGGCGCGACGGGCGTCTCGCACCTGGCGTTCTTCCTCTGGGGCCTGGCGTTCGGGCCGCTCGTGACGATGTACCAGACCGCCGTCATCAAGCGCGCGGGCGAAACCAAGGACGTGTCCACCTCGGTGCAATCCAGCGTCTTCAACCTCTCGATCATGATCGCCACCTGGCTCGGCGGGCTGATGCTGACCTACTTCCCGAACAGCGGCGTCAAGGGCATCGTCTACATGTCGCTCGTCTGCTTCATCCTCGCCACGGTCATCGCGTTCCTGTCCCGGCACACGCTGCGGTCGCTGGATCCGCCACCGATCACCACCGCCGCGGCGTAGAAGATCGGGGCCGCGACGGGCGGGCTCCGGCGACCTTCAAGGCACCAGCACCAGCTTGCCCACGTGCTCGCCGCGCTCCATCTCTTCGTGAGCCCGACGAACGTCCGCGAGCGGGTATGTCGCCCCGACGTGCTGCCGGAACGCGCCCTCGGCGAAGCCCATCAGCACCGCCTCGCACCCCCGCCGCCACGGCTCGTCCCCGTCCCGGCCTTCCGCCACGATGTAGGACGTCAGCGCCCAGCCACGGATCGCCGCGTCCTTGCGGATCAGCGGCGTCACGTCGACGGCGCCCGGATCGCCCAGCAGCCCGTAGACCCACACGGTCCCGCCGTGCGCGAGGCACTTGATCTCGGTGTCGAGGTATGCGCCGGAGGCGACGGGGTCGAAGAAGACGTCCACCCCGCCGCGCGGGTTGTCCTTGGTGACCGCCCGCATGTCCCGGTGCCAGGGGCGCATCGAGCGGTCGGGGTTGTGGGTCACGATCAGGTGGTCGAACGCGGCGGTCGGGAGGTTGCGGAGGGCATCCGCCTTCTTCTGGCTGGTGGTGAGGCCGACGGTCACCGCTCCGAGGCGCTTGGCGACCTGGGCAGTGGCGAGGCCGAGGCCGCTCGAGGCCGCGGGAATGGCGACGTAGCGGCCCGGCTGGAGGTTCTCCCGCCACGAGAGGCAGCCCCAGGCCGTGAGGTAAGACAACCAGAGTGCCCCGAGCTGCTCGTCCGGGATCGCGTCGGGTGCGGGCAGGGCGTGCTCGCCCGGGACGACGTAGTGCGTGCGATACGTGCCGCCCATGTCGCTCGCCGCCCTCCGCGGCGCCGCCGGACTCAGCGACACCCGCTGCCCCACTCGCGTCGGGTCGACGCCCTCGCCCACCGCGTCGATCACGCCACCCCCCTCGAGCCCGGGGACAAAAGGCGGATCGCCCGTCGACAGCCGGTAGCCCCCCCGCCGCCCCAGCAGTTCCGCGTGATTCATCCCGATGCTGGTCAGCCGAACCCGCACGTGCCCCGGCCCCGGCTCCGGCGTCGGCGTCTCCACGACCTCGAGCACCTCGGGCCCGCCAAACTCGCGAACGACCACCTGCTTCATGATGCGCTCCTGCTCGCCGCTACCCGCGGGGGCTACACCATAGAGGGGCGGAGCCGCCGAAGCATGTGCGCGAACAGCGGCGCACGGGCGGCTGCGCAAGCGTGCCGCTACTGCCGCCGGCCACACCCGTCGCAGTAGCGCGCCTGCGGGTCGTTGTTCCGGCCGCAGCCCGGGCAGGTCCGGGCGGCCGGCATGGCGGCGCCGCATTGGTCGCAGAAGTTCGCGTCCGAGTTGTTGCCCCGCCCGCAACTGGGGCAGTTCCGCGTCTCGTCCCGCGTCCCCGGGTGAGACCGCATCCCCTCCGACACCGCCCCCGCCATCGCCCGCAGGCTCGGCCGCGTGTCCTCCGCAAAACGATTGAACGCCTGCCCCGCGACGGGCGTGATCTCTCCCGCGTGGTACCGCGCCAGCGCGCCCATGTAGCCGTACATCGACATCACGCCCCCCACGAACATCAGCGGCATGCCCACGAACGGAAGCGCCGCGCGCAGCGGCTCACCGAACGGATCGCCCGCGATCACGGTGTAGAACCCGATCGCCGTCAGCACCACGCCCAGCGCCAGCAGCACGGGGCCGACCCATCGCAGAACCACGCGCGCCTTCGCGTGTCGCTCATCCGGGAACCGTGGTTGCTGGTCCATCTCATGATCCTACCTCCCTACCCCTTCGCATCCATGCGACCGCCCGCCCGCAAGCGTCCCGAGCCCGTGGCGTCGGGACGTGTGGCAGCTGCCGATCCGGGAGGCGTCCGTGGGAGCATCGGCGCCGCCGTTGGCGCGCCATGGTCGCGGGGCCGTCGTGCGATCGCCGCACGAACAGCCCGAGACAGCCCCGACGGCGTCAGGCCTGACACCCCGGCCTTGGGACGAGCGGCTGGCTACTCAGCCCTCTCCCGTCGCCACCGCGAGGGGCAGCGGCATGCCAGCGGTCTGGTCGAGCTGGAACGGGGCGGGGAACGACTTCTCCATCAGCGACGCCGTTCGCGGGTCGTTCTTCAGCATGGTGACGAGCGAGGGGATGCCCACCCGCAGGTGGAACTGGCCCATCGTCTCCCCAGCCTCGCGGCTGGCCTTGTAGTGGTCAAACAGCGTCGCACACAGCGTCGCGACGTTCTCCCGCTTCACCTGCCGCAGGTACCACTGCCCGTCCGCGGTGACCCAGAAGCCCTGGGTGCTGGCGTCCTCGCTGCCACCGAGCTTGAGCGAGTAGAGGTTCGGCCCCTGGCCAATGAAGCCGAGGGTTTTGGTGGCGGGGCGGAAGCACTGGCGCTCGCAGCCGGTGATGCCGATCGACTCGTGCATGTCCCCGTAGCCCATCTCGTCGAGTTCATCGATGAGCTCGGGCTCGAACTGCTCGGAGTCGGTGTAGCTCAGCCGGCAGGTCGGCAGGCCGACGCAGGCTCCGCTGAGGACGCGGAGCGTCGAGTAGGGCTTGCCCTTGCGGGTGCCGTGGCCGAAGTCGCGGAGGCGCCCCTCGAAGTCCTGCTTCGCGGCGGGATCGATGTTGACGAAGAGCAGGTCCTGATTGGGCGTGATGAGCAGCTCGAGGCCCTCGAACTCGTCCATGACGGTGCGGACCATGCTCTTGAGCCGCCCGTTGCCCGTGACGTTCCCCGACAGGTGCTCCTTGTCCTCGCCTTCGACGGAGTCGACCAGGCGCCCGCACTCGATGTACGCGCCGTAGGCGAGCTTGCTGGTCTTGGGGAGGGTGATCCAGCCGTGGTGGAGCTGGCGGGGGCCGGGGTTGAACTCGGGGTTGGGCAGCTCGAACTCCGAGCCCAGTTCGCGGACGCGGTCGCGGTACCAGTCGGTCCCCTGGGCCTGGACGACGTACTTGAGCCGCGCCCAGTGGCGGTTCTTCCGGTCGCCCCACTCCTCGTGGACCTTCACGACGTCGCGCATGCCCTTGAAGAGGTTCTCGGGGGTGAAGATCGCCAGCGGCGCGCCCAGCGCGGTGAAGCTGGCCTTGCCGTTCTTCTCGCCCTGGCTGCCGCCGATGTAGACCTGGTAGGCATCGACCCGGCCGGTCCGCTCGTTGACGATCGGCGCGACGCCCATGTCGTTCGTGCGCAGCTCGACGCAGTTGTCGTACTCGAATGCGCCGGTGACGGGATCGCGGTGGACCTGGGAGAAGCCGATCTTGAACTTGCGGTTGAGCAGCCTCGGGCCGTAGTCGTAGCTGGCGTCGGGGCGGGTGATCTCGTCGGGGACGTGGGTGGGGTCGATGGCGAAGATCTGGATGTGGGGCGCGGCGGGGAGGCGGAAGTAGTTCGCCGTCGCATGGGCGGTGACGTTGCCGTCGAAGACGTCGCTGTACCGGCCGAGGGGGCAGGCCATGACGTTGCGGACGTTGTCCCCGCAGCCGTTCATCGTGTAGTAACCGGTGCGCGCGATGTCCTGGACGAGCTGGATGAGGTGGGGCTTGGTGACCCAGTGGAACTGGATGTTCTGCCGGGTGGTGACGCGGATGGACGGGCTGCCGTGGGGGTTGGCGGCGGCGTGACGGGTGGCGGCCTCATCGAGGACCCGCCACTGGGCCGCGTTGAACGCACCGCCGCCGGGCACGGTGATGCGGACCATGAACATCCAGTCCTTTTCCTTGCCGGTCTTGGCGCGGTTGTACTCGAGGTAGATGCCGTGGCTCTTGGCGATCTGCTCCGTTTCGTCCTGGACGTCGCCGGTGGAGAAGTCGCGGAACTCGGTGGCAAGCTGGCCGCGCATGCCCTGGGAGCCGAGCTTGTAGTGCTCGGTCTTGGAAAGCTGGTCTTCGGGTGTGCGCAACAACGGCTCGGGACTATCGTTACGGGCCATGGGAGGGGAGGCTCCGTCCGCGCGAACCGGGCCAGCCGCCGCCGCCGTCGCCCAGCGCATGCCGGGATTCAGGAGGGGATTGCCGGGAAATCCGGGGAAGGCCGCTCATGCGGACAGCACTATCGTAGTTTCCGCAATCCCGGATTGCCAAACGCGACGCAGCACTTACCGACAGGCCCCCCGGAGGAACCGGAGCGGGGGCGAGACTCCATGCGGGCGGCGCCCGTTTCGGTGACCCGCCCCGGGCCGCGGGTTACACTGGTGGCGTGTTTCTGCCGAAAGAGGGCAGGAGGCCCCGCGCCCGACGGCGCGGGGGGATCGGGTTATTGGACCTGGGAGCGCCGCATGCGCATCACGATGGTTGGCACGGGCTATGTCGGTCTGGTCACGGGCACCTGCTTCGCCACCACGGGGAACGACGTGACCTGCCTCGACGTCGACCCCGCGAAGATCGAGAAGCTCAAGCAGGGCATCTCGCCCATCTATGAGCCCGGGCTCGACGACCTGATCCGCCGCAACACCAAGGCGGGCCGCCTGAGCTTCACGACCGACAAGCAGGCGGCGTACCGCCACGCGGAGCTGATCTTCATCTGCGTCGGGACGCCCAGTGATGAGCGGGGCCGGGCCGACCTCAAGTACATCCTCGCCGCCGCGCGCGACATCGGCGACGCGATCGAGGGCGCCCCGGGCGAGACCGGCGGCGACGCCGACGAACGCCGCAAGAAGATCGTCATCGTCAAGTCGACCGTCCCGGTCGGCACCAACGCGAAGGTGCAGGCGGAGATCGCAAGCCGCACCAGGAAGTCGTTCGCCATGGCGTCGAATCCCGAGTTCCTCAAGGAGGGCGCGGCGATCAACGACTTCATGAAGCCCGACCGGGTCGTCATCGGCGCCGCCGACAAGGGCACCGCGGATCGCATGCGCGACCTCTACGACCCCTTCGTCCGTCAGGGCAACCCCATCTTCATGATGGACATCCCCTCGGCCGAGATGGTCAAGTACGCCGCCAACGCGATGCTCGCCACGAAGATTTCGTTCATCAACGAGATCGCCAATCTCTGCGAGGCCTACGGCGCCGACATCGACGAGGTCCGCCGCGGCATGTGCTCCGACAAGCGCATCGGCAACCAGTTCCTCTACCCCGGCCTCGGCTACGGCGGGTCGTGCTTCCCCAAGGACGTGCTCGCGTGCATCAGCATGGGCGAGGAGAGCGACACCCCCGTCGCGCTCCTCGACGCCGTCCACCAGGTCAACCAGAGGCAACGCGAATCCTTCTTCAAGAAGATCAGCCGCTTCTACACCCAAGGCTCCGCCAACGGGCAAGGCTTCAAGGGCAGGAAGTTCGCCGTCTGGGGCATCGCCTTCAAGCCCGGCACCGATGACATTCGCGAGGCCCCGTCCATCACGCTCATGAAGCACCTGATCGGAGAGGGCGCCACCGTCTCCGCGCACGACCCGGTTGCCCACGAAACCTGCAGGCAGGTCATGGGAGACACGATCGGCTACGAGGACAGCGCGTACGACTGCCTCAAGGGCGCCGACGCCCTGATCGTCTGCACCGATTGGGACGACTTCAAGAATCCCGACTTCGAGGCGGTGAAGCGGCTCATGAAGGAGCCGGTCATCTTCGACGGCCGCAACCTCTACCGCCCCGAGCAGATGCGCGAGGCCGGCTTCGTCTACCACAGCGTGGGACGCGAGCCGGTGATCCCCGAACCCGCCCCGGCGACCGCCACGGCGTGAGACGCCGCTGACCCCGCAACACCCCCGGAAGCCCACGCATGCCATGCGTGGGCTTCTTTCATGGGTCCCGCCTGAGCAGGCTCAAGCCCCCGCGTGGACGAGTTCGCAGAAGTCCCGGAGGCGTTCGTTGATATCGCTGCGCTTGATCTGCTTCAGCCGGTCGAGGCTGAAAGACTCGATGGTGAAGCTGGCGACGACGGTGCCGTAGGCCATCGCGCGGCGGAGCGTCTGGATCGACGCGTCCCCCCCCTTGCTGGCGAGGTAGCCCATCATCCCGCCTGCAAAGGTGTCGCCCGCGCCCGTGGGGTCGACGACGTCGCGGGCCGCGAATGCGGGCAGGGCGACCATCCCCTCCTCGTGCAGCAGGAACGCCCCGTGTTCGCCTTTCTTGATGACGACGAACTTCGGCCCCATCGCGTGGATCGCCTCGGCGGCCCGGACGAGGTTCGTCTTGCCGGTGAGCTGGAACGACTCCTCGTAGTTGAGCACGAGCCCGTCGATGTTCCGCAGCAGGTCCGACAGGGCCGCCTTCTCGTTGGCGATCCACAGGTCCATGGTGTCGGCGACGACGAGCTTGTGCTTGGGGAACTGCTCGAGCAGCGCGAGCTGCGCAGCCGGGTGCGTATTGGCGAGGAAGATGAACGCGCTGTCCTGGAACGCGGGCGGCACGGGCGGGAGCTTCTCGGCGAGCACGTTGAGCTCGACGGCCACGGTGTCCCGGACGTTCATGTCCTCGTGGTACTTGCCGTGCCAGCGGAAGGTCCGGCTGCCGGTGCGGCGCTCGAGGCCGGCGAGGTCGACGTCGAAGTGGCGGAAGGTGTCGAGGTGGGACTCGGGGAAGTCTTCCCCGACCGCCGCGACGAGGCGCACGTCGCCGAAGAACGACGCGGCGGCGGCAAAGTAGATCGCGCTGCCGCCGAGCACCTCATCCGCCCGCCCCGCGGGGCCATCAATCGTGTCGATACCAATGCTGCCGGTGACAATCAGGGACATCCGCAAAGCTCCGGGGAAGGTTGGGGCGGCGATGATAACGAGTAACGATCGCTGTCACGCCCAAGGTAACCGACCGACCCGAACAGGTGACGGAGCGAGACGTCATGGGGGCCGCCGGCGAGGTGCCTCATCAGCGGGCTCGTGCCTGCGGCAGGCTTACGGTGCCCAAGTCGCGGTCGTCCTATGCCCGCCGCGCACGCATCATCGGCTCGAACGCGTAGTGCTCGCAGGCCACGAGATCCTCCGGCCGGAGTTCGGGACCGTGGAGCGGGGCGACGATTCGGCTGGCGAGGGCGGGAGAACTACTTCCGCTTGCGCTGCGTCGCCGCGTCCATGAAGTACTTGCGCGCTTCGCCCGCGAGGTAGAAGCTGCCCGCGACGACGATGAGGTCTTCGCGGCTGACCGCCCGAGCCGCGAGCCGCACCGCCTCGGGGAGCGTCTCGGCCTTCTGCGCCATCTTGCCCGAGACCTCGTTGAACTTGTGGAGCAGGTCGTCGGGCTCGCAGGCGCGGGGGTTGGCCTTGGCACGGGTGAAGATCACCTTGTCGGCGCCGAGGCCGACCTGCTTGAGCATCCCGACGACGTCCTTGTCCTGGGCACACCCGAAGATCATGACGAGCGAGTCGTAGCTGATGTGCGCCCCGAGGGCCCGGATGAGCGCCTGGACCGAATGGGCGTTGTGGGCGCCGTCGATCAGAATCCGCGGCTCGCTCCAGACCTGTTCCATGCGCCCGGCGAGGGTCGTCTTCTGCAGCCCCTGAATGACGGACTCTTCGGGGAGGTTGAAGCCGTGACCCTTGAGCTTGTCCAGCAGCGCGAGCGCGAGGCCGCAGTTGTGGGCCTGGTGCTCGCCCTTGAGCGGGACGGGCAGGTGCTCGAACTTGCTCGTGGGCGTCGTGACGCAGACGCGGGTGTGGGGCCCGAGTTCGCGATTGGCCTCGAAGCGGTAGGAGAAGTCGATCTGCTGCCCGGTGACTTCGAGGGTCGTGCCGACGTTCTCCGCGGCGTCCTGGAGGACGGCCATGACTTCCGGCGCCTGATCGACGGAGAGGGCGGGGACGCCCTTCTTGAAGATGCCCGCCTTTTCCTTCGCGATCGAGGCCAGGTCCTCGCCCAGGACGTTGGTGTGGTCGAGGCTGATGTGGGTGACGCCGGTGGCGAGGGGCGTGACGGCGGTGGTGGAATCCAGCCGGCCGCCGAGCCCGACCTCGAGCACCGCGACGTCGACCGCCTGGTCGGCGAAGTGCTTGAGCGCCGCGGCGGTCATGATCTCGAAGAAGGTGGGCGGCTTGTCGCCGAAAATCTTCTCCTTGGCGGCGATGGTCTTGAAGATCTCGGCCGCGTCCTGGTAGGAGATCATGCCCCCGTTGATGGTGATCCGCTCGCGCAGGTCGATCAGATGCGGGCTGGTATAGAGGCCCACGGCATAGCCGCAGCCTTCGAGCATGCTCGCGAGCATGGCACAGGTGGAACCCTTGCCCTTCGTTCCGGCAACCTGGACGCACTTGACGCTCTCCTGCGGGTTGCCCAGCAGGTCGAGGAGCTTGCGCATCCGATCGAGGCTGAAGTTCTTCGCGTCGTAGCGGACCACGCGCATCCGCTCGTGGTCCGCGTGTTCATAGAGCCAGCGGAGAGCCGTGGTGTAGTTCGTGATGGCGATGCTCCCGGGGGCGCTCGGTCGCGCCGCGGAGCCGTTCGAGGCGGCCTTCGTGGATGATTTGGTGGCAGGCTTGGAGGCGGTGCGGGCGGCGGGCCGGGCTGCGACCTTCGCGGCGACCTTGGCGCCGGCCTTGCCGGGGGTTGCGGCGCGTGGGCTCTTGGGGGCGGCGGCGGCGGTACGGGGGGCCTTCGGACGCAACGATTCCGTGGTCCGGGCCTTGGACTTGGATGTTGATGGCATAGTCGGATGAGTGTACCGAAATCCGACTTCACCGTCAAATGGATCTCTTTAAGCTCTTATTCGGGAGCGTCTTATGGGGGTGCCGCCCGCCGGTGGCGCCGGTCGCGGCTTGGACGCCGATGCGGGTACCCCGTAGACTGCCGCTCCGACTCGACGCTCCCGCATGGAGCTCAGGCGGGCCGGGTTGGGCTGAGACAGAGAACCGGAGACACAACCGTGCCGATCGAAATTGAAGCGAAGATGCGGCTCGGCGACCTCGCCGCGCTCGAAGCCCGCCTCGAAGAGGAAGGCGCCACCCGGCTGGCGGTCATCTTCGAGACCAACACGTTCTTCGACACCCGCGACGGGGCGTTCAAGAGCAGCGATCAGGGCCTGCGGATCCGCATCGAGCGGGGCGAGGGCGGGGATGAGCGGGTGGTGCTCACCCACAAGGGGCCGCGTGCCCACGGCCGGCTCAAGAGCCGCAACGAAACCGAGGTCGTCGTGGACAGCGGCCGATCCGCGGCGGAGCTGTTGGGGGCGCTGGGCTACCTGCCGGTGCTGACGTTCGAGAAGCGGCGGACGCGGTACGAACTCGGCGGCTGCCGCGTCGAACTCGACGAGCTGCCTTACCTCGGCGCGTTCTGCGAGATCGAGGGACCGAACGACGAGACGGTGCTCGCGGTCCGGGAGAAGCTCGGGCTGGCGGAGGCGCCGCTGGTCCACGCGAGCTACATCGCGATGCTCGTGAGCTATGCCCGGGAGCACCACCTGAAGGCGAAGTTGATCCGCTTCGAGCCTGCAACGGCTTGAGGGTTGGGCATCAATGTTGATTCATCGGATCGTCACCCGCGGGGATTCCCGGTGCCGTCCGCGATCTGGAAGCCGCCAAGCCGTTCGAGGGCGGTGATGATGGCCTGCGTCCCGCGGCGTCCGCCGCCGTGCTCGGCAACGTCGCGGAACCGGTCCCGGGCGAGCGCGACGCCGTCGAGGGGCAGGCCGTGATCGCGCGCGGTGTCCGCCACGATCGCGAGATCCTTCAGGACGAGGTCGATCATGAACCCGGGGGCGTGGTCCCCGGCGGCGATCTTCGGGCCCAGGTTCGTGAGCTGCCACGAGCCCCCCGCTCCCGCGGACACGACCTCGATCATCTTGTCCAGGTCGAGCCCGGAGGCCTTCGCGAGTGACAGCGCCTCGCAGACGCCCAGGAGGTTGCACGCGACAGCCACTTGGTTACAGGCCTTGCACGCCTGCCCCGCCCCGCTGTCGCCGACCCGGGTGATTCGTTCGCCCATGCACCGCAGCAGCGGGAGGACCTCGTTGAACGCGGCCTCAGGGCCGCCGACCATGATTGAGAGCGTCCCCTTGCGGGCGCCGCTGTCGCCGCCGGAGACGGGGGCATCGAGGAGCGTCACGCCCCGCTCGGCCAGACGCTCGGCGAATCGCTTGGTTGCGACGGGGCTGATGGTCGAGTGATCGACGACGAGGAGGCCTTCCGCGGCCGCTCCCGCGACGCCCTGTTCTCCGAAGAGGATCTCGTCGACGTCGGGCGTGTCGGTGACGTTGAGAAAGATCACCTGTGGCTGGCGGCGGGCGACATCGGCGGGCGACTCGCAAGCCTCCGCCCCCTGCTCGACGAGTGGGGCCGCCTTGGACGCGGTGCGGTTCCAGACGAGGACCCGGTGGCCGTGCTTGAGGAGGTTCGACGCCATCGCGGCGCCCATGATGCCGAGTCCGAGATAGCCGACGGTGGTGGTGCTCATGCCCGGGTTATAGCACCGTTCGCCGGCGACACCACAAGGGGAAACCGGGGGCCGTCATTCGGCGGGGACGAGGAACTTGAGGCCGAGGATGCCCATCACGATGAGGGCGATGCAGAGGAGCCGCGCCGGGTGGGCCGAGTCGCCGAAGATCACGATGCCGAGGATCACCGTGCCGACGGACCCGATCCCGGTCCAGACGGCGTAGGCGGTGCCGACGGGGAGGCTGCGCATGGCCCAGCCGAGCAGGATCATGCTCATCGCCAGGGTGACGGCGGTGAAGATCGTGGGGCCGATGCGGGTGAACCCTTCGGACCACTTGAGGCCGATGGCCCAGGCGATCTCGAGCAGGCCGGCGAAGAACAGGATGAGCCAGGGCATGGGTGGGTCTCGCGAACTAGGCGGGGGGTGCATCGTCGGCCCGGGGGAAGTCCGGGTCGCGCAGGGGGATGACCGGTGCGCTGCCCGTCAGCGCCTGGACCAGCGGGTCGGTGGTGTCGCGGGGGTCGATCGGCACGGCGGCGAAGACCGCGGGGGCGCCCTCCGCAAGCGTGGCCTCGTGCTCCCGGAACTCCAGGGCGTGCATCCCGTTGACCGTCCCCATGGCCAGCAGCGTCTGGGGGTCGGCCCCGTCGCGGCGATAAAGGTACCGCATCTGGGCGAGGATGCTCATGGGCTGGGGCTCGGCCTCCGCTCGCGGCTGACAGAGGATCGAATCGGTCCCGAGGCAGACGTTGATCCCCGCGGTGAGCATCTCGCGGTAACGGTGGCCCGAGTGGCCGAAGTAGTCGCTGGCGATCGGGCAATAGACGACGCTTGTCCCGGTGCGCTTGAGCAGTTGGAGGTGAGCATCGTCGACGTAGTTGCAATGGGCGAGGAGCCAGCGGGCACGCGTGAGGTGCGGCTCGAGGTGGTCGAGGGGGTGCAGGCCGGTCGCGGAGGCGGCGATGTCGGCGTCGGTGCAGCCGTAGTGACGGGCGTGGTCGACGTAGGGGCCGGTGCCGTCGCGGAGGAAGGCCAGTTCCTCCGGCGTCTCGGCGGCGTGGGTGCAGACCCTGTGGGCACGGTTCTCCGAGAGGTCGGTGGCGGCCTCGAAGACCTCCAGCCCCGCGGTGTAAGGCGCGTGGGGCGAGATCCCGACGACGACCCCCCGGCCGTGGCCGGGAACCGGGCTCTCGAACGGCAAGGCCGCCAGCCGCTCGCGCAGCTGTGCCACCCGGCCACCTTGGCGCGCGCCGAGCCCGAAGGCCTCGAGGTAGCTCACGCCCGGTGCGGCGGCGGCGATGCGGGCGAGGATGGCGTCCGGGTGGTAGGCGACGTCCCCGATCCACTCGACCCCCGCGGCGCGGGAGAGCGCGACGCCCCGGTGGACAGCGGCGCGAATGGCGTCCGCGGTGGTCGGGCGGGCGGCGGTGACCCGCCTGAGCCACGCGGGGAAGTCGACGTCGCAAGCCTGTGGGCCCAGATCGGTCAGGTCGAGGTGGGCGTGGGCGTTGACGAATGCCGGCAGCAGGAGCAGGTCCGGCCGCTCGACGATCTCCGCGTGGCGCAGGTAGCGGCGGTGGAGCTTGTCGGCGTCGCCGGCGGCAACGACCCGGCCGTCCTGGACGACGACCGCGCCGGGGCGTGCGTCGGCACGGGCCGCGTCTCGGATGGCGGCGACCACAAAGGCACGCAGAGGCTTGTCTTTCATGCCCGGAGGCTCCCGTTCCCGATATCCGCTTCATGCCGCCGCATCGCCGCGTGGGTGTCACGCCCCCACGGCGAGGTGAGGCGGCATTGTGCGGGTTTGGGTAAGCCTCGCCAACCCGGTATTATCGCGGTCCGATAATCCGGGGTGGACCCGCCCGAGCCCGAGGCCAGGAAACCGCGGGAGTCCCGACACCCGGGGCCGCGGCACGATGCGAGACGCGAAAGGACGACGGATGAAGGTCAAGGTTCTCCTCCTCACCACGGCGATGGCGCTGGGCACGGTCGGCTGTGTCGCCCAGGGCGAACGCGACAATCTCCAGCGGCTGTACCGCCAGGCCCAGGAGCAGATCATCGACCTGCAGTCGCAGATCGAAGAGAAGAATGCTCAGATCGATGCCCTGCGGAACCAGGGGCCGGACCAGGCGACGCTTGCCCGGCTGCGGGCACTCGAGGCGGAGCGGAACGCGCTCCAGCAGGCGCTGGCAGATGCCGAGGCCCAGCTCCGTGAAGCGGGTACGGCCAGCGTCGCCCTGCCGCAGGACCTGGACACGGCCCTGCGCGACCTCGCCCAGCAGTACCCCGACCTGATGGAGTACGACGCGCAGCGGGGCATGGTCAAGTTCCGCAGCGACCTGACGTTCGCGCTCGGCTCGGCGGACGTCAACCCCGGGGCGCAGGCGACGCTCCAGCGGCTGGCGGGCATCCTCCAGCAGCCGGTCGCCCAAGGCTACGAGGTCCGCATCGTCGGCCACACCGACGCGGCCCCCATCCAGCGGCCCGACACCCGCCAGCGGCACCCGAACAACTGGTACCTGTCCGCCCACCGCGCGATCTCGGTGCGCGACGTGATGGAGCGGGCCGGCCTGCAGCCCAGCCGCCTCGGCGTCGGGGGCTACGGGCAGTATCGTCCGATCGCTCCGAATGACGCCCGGGGGCAGAGCGAGGCGAACCGCCGCGTTGAGATCTTCATCGTCGAGATGCCCGGCAACGTGGGTATGGGCGGCGGATCGCCCGCCACCAGCGGCGGCGCGTCGGCTCAGCCGATGCTCGCCCCGGTCGATCCGGCCCCCGCACCGGCCGCGGAACGTCCGGCACAGCCGGAAACTCCGGAAATGTTTAAGTGAGTTCCGGGGGAATCTGACGAACCCGGCCAGGCTCCCGCCCGTCCTCATCCGACGGGCGTTTTACTAGGCCGCTCGCCTCCCGGGCGGCCGCTGCTGAGGGTGGTCGCCGAGCATGACGCGGATCGCATATGCCGACGTGGACGCCTCCCGCCCGGTGACGCCGGTCGTTGGTACGCCGCGCCCGTGGCAGGGCCGGCTGGCGGGGGCGGTGGCGCTCACGCTCCTGGGGGTGATCGCCTGCGCCGATGCCTGGTTGGACATGCTCCTCATCGCGAAGATGGACGAGGAGGCGAGCCACCTGTGGCTCGTTCCGCTCGTCGCCGCCTGGCTCGTCTTCTCCCGGAAAGAAGTGCTGCCGGCGACTCCGCTGCGGTCGACCCTGCTGGGCCCGGCGATCGTGCTCCTGGGCGGGGTGATGAACTGGTACGGGTTCTATTACTTCACCCAGGCGGCCTGGCACGGCGGCGCGGTCCTTGTCGCCATCGGTTGTTTCCTGACGCTCATGGGGTGGCGTCTGGCGTGGCAACTGCTCCCAGCCTTCGCCGTCCTGCTCTTCCTCGTGCCCGTTCCGGGCATGATCCGGCAGGAGATCGCGATCCCCCTGCAGTCGATCAGCGCCACGATCACCCGCTTCCTCTACGAGCTTGTTGGACTGACCATCACCCAGACCGGGAACCAGCTCCACTTCAACGGGCAGCCGATCCTCATCGCCGAGGCGTGCAACGGCATGCGAATGGTGTTCGCGCTGCTGCTTGTCTCCTACGCGATCGCGTTCAGCGCCCCCTACCGACTGCCCGTGCGGATCCTCCTGATCCTCCTCAGTCCCCTGCTGGCGATCGTCTGCAACGTCATCCGCCTCGTCCCGACGGTGTACCTCTACGGCCAGAGCCAGGAATGGGGCGACCTGTTCCACACGGTGTCCGGTTGGGCGATGGTGGTCGTGGCGTATGTTCTGGTGATGGGCGTGCTCGGGGCGCTGCGCTGGCTGGACGTGCCCCTCGAGCGGTCGGGTGGCGACGCCGCGGGCGAGATGGTCGCGGCGCCGGAAGCCGCTCGGGTGCCGTCGCAGTCCGGGGGGCGCGCGCTGCCGCCGGCGGTGCTGGCGGTCGCGGCGGTCGGGCTGATCGGCGCGCTCGGCCTGCAACGGCCGCGAGCGGCGGACGCGACGCCGTACCACGCGGTGACGGCGGCGGCGATGGCGGAGTCGCCCCGGAACATCGGAGACTGGATCGGTCGCGATGACCCCCTGCCGCCCGCGGCGGTGATGCTGCTGCGGCCCAACGCCACCGTCAGCCGGATGTACACCAACCTCGCCACCGGCGAGACGGTCCACTTCGTGATCGTGCAGACCCGCGACGCCCGGGACATGATCGGCCACTACCCACCCAACTGCTACCCCAACGCCGGGTGGATCGCGGCGGGTCAGGAGCCGCACGTCTGGCGGGCGGGCGACCTGGAGATCCCCGGGACGCTCTATGCCTTCCGCTTCGACACGCCGCAGGGTGCGGCGAGGCGGGTCGTGGCGAACTTCCTCCTCCTGCCCGACGGGCGGTTTCCCCAGAGCATGGGGGAGGTGGTGGAGATGAGTTCCGACCACACGAAGCGTTTTTTTGGCGCCGCGCAGGTGCAGTTGCTGATCGATCAGTCGGTCGAGCCGGCGCGGCGGGACGCCATCGTCGAGGAACTGCTCACGGCCCATCGGCCGATCATCGACGCCATCCGTTCGGGACACGAGTGAGCCCCCGGCCGGGCTTGCCGCTCCTGCCCCGCGGGCGGGACGGCACTGCGGGCTAGCCGGGCTCTGAACCCTTGAGATTGGGACAGCGATATGGACATCAAGAAGCGGCGTCGCCGTCGTGTTGCGACCCTCATCATCGTCACCCTCACGATCGTCGGCGCCCTGGCGGGCGTGATGTGGCTGCAGGGCCAGAAGCGGGAGAAGGAAGCGCAGTGGCACCGGGCCGAGGGGCTCGCGGCGGTGGAGGCCGGCAACCACGCGGCGGGGATCGAGCACCTGCGGCGATACCTGGACCGGCGCGCGGACGACGCCGAAGCTCAGCACGCGTTTGCGAAGGCGAACCTCGAGGTGCCTCAGGCGCGGAACGGTCATTTCCGCCAGGCGCTGGGGGCGCTGCGGCAGGCGGTGGCGCTCGACCCGGACAACCACGAGGCGACGCGGGAGCTGATCGAGATCTACCGGCTCATCGGGGCGAACGAGCAGACGCTGGAACTGACCGACCGGCTTCTTGCGGCCGACCCGCGGGACGCCACGGCGATGGGCGACCGGGCGATCGCGCTCTCGCGGATGGGCAAGGGTGCGGAAGCACGTGAGGCGGCCGAGGCCGCGGTTGAGATGGAGCCGAACAACTACCGGCTGCACATGATCCTGCTGCAGGTGCAGCAGCACCTCAAGACGTCGCGTGAGGAGCTTGTGGCGTACGGGGCTGGGCAGGCGGAGAAGCACCCGGGCGACCCGCGATTCGAGCTGGTCGCGGGGCTGGCTTGCGCGATTGCCGGTGGGGAGCACACCGAGGCGGCGAACCGGTGGCTGCGGCAGGCGGCGGGCCGGCCGCTGCCGGAACCGGGCTTTGCGGCGGACCTGGTTGCGGTGCTCGACACGCTGGGGCTTTGGGGCGACTCGATCGTCGTGCTCGAACGTGCCGCGGACCTCGGCGAGACGAACCTCGCCACCGACTACGCGCGCCGCCTGCTCGAAGCGGAGCGGTTCGAGCCACTGGTGGACCGGTTCGGTCAGGCGGGCGACGGCGGTCGGGCGCTGAAGCTGGAGCAGCAGGTGCTGCTCGCGATGGCGCTGCAGAATCTTGGGCGGCACGAGGAGTCGGGTCGGGTTATCGCGTCGATGGCCGAGCGGAACGATTCGCCGCTGGCGCCGGTGTGGGCCGAGGTGCTGCGGAAGGCGTACGACGCGAACGTGGAACTGCCCCGGCGGGTCGAGGCGATCAAGGAGGCGATGACGACGATCATCGACGACGCGTACCTGCACGCGCTGTTGGGCGACGCGAACGCGTCGCTGGGCGACCAGGACATGGCGTTGCAGCACTGGCAGCGGGCGGCGGAACTGCGGCCGTCGTGGGGCGGGGTGCGGCTGCTCGTGGCGCGGGCGATGCTGAACGTGAACCGGCCGAAGGACGCGGTCGGGTACGCCGAGGCGGCCATGATCCGCCTGCCCGACAGCCTGCCCGCGGCGGTGACGGTGGTCCGAGCGCGGGCGGAGGCGATGGGGACGATCGACGGCGACACGCCGCAGCGGCTGCTGGACCTGGCGGAGAAGGTGCAACAGGCGGCGCCGGGCGAGCCGCAGACGCTGATCGCGATGGTGGACATGCTCCCGCGCGTCGGCCGAAAGGACGAGGCGCAGCGGATCGCGACCGAGCTGATCGGGCGCGAGGGGGGGCTGCGGCAGGAGCTGCTCGGGCGGCTGGCGGAGGTGAGCCGGCGGCACGCTCTGGGCCTCGACGAGGCGCTCCAGCAGCAGTACGCCGCGCAGATGGAGGGGACGCCGGAACTCGCGTTGACGCGGGCGACGGGTATGGCCCGGCGCGGACAGACCCGGGAGGGCCTGGCGCTCCTCGACAGGGGACTGGTGGAAGCCCCCACCGGCGAGAAGCTGTCGTGGGAGCTGGCACGGGCGGCGTACCTCGACGCGGTCGATGATCCGGGCGCCGCCGCCACCTGGGTCAAGCTGGCCGACAACAACGCCGACGATCGGCGGGTGCAGCAGATGGCGCTGCGGGCGCGATCGGTGCAGGGCGATCGGGCTTTCACCGAACGGGTGCTCAACCGGCTGCAGACGCAGATGGGCGAGGGCAACGTGGCGTGGCTGACGGAGCGGGCGCGTTGGTTGGCCGGCAGCGGGCGGGAGCACGACGCGACGCAGGCGGTGACGATGCTGCGGCAAGTCATCGAGCGAGCGCCCAAGCGGGTTGAGCCGCGGGTCCTGCTCGCGCAGACGCTGATGCAGCTCAACCGGCCCCAACTGGCGATCCAGGAACTGCGTGCCGGCGAGCAGGCCGTGCCCAAGTCGATCAGCCTGTGGATGGAGCTCGCCCGCCTGTATCAGGCGGAGCGGGATTTTGCGAACGCCCTCAACTACCTCGACCAGGTCCTTGCCTCGCCTGATCTCGACGACGGTGGCCGTCGCGAGGCGGCGTCGCTGCTCGCGCGGCAGGGTGAGCATGACCGCGCGATCCAACTGGTGGAGCGGCTCACCGCCGATGACGGCGGGTCACCCGACGAGCGGCTGCTGCTTGCGTCGCTCTATGCCCGCGCGGGTCGGACCGCGGACGCGGAGCGGCTGATGCCCTCGCTCCTCGAAGAACCGACGGCCCCGTCGCTGGCGATGGCGCTGGAGTTCTACTCGACCCGGGGCGACGAGGCTCGCGTGCGGGACGTGCTTTCACGGCTGGAAGCGGCGGCGATCCCCGATGCGGCGAAGCGTCGCGTGCTGGGGGAGTACGCGGCGCGGACCGGCAGGCTCGATGAGGCCGCCGAACACCTCGAAGCGGCGAGCGCGGCGACGCCGCACGACGCGGACATCTGGCGGCAGCGGACCCGCCTGCACCTGATGCGGGGCCAGGGTCAGGAGGCGATCCGTGTCGCCCAGGAAGCATTGAAGCACGTCGCCCATGACGCGGGTCTCCGGGCGCTCGTGGAGCACGCGCAGTTGGCGACGTCGTTCGCGGCCGACCCGTGGGGGAGGCGGATGCTACTGGCGATGGTCGAAGACCCGGGGCATGCCGAGCCTGCGACCGCTGCGCTGCGCGCCTTGGGCGGCGGGGATGCGCAGGCCGCCGCGACCTCGTTGAACGAGCTGGCTCGCGCCAACCCCGGGTTCCTGTCGCTCCAACTGCTGGCGGCCCGCCGGCTCCTGGAGACAAGGCAAGCCCCCGCGGCGGTGGACGTGGCGACGCGGGCGACGCTGGCGTTCCCCGACAACCTCGAGGCGATGGCGGTCCAAGCCGAGGCGATGGCCGCGGCCGGCCGGTGGCGCGACGCGCTGGCGACGGCGTCGGAGTGGCGGCGGCGGAGCGACCCGCCGCCGCTGTCGGCCGACCTGATCATGGCGGAGGCGCACCTGCAACTCGGCCAACCCGATCGGGCGCTGGAGCGACTCGAACCCCACGCCGAAGCCGCGCGGACCCGGCCGGATGACAACCGCGAGGTCGCGGCACGGCTGCTGCGGGCCCTGGTGGCCCTGCGCCGCTACGACGACGCGGAGGCGCTCATTGAGGCGGATCTCGCGACGTCGCCAACGTGGCGCTCGGTCGTGTTGACGCTGGCGGCCACCACCGTGGAGGACCCCGGCGTCGCCGCGGCGTGGGTCCGGAAGGCGGAGGCAACGGTTGCGGCATCCGACGTCCGGGAACGGATGGCGACTGCGCAGGCTTGGTGGATGCTGTCGGAGCGGGTGGGCGATCCGGCGATGCTGAGCGAGGCGGCGCGGGCCGCGACGGAGCTGACCGCCCTTCCCGACGCGCCGGCGCTCGCGTGGTACCAGCGGGGCGTGATCGCGGAGCGGGGAGGGGACATGTCGGCGGCGGAGCCGGCGTACCGGGAGGCGATCCGCCGCGACCCGTCACTCGCCGCGGCGAAGAACAACCTCGCGATGGTCCTCGTGCAGTCGGGCAACGGGTCCGATGAGGCGTTGAGGCTGGCCGAGGCGGCCGTCACGGCGGAGCCCGAGAACACCGCCTACCTTGATACCCTCGCCGCGGCGCAGGCCGTTGAGGGCCAAACCGACGCGGCCGTTCAGACGATGCAGAAGGTCATCGGGCTCGAACCGACGACGAAGCTGTGGTACGAGAACCTGGCCCGCATCCTGCGCGAAGCGGATCGGCCCGACGAGGCCCAGCAGGTCCTGGATCGGTACGAGGCGCGGGCGCTGCGGATGTGAGCAGGCCCGGGCTCCAGGTTGGCGTGCGGGCCTCGGGACGATAACTTCAGGGAGATCCCGCCGAATCCGGCCGGGCCTCTCTTGTCGTCGCCAGGAGGTTTACGATGCAGTTGCGCTCAAAAGTCGGCCGCTTGGTGGCGGCGTGGTGCGGGGATTCGGGTCGGCCGGAGTTGGCGCCGGTGTCGATGGAGCCGCTCGAGCCGCGGCTGCTGCTGGCCGCCAACCCGGTGATCGACTTCATCCCGAACCAGACGGTGCTGTCCGGCTCGCCGCTGTACATCCCGCTCCAGGGCAGCGACGCCGATGGCGATGCCATCAGCTGGACGGTCACGAGCAGCAACTGGGGCGTCGTGCAGACCTACGTGCCGCAGAACAACCGCAGCCTGCGGATCACGATGGGCGGGCGCGGGTCGATGGAGTTCCAGCTCTTCGAGGACAAGGCGTCGCGGGCGACGTCGCGGATCATCGAGCTCGCCAACAGCGGCTTCTACGACGGCCTCACGTTTCACCGCGTCATCGATGGCTTCATGATCCAGGGCGGCGACCCAAAAGGCGACGGCACCGGCGGCTCGCACCTGCCCGACTTCGACGATCAGTTCCACCCCGACCTGCAGCACAACCGCGCGGGCCTGCTGTCGATGGCCAAGAGCGGCGACGACACCAACAACAGCCAGTTCTTCATCACCGACGAGTCCTCGAACTACCCGCGGTGGCTGGACTTCAACCACACCATCTTCGGGCTGCAGACGTCCGGCGAGGCGCTCCGCAACGAGATCAGCGCAAGCCCGGTGGACGACAACGACGTGCCGACGACGCCGCAGGTCATGACCGACGTCAGCGTCTTCACCGACACGACCAATGGGGTCGCGATGCTGAAGGTGCCGGCGCACATCACGTCGGGCACGGCCCAGATCACGGTGCGGGCCCGCGACGAGACGGGACGGGTCGCCATCCGCCGGTTCAACGTGACCGTGCAGCCGGACCCGCACGACAACTCGCCTTACCTCAACTGGATCCGGACCGTCCGCACCGAGCAGAACACGCCCGTCTCGTTCAAGCTCCACGGGATCGATGTGGACGGCGGAACGATGTACTACGACGCGATCGCGGACGATCCGGGCCAGAACTTCGACGTCACGGTCAACCACGCGACCGGGCTGGTGACCGTGATCCCCCCGACCGGCTTCACCGGGGAGCTCAACGTGCTTGTAGGCGTCCGGGCAGACCCGACGCCGCAGGATGGGGACCCTTGGGACCTGCAAAATGTGAAGGTTCACGTCGTGCCGCCGGTCGCGCCGGACGCCTGGGACGCCGGCCGCGGCGACGACACGGCGTGGTCCGCCCGGTACATCGCGCCGAACGTCTGGCAGCAGAACCGCACGATCGACGCGCCGACCGACGCCGACTGGGTCCGGTTTACCATCCACGAGCGGTCGCGGATCATCGTGAGGGCGGTCGGGGTCGGCGGGCCCGACGTGCGCCTGATCATCCGCGGGCCCGACGCAACGAACGTGCTGCCGTCGACCCGGCCGACCACCGCGATGGCCGCAGAGGGCGCGACGCAGACGGCACTGGTGCGGGCTGGTCTCAAGGCGCTGGATCCCGGGACCTACTGGGTGCGCGTGGATGGGCTGGGGATGGTGGTGCCGAACTATTCGCTTCGGGTGGAGCAACTCGTGCTGCCCGCCGCGGCGCCCGTGGTCGACCGCACCAGCGACGCCCGGCTTGCCGCCCTGCTGTGGGACGAGTCCCGTCGAGCGACCCAGCCTGCGAAGGGCTTGGCGGATGACACCCGCGAGGAGGCGGACGTGCTCGCGGAGACCGAGCCGGTGCTGCCGTTCCTCGCGTGAGGGGTCGATAACGGCCGGTTCGAGCCGAGCAGTCGAGGCTGGCTTGCCTGTTGGCCGATCTCTGCCAGCAGAGGCCATCGGGAGCTGTACATGCGACTCGACCGACCGATCCAGGAGACCCTGGTGGAGATCTACGGGATGGAGCGGGAGACCTGCCTCGCGGCCCTGCGGTCGATCGAGCGGCCGCGGCTGGACTTCACCGACGAGTTTCTCGCCGCGTCCAGCACGGAGCAACTCAAGCACATCCTGGCCGCGGCGGTGCTCCAAGCCCGCAAGGTGTCCGGCCATGCCGCCTGACGCCCTTCCTGACCGGGGGTTGCGCCGGCCGGCTGGCGTGATAAGCCGATCCGATCGCCACCTTCGGACTCGCAGGTTTTGATATCATGTCCCGCGACCCGCAAACGCGGGCCCCGCCCCGTGGATATCCACCTGCCCCAGTCTATTCAACGACGGAGACCCCCGACATGCTCATGACCACCAAGCCCATGTTCGACCTCGCCTACGAAGGCGGCTTCGGCATCGGCGCGTTCAACGTCAACAACATGGAGATCACCCAGGGCATCATCGAGGCGTGCGCCGCCGAGAAGAGCCCCTGCATCCTGCAGATCTCCAAGGGCGCCCGCAAGTACGCGAACATGCGCTTCCTCCGCCACATCATCGCGGCGTGCGTCGAGGAGTATCCCGAGGTCCCGATCGCGATCCACCTCGACCACGGCGACACCGTCGACCTCGTCAAGACGTGCATCGCCGACGGGTTCACGAGCGTGATGATCGACGGGTCGCACCACGAGTACGAAGAGAACGTCCGCTTGACCGCCGAGGCCGTCAAGGTCGCGCACGCGGCGGGCGTGGTCGTTGAGGCGGAGCTGGGCATGCTCGGCGGGATCGAGGAGGACGTCGTCGGCCTCGACGCCGAGGAATACGAGAAGAACCTCGAGAAGTTCCTCACCGACCCCGAGCAGGCGAAGGACTTCTACGCTCGCACCGGCATCGACAGCCTCGCGGTCGCCATCGGCACCAGCCACGGCGCCTTCAAGTTCAAGCACGAAGCCAAGCTCGCGTTCAACCGCGTCGAGCAGATCATGAAGACCTGCCCGGGCCTGCCGCTCGTGATGCACGGGTCGTCGAGCGTCCCGCAGGAGTTCATCGACCTCGTCAACCAGTATGGCGGATCGATGCCCAACGCCAAGGGCGTGCCCGAAGATCAGATCGCCATGGCCGTCCGGAAGTACGGCGTGTGCAAGGTCAACATCGACACCGACCTCCGCCTCGCGCTGACCGCGAAGATCCGCGAGGTGTTCGCCACCAAGCCCAGCGAGTTCGACCCCCGCAACTACCTCGGCCCCGGCCGCGAGGCGATCGTCGGCATGGTCAAGCGCAAGCTCCACATGCTCAACAGCGCGGGCAAGGCCGACGAGGTCATCAAGCAGTGGAAGAAGGAGGGCGAGCCGATGCCCGACTACTACCGCGCGACCGCGGCAGCCTGAGCCCTGTCCGATAGACCGACACCTACCGAAGCCCACGCTCCGAGAGCGTGGGCTTCTTTTCATTCCACGGTTGAAACGCCATCCACCTCACCCGACTGCTCGAGTCGGCGGATCGTGCGCTCGTACCGCTCCGTGAGGTGTTCCACGGCTCGACGGACCTCGGTGAGCTGGCCGTCCTGCCCGGCTGTCAGCCGCGTCAGCGGCTCGAGCCACGCCTTCATCAGCTCGAACTGCTCCTTCATCACATAGAGGAAGGTGGCGGGCACTTTGTTGATGACGGTGATCTCCTGCCGGCGCGGCTCGCCGTCGCCGTTGGACGTCGGCGTTGCCGCGGCGGGCGGGGTGGCGACGCAGGCCACCGCCTCCGCAATCCGTTCGGCCGCCGCGGTGAAGGCCGCGAGAGACGCGCTGTCGAACCGCGCTTCGAGCGGCCGGGTGGCGCGGTCATCCTCCTCCCGCGCGTGGCCGTTGACGTTCGCCGCCTCCGCCGCCGCACGGATCGTGTCGCGGATGTCACCCAGGCTCTGATTGAACCCCGACAACTGTGTCAGCACCGCCGCCGTCTTGTCGTCTCCTCCAAGGGACCGCACCTGGTTGTTTCGCTGGAACGTCCGCCGCATGTCGTCCCACCGCGCCGCCTCGGCCTCCGTCTGGATGCCCATCAGCGCCTTGAACTTCAGCAGGTTCGCCTCCGCGCCCCGCGTGAGCGTCTGTGCGTCCTGCTCATAGCTCGAAACAATCAGCGTGCGCAGCTCCGCATCGTTCATCACCGCGGCCACCTTCTCAGCTATGCGGTTCATGTTCCGGTACGAGCCCTGTAACTGGAACGGCGGCTCCGTGCGGTACTGATCCTCCATGCCCGCGGAGCGGATGTACTCCTGGTTGACCTTGAGAACGGTGTCGCGGACGACGAGCAGCTTGCGGGTGACCTCGACCATCTCGTTGAGTTCCTCGAGGCCGTATTGCCCCTCGAACTCAAGCCCTTCACGGTTGCCGGTTTCGGCGATCTGGACGATGGCGTAGAGATCCTTTGCGCTGCGGGACGCGAGGCGGTTGAGCGTGGGGTTGCTTGTGAGCGCGTTCTCGAGGTAGCTGAGGCGAAACGCCCGCTCGTGTTCGCCGAGGTTGTCACCCAGGTTGTAGGTGTCCGCGCGATTGGCGAGCATGTCGGGGATCTGGAACTTGCCGCCGCTCTCGGTGTACGGGTTGCCCGCCATGACGACGGCGACCTTGCGGCCGCGGAGGTCGTAGGTGCGGGTGTGACCCTTGTAGACGCCCTCGATTTTGCGCTGCGCGTCGCACAGCGAGATGAACTTCTGCAGAAACTCAGGGTGTGTGTGCTGGATGTCGTCGACGTACAGCATCACGTTGTCGCCCATCTCGAGCGCGAGGTTGAGCTTCTCGACCTCTTCGCGGGCGGCGGCGTTGGGTGCCTCCGCGGGGTCCAGCGAGGTGACGCCGTGCCCGATCGCGGGCCCGTTGACCTTCATGAAGATCAGGCCGAGCCGGTTCGCGACGTACTCCATCAGCGTGGTCTTGCCGTAGCCGGGCGGCGAGATGACGAGCAGCATCCCCTGCCGATCCGTACGCTTCGACTCCCCCGCCGTGCCGAGCTGCTTCGCGAGGTTGTCGCCCACGAGCGGGAGGTACACCTCGTCGATCAGCTTGTTGCGGACGAAGCTCGTCAGCACACGCGGCTTGAAGTCGTCCAGCCGCATCGAGCGGCGGGCACGCTCAAGAAGATCGTGCTTCAGCCGGGCGTAGGCTTCGAACCGGGGCAAGGCGACCGTCTCGTGATCATGGAGGCGGCGCATGAACGCGTTGAAGTTCAGCGTCATTCGGCCGGCTTCGATCCGCGGGTGCGTCCCGGCCAGCCCGTCAAGCTCGCGCTCGACCGACGCCTGAACGATCCGTGCGACGTCAACGTGTCCGCGGGTCAGCAGCAGCGCCGCCTCGTCGAGGTACTCCGCCGACCCGGACGCGTCGCTGCCCGCGGCGTCGCGGAACGCCTCCAGCCAGTCGCGGGCGAGCAGGAACGCCGCAAAAGGCTCGCCGACGCCGCGGACTGAACCTTCGAACGCGCGGCGGTCGCCGGTCTGACCGAGGTGCGCGTCGAATGCCTCACGAAGCTGAACCGCCTCCGGGCTGATCGCGAACCCGCCGCCGGTCGTCATCGCCGCGAAGAGGTAGGCGGCGGCGTCATCCAGAGTCGCTGCCTCGAAGTGTCTGTGCCGCTCGACAAAGGTCGCGAGCATCGCGCGGAGCTCTGCCGTGTACCGCGCCTGCTTGCCGCTGCCGGGGAAGAGACGGGCAACCTCGGCGAAGCCGGACAACTGCGCCGCGAGCCGGTCTTTCTCCGGCCCTTCCGAGAGTTCCCACGCCAGCGACGCGAGCGTCCGCGCCGCGCTCGGGTGCCGTAGGAGCCCGATCGTGGCGTCCAGTTCGAGGAGCGCGTGGAGGATGGTCGCCGCGTCCGCGTCATGCACGCCCTTGGTGTACCCCTCGCTGTACCGAGGCGCCATGTAGCGCTGCACGTGGCCGAGCAGGGCTTCCGGCCTGTCCGCATCGGCGACAGGAACGGCCCGCTCGCGGAACATCCGATACGCCAGCCACTCCGCGCGGTACACCTCGCGGGTCTCGCTGGCCACCTCCTGGTCCCAAGCGGCCCGCGTCGCCTCGAAGGCGGCGTCGGTGATGGGCTCGAAGAAGTTCGTTCCCGCCAGATGCAGGTGCATCACGCCGTCGCGGAGGACCGTCGTCAGGTCCACCGCCTGCCGGTTCACCGCGAAGCGGTGTCGGCCGAAGCGGATGATGTTCTCGCCGTCCTCGAACAGGTCGGCACGGTCCTTGAGCTGGCGGACCGCGTCCTCGCGGATCGTCTTCAGCCGGGTCTGGATGTCATCGACGCGGACGGAGTCGCCGAAGTCGCCGAGTTCCGCGATGATTCCTCGCGCCTTCTCGATCATGAGGTCCGACGCGAAGTACCCGTCGATCTCGGCGATCGTCGTGAACCCGTCAACGCGGCTCTTGACGCCGCCGAGGATACGATCGGCGGCCTGCGCCAAGGCGTTCGTGCGACGGTTCCGCGCCTCGACGAGCCGCAGCTTGCGGTTCTCGAAGGCGTTGTAGACCTCCTCCCGCTTCTCCGACAACTGCAGCACGAACTCGTCGTGCTCGGCGAACCTGCCTTCGAGTTCCTCGATCTGCACCATCACCCGCGTGAGCAGGTCCTCCGCTTTCTGCGGCGTGTCCGCGATGTCGAGGTAGCTCACCACGCCCTGATTCAGCAGCTTGAGCTGGCTGTTGAACTCCGCCACCCCCTCGGCCTTGCCCAGCTCCCGCGCGCGGTTCTTCAGCCGGGCACGCGCCGCGTTGAGGGTCGAGAACACGGCCCCGATCCCGTCGATGATCTCCGTCCGTTGCGTGGCGTCGTCGATCCGGAGGTTCCCGACGATCTCGACGAGCATCTCCAGCTCGCGCGAGGCCGTATCAATCTCCGCCCCCAACGCCCTGGCGTCGAAGCCTTTCTCGACCCCCTCGATCCGCTCGCCGAAGGCCGCGGCGCTCTGGCGGTACGGGTCGAGTGCGTCGGGCTTGAGGAGGTAGTCGACCGTGCGGCGGCTGATGTCGTCCGCCTGCGCGACGAGATCACGTTCGAGCGCGTCCACCGCCTCGCGAACAACGTACCGCAGCTCGCGCAGGCCGATCACTTCGCCCCGGAGTTCCCGCAGCCCCGCCAGCGCCCGCACGTAGCCGTGGATGTCGTCGTAGATGCGGGTGGCATTGGCGTTGAGCAGTTCGCCCGCCCGCCGGGTAACGTCGGCGACGCGGTCGCGGGTTGTCTTGCGAATCCGCGTGACCTTCTCGAACTCCCCCACCGCCGCCTGCGCTGTGGCTCGGATCTCGCGCAGCGCCTCCGCGAGGTTCCCGGCCTCCGGCTGGTCGAGCCAGAAGTATGCGTCGAGCACGTTCCCCGCAGACCGCACCAGGTCGAGGTAAACCTCCGCATACGCCTCTTCCCGCTGCACGAGCTTCAGGACGTCCACACACTCGGCCATTGCGCGGACGATGTCGCGGTTGCCGATCTTGAAGAGCATCGAATCGCTCTTCCGGTCCGGCACATGGTTAGGGCCGACGTAGGGAGTCTGCCAGATCTGAAGGGCGTGGTGCTTCTGCGGCTCGTCCCCCGGCGGGAGTTTGAAGAAGACCATCGTCCCGTCGTCGAACAGCGAGAAGCCGTGACAGAGCACCGGCGTCTCCACCCGCTGCTCGATGAGGTTGTACGACAGCAGCGCGTAGTCGCCCCGTTCCCGGTGGTAGAACACGAACAGCGTGTCCTCTCCGTTCGGACTCGGCAGGCGGCGGTCGAACGCCATCGCGCCCGCTTCGTGCGGGAACACCGTCCGGTCGCCGCTCGCGAGGTAGTAGCCGTTCGAGAAGATGATGCCGTGATCGTCCGGAAGCAGGACGCAGGCGTCGGCGACCGCGTCAAGCCGGACGACCTCCTTCAGCTTCTCGTTGAAAACAAAGTGGCGGAACGCTTTCTCCTGGTACGGCCGGACCTTCAGGAGCACGAGGTGCCCCAGCTCCGCGTAGTAGAACTCCGCGTCGTCGAGCGACTGGTCCGCGTTTTCAACCGGCTCCGAGTAGATGCCGTGCCCACTCGCGGTGTTGTCCTCGACCTTGATGGTCAAGTCGCCCGCGACCGTCTCGACGAAGACCTTTTCGGCGATCGAAACGTGCGGGTGGTCGCCCAGGCGGTGGTGGTCGCGCGTCGCCCGCTTCCACTCGAACTCGTGTTGCGGGGGGTAGCGGACCTCGTGGTCGCTCCGCGCGTCGATGTACTCGAGACTCCGTGGCTTGCTGTCGTCCCCCAAGACAACCCGCCACTTGAACGCCTTGAAGTCGTCCGGCGTCTTGCCCACGTGGAACTTCATATACAGGTGCGGCCCGCGGGCGTGGAACTTCACGAACCGGGCGCCCTTGTAGTACCGGTAGAGGTCGCGGAAGTCTTTCTCGAACCGGTCATCGTTCAGCAGGTCGAGCGTTTCGGCATGAAATGTCTGCTCCGCCCGGTCAAAGCGGTAAACGGCGAACACGTCGCCGACGTGCGTCTCGCTCCGCAGCCCGAACTGCACGTTGTAGCCGAAGAGGAACCGCTCCCCCAGCGCCACCATGTCGCGCGGAACGCAGTTGTGTTCGGTCGTCACCCGCTCGGTTGCGAGCAGCTTCGTCTCAATCGCGCCGAACACTTCCTTACGCGTGGCGTTCAGCGCTTCCAGGCGGTTGCGGAGCTCGTCGGCCTGGCCCACGAGCCGGTTGCGGAGGATCTCGTACGTCCCCCGCTCGAGCCGGTCGCCGCTCGCGTCGTCGCGCGCAGTCGCCTGAGGAGCGTTGTCGCCCGAGGTTGTCGTTCCGTTCTCCGCCATTACCGGGCTCGCGGGGTGCAGTCAGTGAGTACAGAGCGATAGGTATGGTGCGCGGCCGCGCGCCCGCCGGTCAGAGACCGCCCTGCCGGAGCAGGTCACCCACCGGCTGACCGTCGAGCCCGTTCTGCCGAACCAGACCCAGAAGGCCCTTGAGTTCGCCCCGCAGGCTTTCGGTGTCCGCCACGGTGATCATCTTCGCGATGGCGGCGGCGATGGTCAGGTTCTTCACGTCATCTGAAGTCATGTTGAACTTGCCGAGGAAGTGCCCGAGCCGTTCCCGGAAGTCGCCGCCCTCCCCGCCGTTCCCGTTGACTTCGAAGAACGTGTCACGGACGCGCTGGATCGTGCCCGAGGAGTCGACCAGCCGCTCCACCCGCTTGCCGGCGGTGACGGCGTCCATGATCTGACGGAAGAACATGCTCTCGCCGCCAACGATGTCGATCTTGGCGGACTTCATCGCTTCGGCAAGCACCTTCGCCTGCTCCGCCGCGATATCCTTGGCGATGTTGATCTCGGCGAGCTGGATTTGAAGGTCACGGTCGAGACGGAGCTTGAACTCCTCGTGCTCCCGGCCGACCCCGTCGAGCTTCTTCATCGCCTCGGCCTTCGCCGCGGTGCCCTGGGCCTCTGCGTCGTACCTCAGCCGTAGCGCCTCCGCCTCCGCCGTGCCGCGCTTCGCGATCACGTCCGCCTCCGCGGCGCCGTACTTCTGCGTGGCGTCTGCCTTCGCCTCCATCACCTCGGCCTCGGCGAGGCCCGCCGCTGCGGCCTCGGCCGCCGTCGCTTCTGCCAGCAGCTTCTTCCCCGCCGCTTCCTTCTCCGCGGCCGCCCGCTTCGCCTCAGCCTCCACGAGCATCTCGTTCGCACGGTGCCTCGACGCCAGCTCCTCGGCCTCGGCGGCCTTGACATGCTTCACCATGTCCTGCTCCGCGGCCGCCTGCGCCGCGACCACCTGCACCTTCTTCGCCCGCTCCGCCGTCGCAAACTCCTGCGTGTCCTTGATCCGCTCCTGCTCCTCGACCACCGCCCGCTCGACCACCACCCGCTCGCGGATTACGTCCTGGATCGACTTCCGCTGCGCCTCGAGCGCTTTCTCCTTCTCGATCCGCGCCAGCTCCACGACCCGCTCACGCTCCACCGCCTCGAGCGCCTGCTCCCGCTTCACCCGCTCGAGCTCAACCGCGTCCGCCCGCTCCTTGTTCCGCTGCGCGACGAGGATCGTCCGCGATTTGTTCTCCTCCGCGATCCCCAGTTCCTCGTCCGTCGTGATCTTCGCCCGCTCGCCGCGGATCCGCTCCTCCTCGGCCACCTGCATCCACTGCGCCTTCTCCCGCGCCCGAACGGTCTGGATCTCCCGCTCCTGCCTCGCCTCCGCCTCGGCCTGCTGCCGCTCGAGTTCGAGGATCGCTTCCCGCGCCTCGACGTCCTGTTTCTTGATCGTCTTCTCTCGCTCGCGGTTGATGCTGTTGGCGAACATCGCCTCGCGGGCCGTGAGCTCCGTGATCTTCTTGATGCCCTCCGCATCCAGGATGTTGTTCGGGTCGAGGTTCTCGACGTCCGTCTGCTCGAGGTAGTCGATCGCGGCATCATCGAGCACGTAGCCGTTCAGCTCCGTCCCGATGTGGGTGATGATGGCCTCCTTGAACCGGTCCCTTTCCGTGTAGAGCTCGGTGAAGTCGAACTTCTTGCCGACCGTCTTGAGCGCCTCGCTGAACTTCGCGTCGAACAGCTCCACGAGCTTGAGCTCGTCCGATGCCCGCCCGCACCCGATCGACTGGGCCACCGTCAGGACGTCCTGGGCCGCGTTGTTCACGCGTACGAAGAACGCCACCTTGATGTCCGCCCGCACGTTGTCCCGGCAGATCAGCCCCTCCGACCCGTGCCGGAAGATCTCCACCCGCTTGAGGGAGATGTCCATCACCTCCGGCCGGTGCAGGATCGGGACGATCGTCGCGCCGTTGAAGAAGACCTTCATCCCGCCCACGCCCGTGCGGACGATCGCCGTCCCCGGCTCGACCTTGCGGTAGAACCGGGATACCACAACCAAGGTCCCGGCGACCGCGATGATGAGGATCAGTACCCCGATCCCCGCGATCCCGCCCACGACCTCCGCCTGCGCCAATAGCATCGAGAAATCACGCACCACCCACACTCCTTCCCGTCAGAACCCGCGGACGTAGTACACGCCCGCCCGTTCGTCCTGTTCAACGATCACCGCCTCGTCCCCGCGGGCGAGTGCGTCTTCGTGTCTCGTCCGCACGTTCAGCAGCAACGGCGCGCCGCCCGTTGAGAACTCCGCCTGCCCGGTCGTCCCCGTCACGCGCGAGGAGGTGACGCGGCAGACCTTGCCGATCAGCTGCAGGTCCGCCCGCCGCTCCTCTTCCCGCATCGCGCGGAAGAGCCGCTTGAGCGGCCACGTCACCGCCTTCATCACCAGCGTCGCCACGGCGAATGCCGCCACGAGCAGCGCCACCTGTAACAGGGGCGTCCAGTCCCGCGTCACCGGGTACAGCCCGACGCTGATCGCCCACATCACGAACGCGAGCACCGTCAGCACGACCATCAGCGGCACGTCGCCGAGGTTGAAGAATCGCAGCACCGCCGTGGAGACACCCACTTCCGCGACCGACGTCTGTGCCCCGGACGCCGCGCCGTCGCCGACCGCGTCGAACTCCGCGCCTCCCCCGGCCGCGCCGCCGGACCCGGCGTCAAGCCCCGGATCGAGATCGCCGCCACCCACCTCGAGATCCACGTCGAGCGCGTCCGCCGAGATCCCCCCGACCACCACGATCAGCCAGTAGACGCCGCACAACCCCAGCAGTACGGTCAGCCAAAGGTTCGTCGGTGCGAAGATGGCTTCGAAGAAAGGGCCCATGGGTCTCCCCACCGCGATGACGACCGCATCCCGGATCGAGGCGCCTCGTGCCTCGCCCCCTGAGACTTGAGTGTGACTATATCAAAGCGGACGTCCCGCTCGTGCGGCCGGCTCGGAGGTTCGTCCCGCTTCTGCGAGGCGGCGCAACGGGTCGGAGTGGCCGCGGTCCAGATCCCATGGAGGACGCGCGGGTGTGGTAGCCACACGCCGTCGACGATCGCCGCTGAGCCATCCGATCCAACCCGCTCGGCGGCTCAATGGATATTGCCATATACTTGTCTTTAGACGCGGCCGCTTTCCTTGCCCGCGTGACGCCTTCCCGGAGCACCCGATGACCCAGACGAAACAGATCCGCCCCGCGCCCCGCGTGATTCAGGGAGGCATGGGTGCCGGCGTCTCCAACTGGCGCCTCGCCCGCCGCGTCGCTGAACTCGGTGGCCTCGGCGTCGTGTCCGCGACCGGGATCGACACCATCCTCGTCCGCGAACTGCAGCAGGGCGACCCCCATGGCCGGTTGGCCGTCCTCGCGTCCTATCCGGACCGGGCCATCGTTGCGGAACTGTCCGAGCGTTTCTTCGTCGAAGGTGGCATCGCCGATGGCGCGCCGTTCAAACTGCTCCCGATCCACGGCTTCAAGCCCTCCGTCCGCTCGCAGCGAATCCTCGCCGCCGCCGCGTACAGCGAGGTCGCCCTCGCGAAGCGGGGCCATGAAGGACAGGTCGGCATCAACCTGCTCACAAAACTCAAACGCCACTCCCTCGCGAGCATCTACGGCGCTCTGCTCGCGGGTGTCGATGCGGTGCTCATGGGTGCCGGCATCCCGCTCGAGGAAGCCGCGCAGATCCCCCGGCTGGCGGCGGGCGAGCCCGGACGTCTCCGGCTGGAGGTCGACACCTCCGCCGCGACGGACCCGACGGCCGAGTACTTCTACGACTTCGACCCCCGCTGCGTTACCGACCCGCCGCCGGTACTGCAGCGGCCGGCGTTCTACCCCATCATCTCCTCCGACCTGCTCGCCCGCGTTCTGGCGAAGAAGCTGCCCCGCGAGGGGGTCACCGGCTGGATCATCGAAACCCCCATCGCGGGCGGGCACAACGCCCCGCCGCGTGGGAAGCAGTACGACGAGCAACAGAACCCCGTGTATGACAGCCGTGACCAGACCAACCTCGATGCGGTCGCTGCGCTCGGCTACCCCTTCTATCTTGCGGGTGGCTACGCCACCCCGGAGAAGCTGCGCGAGGCCCTCGCAGCCGGCGCGGCGGGGGTCCAGGTCGGCTCGCTCTTCTCGCTCGCCGACGAGTCGGGTTACCCGGCTGATTACAAGCGGCGGCTCATCGAGGCGATCCACCGCAAAGAGGTCTCCATCCGCACGGATGGCCGGATCTCGCCCACCGGCTTCCCGTTCAAGGTCGTCGAGAGCAGAGGCGTTTGGCCGCCCGTGCCCAGGCCCGAGGAGCGTCGCCGCATCTGCGACCTCGGCTACCTGCAGACCGCGGTGGTGGACGGAAACGGCCGCCTCCAAGGCCGGTGCCCTGCGGAGCCGGTGGACACCTATGTCCGCAAAGGGGGCGAGGAGAGTGAGACCGTTCGCCGCGGCTGCCTCTGCAACGGCTTGATGGCGAACATCGGCGTAGGCCAGCGGCGGTCCTGGGGGGAGGAGCCGCCGCTTTTCACGGCCGGCGACGAGATCCTGCATCTGTCGCTCGGCTCGATCGAGACCCCCCACTACGCCGCGGCAGACGTGATGGACTACCTCCAAGCCGCCGAAGCCGCGACCTAGGAAGGGATCACGCCGCTTGCAAAGCAGCGACCTCGGCCGCGCCGGCTCGAGTCTGAGCGACGCCATGAACCGGGCGTGAACCCGCGGCCGCTGGTTGCGCTAATGCCGCGACGTCGTCGCGGGGAGTGTCTGGCCGGGCTCTACGGGTGGACGCGATAGTTGGCCGGCGGCTGCCCCGTGACCAGGTAGCCGACGATGCCGACGCCTGACCACAGCAGGGCCGCCAGCAGTTCCCCCGCGATCAGCCCCACCATCAGGGGCAGGATGGTCTTGTACGCCCGCCCACCGCCCCAGCGGACGACGGCCAGCTTGATCGCCCAGCCAATCAGGAAAGAGGCCCCCAGCCGTGCCGACGGCATCGTGCCCCAGATCAGGAAGAGCACGGGGTGGATCGGCCACCACGGCAGTTGCAGGCGTGCGACCGTGCAGATGAGCAGGAGCGCCGCGCCGGCGCCGATCCAGGCCAGCAGGTCACCCGACAACCGGACCTGGCTCAGCGAAGTCAGCCCGTCGTTGGCGGTCGAGGTCGCGAGCGTGCCCCGCGCCCGCATCTCCGTGAGGTTCTGCGACAGCTCATTGAAGGGCAGGGACGGCAGCTTCCGCAGCGACCAGTCGTCCACGATGAGCATGCTGTAGTCGTGCATGATGAGCATCGTCGCCAGCCCCGCCACCACGCCGCCGACCACGACCATCGCGAGCAGCGCCCCCGCCAGGCGCACCGAGGTCGAAGCGGGCGAGCGTTCCACGATCTGCAGGCCCGTGTTCAGGTACGGCATTAGCGCCGTGCGAGGATCGCCGACGATGATGGTGCAGGCCAGCGCCAAGAGGATGTAACTCGTGGGTCCGATCGCGTCGATGCCGAAGACCGCCGTCAGCACCGCCACCGGCATCCACCACGGTTGCACGAAGAAGAGCCCGGTCTCCGCGACGATCCGGGACAGCACGAGGAACATCGCCAGGACCAGCATCACAAAGATGCCGCCCAGCACCCAGTCCAGCCCGGCGCTCCGCAGCAGCACCGCCGCCGCCACGATGCTGAGCACGAGCAGCCGCCCCGCCCAGACGGCGTAGGCCGGGGTGTCCGGGTCCGGCCGGCCCAGCCCCAGCGCCCGCAGTCCCACCCGCGCGTAGAAGTGCCGGCCGAAGTAAACGATCAGCAGCGTCATCGCGGCGTACGCGCCGAACCGCATGAGGTTGACGGGGCTCGTGCCCAGGTAGTCGATCTGCACCGGGACCCCCCGCGAGATCAACACGGTGGCGAACGCCATGTAGACGAAGTAGGCGATCCCCACCGAGAAGGAGATGTTCGCGTTCAGGAAGAAGGCAAACCCGATCACGCTCAGGTAGAGCCTCGGGAAGAAGACCTCGCTGCTGTTGTGCACGCTGGCGGCGGTGGGGAATAACACCCGCAGCGGCAGGAAGTCCAGGCGCGTGGAGATCTTCATCGCTTCCAGCGCCGGGAACCACGTCCCCAACCCGTTGATCAGGTGGAGGCCGCCCGCCAGCGCCAGCCCGAGCCAGAACAGGTTATTGAACGCGATGTCGGGCAGCCACCGGTTCTTCCGGTGCTGACCCAACTCCGTCACGAACTGCGCCAGCGGGTAGATGAGCAGCTCCCGCTTCGACCACTGCGGATGCACGATCAGCGCCAGGCAGAGCGACGCCACGCTCAGCGCCATGCCCAGCCCCACCCACAGCACCAGCGTCGGTCGCCACACCGACCAGTCAATCTGCTTCCACGTCGGCCCGCGCGCCGGGTCCACGCCCTGCATCAGCACCTCGGACGCCTCCCGCGCCGCCGCGCTCCCCGCGATCAGCGCCCCCCGCCCCTCCGGGGCCGGCAGGATCGCCCCGTCGAAGCCCGCAACCAGCAGGCGCCGATTCAGCGCTTCCCTCTCCTCGGCACTCGCCGTCCCCGCCGCGCGACGCTTGAGCAGCCGCGTCTCCTCCGCGGACAGTTCCAGCGTCGTCGACGGCGGCGCCTCCAGCGACGCCTCTCGGATGACCCGGTTGAGCACCCGGACCAGCGCATCCGATTCCGCCGCGTCGCCCGCCCTGTTGAGGATCGTTCGCTGTTCCGGCTCTTGCGCTGAGCGCCAGACCTGCGCCGCGATCGAGTCCCCGCCCGCCTCGCCCTCCGAGATGAGCCGGTCGACGATGGCGTTCGGGTCCCGCAGGTGGCCGTGCGCCAGTTCTGCCGTCACGCCCGGGACGTAGGTCATCACCCCGGTCGCCCGCCACGCCGGCTCGATCTGCGACCACCGGTCGGGTGACGCGACGTTGGGCACGAACCCCCGGTAGAAGCCAAAACTGGGCCACCCGCACGCCGCCAGGGAGATCGCGGCGATCACCGCCACCTCGCCGGAGCCCAACGACGTCCGGGCGACCAGCCGCAACAGCGGGTTGAGCACCAGCAGGAGCGCCACGATCGTGCCGAACACGACGATCGGCAGGTGGTTCCCGACGAACCAACTCCCCTTCATCACCGCGTCGTTGAACAGCGTAAAGGCGGAGATCAACAGGCCCAGGCCCAGCCCGATGGAGACGGCACGCAAGCTCATCGATCGACTTCTCCAAGCGTGGCCCGGCTCCCGCTCGAAGCACGAAGATGCCTCGAACGACCCGCGGGAGCTCCGCGAAAGCGGTTTCAGATGATCGGGATGCTACCATCCGGCCGCCGGATATATCCTCGCCGTCACACGATCGGGTCCCGCTCTTCTCAGGGCGGATGCGTCCCCGCCATCAGCGCGTTTTGCCCCCCGCAGCCGGGGCCGCGGGCCCTTCCCCGGTTTTTCAACCGGCTGCCGGTGCGCTAGCATGGGCCTTATGACCCAGGCGGCCACGTCGAATCCGGACCCCACCCCCAAGTCCCCGGCCGCGGAGACGCGCACGCTCTATCTCATCGACGGCCACGCCCAGATCTTCCGCTCCTACTTCGCCATCCGCGGCGGCATGAATTCGCCCGTCACCGGCGAACCCACCAACGCCACCTTCGCCTTCGCCGCAATGCTCCTCAAGCTCTTCGGCAACCTCCGCCCCGACTACGTCGCCATGGCCATCGACTGCGGCGGCAGCGAAGTCCGCGAAGCCCTCTACCCCGACTACAAGGCCACCCGCACGCCTCCGCCGGACGACTTCAAGCCCCAGGAGGAGCGCTGCTTCGAGCTCACGAAGCTCTTCGGCATCCCGATCCTCTGCAAGCCCGGCTGCGAGGCGGACGACATCGCCGCCACCGTCGTCAAACGCCTCCTCCCCCAGCACCCCGACCTCACCATCAAGCTCGTGTCGAAGGACAAGGACCTCAAGCAGCTCCTCTCCGACCGCGTGCAGATGTACGACATCCACACCGACACGACCATCGACGTCGCGAAACTGCTGGAGGAAGACGGCATCACGCCCGACCAGGTCGTCGATGTGCTCACCCTCACCGGCGACAACATCGACAACATCCCCGGCGTCGACGGCATCGGCCCCAAGACCGCCGCGAAGCTCGTGCAGGAGTTCGGCACCGTCGACAACCTCCTCGCCAACCTCGACAAGGTCAAGGGCAAGCGCCGCGAGAACATCGAGAAGGCCGCGCCCCACCTGCCCACCTCCAGGAAGCTCGTCCAGCTCATCGACGACGTCGACGTCCCCTTCTCGCTCGACGAAGCCGCCGTCTGCGGCAAGTGCGACGTCGCCGCGCTCAAACAGCTCTTCCGCCAGCTCGGCTTCCGCAAGCACATCACCGACCTGGAGACGATCTTCGGATCCGTCGATGGCGCCCCCGGAAGCGACACCGACTCCGAACAGCCGCTTGCGGCTTCGCGAAACCGTTCGACCAAACCCGAAGCCGGCGCCGGCGGCCTCTTCGGCGGCCACGACGAAGAACCCTCCTCCGCTCCCTCCGCCCTATCCGACCTCCAGACCGCCGCCGGCTGCGACTACACCACCATCCAGACCCCCGAGCAGCTCGCCGATCTCGTCGCGACCCTCAAGCAGCAATCGATTTTCGCGCTCGACACCGAGACCTCCACCCTCGGCTGGCGGACCACCCTCTGCGGCGTCTCCCTCTCCTGGTCCAGCAAGTGCGGCGTCTACGTCCCCGTCTGCTCCCCCCAGCAGTCCGAGCACCTCGACCGCGACACCGTCATCGCCGCGCTCAAGGAAGTGCTCGAGGACGAATCCCTCAAGAAGTGCGGCCACAACATCAAGTACGACATGCTCGTCCTCGGCCACGCCGGCATCGCCCTCCGCGGCGTCGTCTTCGACTCCATGATCGGCGCCGCGCTCATGTCCCAGCCCGGCCACGGCCTCGACGCCCTCGCGATGTCCCTCCTCCAGCACCAGACCATCCCCCTCTCCGACCTCATCGACGACAAGGGCCGCGATGGCAGACCCAAAACCGTCGACCAGGTCCCGCTCGACCGCATCGCCCGCTACGCCGCGGAGGACGCCGACATCACCTTCCGCCTCTGCGAGTACATGCGGCCGCGGCTCGCGCAGATGGGCCTCGACAAGCTCTCCGATGAGATCGAAACCCCCCTCATCCGCGTCCTCGCCGACATGGAAACCGCCGGCATCCGCGTCGATCCCGATGAGCTCGAGCGCCAGCGGAAACGCCTCCAGGAACGCGCGGTGTCCCTCCGCTCCGAGATCATCGAACTCGCCGGCGTCATCTTCAACCCCGACTCGCCCAAGCAGCTCGCGGATGTCCTCTTCAACGAGCTCAAGCTGCCCATCATCAAGCGCACCAAGACCGGCCCGTCCACCGACATCGAGGTCCTCCAGCGCCTCGCCGAACGGGAGACCTCCGACCCCCGCGAGACGAAGCTCCCCGAGCTCGTCATCGAGTACCGCGAACTCACCAAGCTCCTCGGCACCTACCTCGAGTCGCTCAAGCTCGCGATCCACCCCGACACGAAGCGGATCCACACCACCTACAACCAGGTCGCCGCCGCGACGGGCCGCCTCTCCTCCAACGACCCCAACCTCCAGAACATCCCGATCCGCACGGAATTAGGCCGGCAGATCCGCAAAGCCTTCGTCGCCCCCCCGGAACATTCGCTGGTGGTGGCGGACTATTCACAGATCGAGCTCCGCGTCCTCGCCCACCTCTCCGGCGATGAGCAACTGCGGCAGGCCTTCGCGGAGGACCGCGATGTCCACACCGCCGTCGCCGCACAGGTCTTCAACGTCCCCGAGTCCGAAGTCACCAAGCAGCAGCGCGGCTACGCGAAGACCATCAACTTCGGCATCATCTACGGCGTCACCGCGTTCGGCCTCGCCCGCCGCATCGAAGGCCTCTCCCAGGCCGACGCCAAGACCCTCATCACCGACTACAAGGCCCGCTTCTCCGGCATCAACCGCTTCCTCCAGGAGTGCATCCTCCAGGCCCAGGACCAGGGCTACGTCACGACGATCATGGGCCGCCGCCGCGCCATCCCGCAGATCGCCTCCAAGCGCCCCAACGAGCGCGCCCTCGGCGAACGCCTCGCGATCAACAGCGTCGTGCAGGGCAGCGCGGCCGACATGATCAAAATCGCCATGGTCCGCCTCCACGCCCGGATCGAGCGGGAAAACCTCCCCTTCCGGATCCTCCTCCAGATCCACGACGAACTCGTCTGCGAGTGCCCGAGTGAACACGCCCAGCGCGCGGGCGAGATCATGCGCGAAGAGATGGAAGGCGCGATGCAGCTCTCCGTCCCCCTCAAGGTCGATGTAGGTATCGGCCCCGACTGGTTCGCGGCGAAGTAGGCCGCCTTGACCCCCTCTCCCCCACGGGGAGAGGGCCGGGGTGAGGGGCGAACGTCCCTGTGCGTCGATCACGCAACGCCGAGCCAACCACAGAGGCACAGAGAGCGCAGCGGGCCGCAGAGGTGATAGGGTTGAGCTCCGGCTCCGGGGGCGTCAGCTGGAGCGAGAGGCAGCGGGTTGAACGAGCGTAAAAGCCCCGAGGATACGATGGCGTCGATGAAGTTCCTCTGGCGGCTTGCCTGGGCACTCGCAGCGACCGGCGTCGTGCTTCTCTGTCTTCACGCCTGCGTCGCCTACCGTGTGATCTGGGTGTACGGGCCAAGGCCTGAGCTAGCCACATACAGCACGTTCGAACGAATCTTCTTCGGTATCACAATGATCTGGGGCTTGATCGGCGCTGCGATGACCTTTTATGGGATCACCCGTTCGAACCGCCGAGAACGCGCTAAGCAATAGATCTTCACAGGCCTTCACTTACAACGGCAGCACCCGCACCCGCGACTTCTGCGCCTCCACCACCACCAGCGCCCGCGCCCGCAGTTCACCTTCGTACTGCGCCAGCGCCGCCGCGACGACCTCGCCCACGTCCATCCAATGCAACGCATCGTGGCCGCGCGACCGCAGCGCATCCGCCCACTCCGGCGACAGGTTCATGTCGATGATCAGGCTCAGGCTCATGGAGCCACCAGCGGCTCCTCCCGCTCCTCCAGCCGCCACGCCGCGTACGCCAGCGCCGCGTCGAGGTCCTCCGGCTCGAGGTACGGGTAGGCCTGCAGGATCCGCTCACGCGACTGCCCCGAGGCCAGCAGCCCCAGCACCGTCCCCACCGTCACCCGCAGCCCGCGGATGCAGGGCTTCCCGCCCATCACCGCCGGGTCGTGTGTGATCCGCTCGATCTGCATGGCAGCATTCTACCCGCACCGTTCACGCGATCGCAGCAGCCTTTACGCCGCCAACCGCACTTCCCCCGGCCCCACCGCCATCCCCGGGCCCCACTGCAAATTCGTCCCCGCCGCCCGCGCGATCGGGCCCGCTTCGCCCCGTG
>CAZKRE010000004.1:0-11463 GCA_964555075.1 uncultured Phycisphaeraceae bacterium
GAATTCGCTCAGTATTTCCGCGATCGACACGTCACGTTTGCGGCTGTTCCACGGACAGGCGAATACATCGTTGAAAATGATCAGAACAACATCGGGCAGGCATTCAAGGTAGTAGCCGTGCTTCATCCGGCGAATCCAATAGGGTCGCAAGCGGCCATCGAACTACGTGTGCGCTACGTGAGCACTGAGACAGAGTTGTTCAAGGTATTGAGTTGAGAATGTAGGGCGGGCCTCGGCCCGCCGTCGGTATTGCGGACGAACATCGGCGGACCGAGGCCGCTTTACCAGAGAACGAGCCATGACGAGCAATCCTTACCAGTCCTACCCGCCGGCGGAAGAGGTGGCGGTCGAGCCGCGGGGGGCGACGAGCAACCTGATGGGGCTCATCGGCTTCATCCTGTCGCTGGTGGCGTTCATCACGTGCGGGATCCTGTCGCCGATCGCCTTGATCGTCAGCGTGATCGGGCTGTTCAAGCCGCCGCGGGGGTTCGCGGTCGCGGGGACGATCCTGTCGCTGATCGGGTCGGTCTTCCTGCTGCTGGTGGGGCTGGGGACGGTGATGGCGTTCATGGCGGGGGACATCATCTCGGTCGAGGCCGGGCGCGAGGCGATCGTGCAGCGGGTCGGGCCGGGCGGCGTGGCGCCGACCGATGCGGAGGGCCAGGCGATGATCGACGCGGAGCTGGGCGACGCGGAGCGGTTCTTCACGGTCCCGCAGTACCGGCGGGTGTCGGACACGAGCTTCCAGCTCGTCATGCCCGGCGAAGACGGGCAGTTCGGCACGGCGGACGACGAGGTGACGACGGTCGATCTGGGGACGACGAACTAAAGGCGGGCGATCCAGCGATGCGAGTCGACACGGACAAACTCGATGCGGTGCGGGAGGCGGTGGACCTCTGGCTCGTCGAAGCGGCGCTGAGGCACAACCTCTCGCGGCTGGGCGCGGCGGCGGCGGTCGCGGACCGGATGGGGTTCGCGCTGCGGCTGTTCCGGCAGGACGCCGCGGGCGGCGGGCCGTGGATCGTGTACGCGGTGTCGCGTGAGGTCTACCGCCGGGCGCTGGACCTGGCGGTGCAGGGCGCGACGGTCAGCGCGACGGGGACGGAGCTGCTCGAGCGGGAGCCGTGGCATTACGAGGCCGGGCACCGGGACGACGCGGTGGTCGCGACGCTCTGCCGGCTGTTCAACGAGAACGTCGACGTGGACGCGGGCGACGGGCAGCGCGTCCCGGGGACGGAGGCGGCGGCGCACGGCGTGCGGTACGCGGCGATGGGCGCGTGGTTCGGCCCGGTGAAGCAGCAGTGGTCGAAGCTCGCCGCGATGCGGGCGCAGCAGCAGAAACAGAAGGCCTGAGCCGGCCCCGCACGACTGGCGGGCGGCGGAGAAGCGGAAGGAGTGGCACGGATGCCACGGACACTGATGGACGTGCAGAAGGACCTGGATCTCTGGGAAGCGCAGCTCGATCGGCACCTGGGCCATTGCCCGACGTGCGACGAGGGCGGCGACCGGTACTGCCGGGAAGGTGCGGAGGTGTCGGTGATGGTGACGCGGCTGCTGATGGAAAAGATGCGGCTGCGGGCGGGGGTGGCGCCGGCGCGGCAGGTGGAGAAGCGGGAGACGCCCACGGCCTGAAGCCGTGGGTTTCGGGGGCCGGGGGAACTGTGGTTCGGGGCAAACGTAGTATTGAATAGCGCGAGGCAGGACGAAGATGAAGATCACACGGAAGTTCACGAAGGCCGGCGTTGACGTCTACTCCACGATCGAGTGGACGACGCGGTCGAGCAAGATCAGCAACCTGGACGGCTCCACCGTCTTCGAGATGAAGGACGCGGAGGTGCCCAGGAGCTGGTCGCAGCTCGCGACCGACATCATGGTGTCGAAGTACTTCCGCAAGGCGGGCGTGCCTCAGGGTGACGGGACGACGGGCCCGGAGAAGAGCGCGCGGCAGGTGATCCACCGGCTGGCGGGCTGCTGGCGTCACTGGGGCGAGAGCCACGGCTACTTCGACACGAAGGAAGACGCGCAGGCGTTCTACGACGAGCTGGCGCACATGATGCTGACGCAGAAGTGCGCGCCCAACAGCCCGCAGTGGTTCAACACCGGGCTCGAGTGGGCGTACGGCATCAACGGGCCGGCGCAGGGCCACTACTACACCGACCCGAAGACGGGCGAGACGCGGGAGAGCGAGGACAGCTACACCCACCCGCAGCCGCACGCCTGCTTCATCCAGAGCATCGAGGACGACCTGGTCAATCCCGGCGGGATCATGGACCTGTGGGTCCGCGAGGCGCGCCTGTTCAAGTACGGCTCGGGGACGGGGACGAACTTCTCCAAGCTCCGTGGGGAGAACGAGCGCCTCTCGGGAGGCGGGAAGAGCTCGGGCCTCATGAGCTTCCTGAAGATCGGGGATCGTGCCGCGGGGGCGATCAAGTCCGGCGGCACGACCCGCCGGGCCGCGAAGATGGTGTGCCTGGACCTCGACCACCCGGACATCGAGCACTTCATCAACTGGAAGGTGCGGGAGGAGATCAAGGTCGCGGCGCTCGTCGAGGGGATGAAGCACCTGGGGGGCGAGACGAAGGAGACGGCGGAGCGGCTCGGGCTGAAGCTCGACTACGACTTCAACGGCGAGGCGTACTACACGGTTTCGGGGCAGAACAGCAACAACTCGGTCCGCGTGAGCAACGAGTTCTTCGACCGGCTCGACGCGGACGGGGAGTGGGACCTGGTCCGGCGGATCGATGGGAAGGTCGCGAAGAAGCTGCGCGCCCGCGAGCTGTGGCAGCAGGTGGGTTATGCCGCGTGGCGGTGCGCGGACCCGGGCGTGCAGTTCGACACGACGATCAACGAGTGGCACACCTGCCCGGCGAGCGGCCGCATCAACGCGAGCAACCCGTGCAGCGAGTACATGTTCCTCGACAACACGGCGTGCAACCTGGCGTCGCTGAACCTGCTGGAGTTCTACGACGCGAAGACGAAGACCTTCGACGTCGAGGGGTACGAGCACGCGATCCGGCTGTGGACGGTCGTGCTCGAGATCAGCGTGCTGATGGCGCAGTACCCGTCGAAGGAGATCGCGCGGCTGAGCTACGAGTTCCGCACGCTGGGGCTGGGGTACGCGAACCTGGGCGCGATGCTGATGCAGGCGGGCGTGCCGTACGACAGCGAGCGGGCGCGGGCGATCTGCGGGTCGCTGACGGCGATCCTGACCGGCCGCAGCTACGCCGCCAGCGCCGAGATGGCGAAGGAGCACGGGCCGTTCGAGGGGTACGCGGCCAACCGGGAGCACATGCTCCGGGTGATCCGCAACCACCGGCGGGCGGCGTACGGCGTGCCGCGGGACGAGGCGTCGGCGGCGTCGCACGAGCTGGGCTTTTACGAGGGGCTGCGGTTGTCGCCCGTGCCGATCGACGCCGCGGCGCTCACGAGCGGTGACGCGGAAGAGGCGTACGGGAAGCTGACGAACAGCGACGCGATCCTCCGCAGCGCCCGGCGGTCGTGGGACGAGGCGGTGGCGATGGGCGAGAAGCACGGCTACCGCAACGCGCAGACGACCTGCATCGCGCCCACGGGCACAATCGGGCTGCTGATGGACTGCGACACGACGGGCGTGGAGCCGGACTTCGCGCTGGTGAAGTTCAAGAAGCTCGCCGGGGGCGGGTACTTCAAGATCGCGAACCAGTCGCTCAAGCCGGCGCTCGAGTCGCTGGGCTACACGAGCGACGAGGTCCTGGGGATCATGCAGTACGTGATGGGCACGCTGTCGCTGGACGTGCCGATGCCCGCGGGCGACCGGGACGAGGCGCCGCGGTTCGACACGTTCGCGCAGTTCCTCAAGAGCAAGGGGTTCACCGAGGCGGACCTGGCGAAGGTGACGGATACGCTGGGTTCGGTGTTCGAGCTGGGCTTCGCGTTCAGCCCCTGGACGCTGGGGGCGGAGACGGTGGAGCGGCTGGGCCTCGCGCAGAAGGCGCAGAAGCCGGGCTTCAACCTGCTGCGGACGCTGGGGCTGTCGAAGAAGCAGGTGGCGTACCTGAACGAGAAGGTGTGCGGCACGCAGACGGTCGAGGGCGCGCCGAACCTTCGGCCCGAGCACGTGGCGGTGTTCGACTGTGCGAACACGTGCGGCCCGAAGGGCGAGCGGTTCATCCACGCCGAGGGGCACATCCGGATGATGGCGGCGGCGCAGCCGTTCATCAGCGGGGCGATCAGCAAGACGATCAACCTGCCGAACTCGGCGACGGTGGACGACATCCAGTCGGCGTACCGGCTGTCGTGGGAGCTGGCGCTCAAGGCGAACGCGCTGTACCGCGACGGGTGCAAGCTGAGCCAGCCGCTGAACTCCAAGAGCGACGAGGTCGACGAGGTGGAGGACGAGGAGGCGGTCGAGGCGGCGCGGGAAGAGGTGGCCGTCGAGGTCGTGCGGGTGGCCGAGTGCTGTGGGTCCGCGAAGCCGCAAGCGGCAGAGGCGGCGGCGGTGGAGAAGATCGTCGAGCGGATCATCGAGCGGCCGCTGCGTCGTCGGCTGCCCGACACGCGGGCGAGCAAGACGCACAAGTTCAACGTCGCCGGGCACGAGGGGTACCTGACCGTCGGCCTGTACGACGACGGCACGCCGGGCGAGCTGTTCATCACGATGGCGAAGGAGGGCTCGACGATCGGCGGTCTGATGGACTCGCTGGGCACGTCGATCAGCATGGCGCTGCAGTACGGCGTGCCGGTGGAGTCGATCGTGAACAAGCTGACGCACCAGCGGTTCGAGCCGGCGGGCATGACGCACAACAGCGACATCCCGTTCGCGAAGTCGCTGGTGGACTACATCTTCCGATGGATGGGCATGGAGTTCATCCCCGGGTACCGCGCGGCCAACGCCCCGCAGCGGCCGGGCAAGAAGGAGGAGCCGGCGCCCTCCTCGTCGCTGCAGGAGACGCTCGAGCCGCAGAAGACGCAGGCGGCGATCATCGGGCGGTCGAACGGGAACACCCACGGTGGGAGCCGTCCGAGCAACGGCGGCGGCGGCATCGTCGATCGGCCGCGGGGCCTGAGCTGGCAGCGGGCGTACGAGGCGAGCGGCGAGCCGATCAACAAGGCGGTCGCGGAAGAAGGTGCCGGCGTGACGGCGCAGCTCGCGCAGGCGATGAAGGAGATGCAGGCCGACGCCCCGGCGTGCGACGTGTGCGGCACGATCACGGTGCGGAGCGGCACGTGCTACAAGTGTGTGAACTGCGGCAACTCGATGGGTTGCAGCTGAGCCGAGTGTGGATCCTCCTGCCGGGCCTCGTGCCGATCGGCCGAGGCCCGGTTTTCCCGGACGTTTTACGTGAGAGGTGCTGCGATGGCCGAGCCGAAGAAGAAGCCCGCGAAGCCGCTGCCCCCGCCCCCGACGAAGGGCCCGCCGACGCGGGGTCCGAACAAGCCGGGGCAGAAGCCGTGGGACGCGGCGTTCAAACAGGTCCCCAAGCGCCGGCAGGCGCGGTGACCCGACGTCATTGGAAGGAAGCGACGCGGTGACTCGAAGTTCGAGCTAACGGACTATTGCCGGCAACGCAACGACGCGTACCGTTCGCAGCTCCGAGCGGACGTTACGCCGGCCACCGCCCGCTTCCTTCTCTCTCGCCCCGGCGTGACCCACCACACGTCGGGGCTTTCTTGTGCCCGTGCCGCCCGCGTGCGCGGCCGAGGTGATTGACGGGGGGTGACGGTTGGGAGGTAGAGTGTCGGCCATGCGTGCATCGCCCCCCTCTCCCGCGCCGGCGAGCGACTGGCGTCCGAAGGCTCTCGTCGTGGCGGCGGTCCTGGTGCTGATCCCCCCGCTGCTGTTCGCGGTGGCGCCGACGACGCCCATCGCCCACTTCGACATCGACCCGCGGACGCCCGCCGCACAGGTGCCGCCCACGGCGCTCGGCCCGACGATGATCGCCTGGCTCCATGTGCTGACGATCCTCCTCTCGGCGACGGCGCTGGCGATCAGCGTGGCGGCGGGCGGGGCGCTGCGGTGGACCTGGATCGGCCTCGCGGCGGTCGGCGTGGTGGCGGCGGCGACGCATCTCGGCGGGCCGGTGGAGCAGTGGCTGCAGGTCGGGGCGTGGGTGTCCGCGGCCTGCGTCGGCGTCGCGGCGGCGCACCTCGCGCAGCACGACCTGCCGCGGCGGTGGATGGTGGCGGCGCTGATCGCGCTGCTCGTGCCGCTGGCCCTCGCGGGCGCGTTCTACGTCCTCGTCGAGCACCCGATGACCGTCGAGGACTACCGCCAGCGCAAGGCGGAGATCCTCGCCTCGCGCGGCTGGACCGAGGGCTCCAGCTCCGCGGAAATCTTCGAGCGACGCGCAACCGACCCATCGGTGATCGGCGCCTATGGCCTGTCGAACGTGTTCGGCTCGGTCATCGGCGGGCTGACGCTGCTGGCGCTCGGGACCGCGGCGGCGACGTTCCGGCGGGAGACGCTCCGACACGCGCCGGCGTGGTGGGTGCTGCCGGCCGTCACGCTTTTCGGCGGCGTGACGCTGGTGCTCACGCAATCGAAAGGCGCCGCGGCCGCCGTGCTGGCGGGGCTGGGCCTCCTCGTGCTGATCGAGCTCGCGCCGCGGTGGCGGCTGCCGCGATGGGCCGCTGCGGCGGGCGGCGCGGGCCTGGTGGTCGCGGCGATTCTCGCGGTGTTCCTCCGCGGGTGGATCGGCGCGCCGGAGACGTGGGAGGGCGAGCGAAGCCTCCTGTTCCGGTGGTACTACTGGGAAGCGGCCGCGCGTTCGATGGCCGCCGCCTCGCCGGTCGACTGGCTCCGCGGCATCGGGCCGGAGCGGTTCCACGTCGAGTACGAGCTCCACAAGAACCCGCTGAGCCCCGAGGTGGTGACGAGCACCCACAGCGTGTTCGTCGACTGGGCCACGATGCTCGGCATCGGCGGGTTGGCGTGGGGGGCGCTGCTGCTCGTGTGGATCGTTCGGCCGCTGGCGGTGAGAGGGACGGATGACCCGGTCGACCCGTTCGTGGCATCGGCCGAGCCGCACCCGGGCCTCGTCGCCGCGGCGCTCGCGGCGGTGGTCTTCGGCACGCAGTACTTCGTCAGGGTCTCGCAGCTCTGGATCGACAGCGTCCTGGTCTGGCTGCTGGGGGTTATTGGATTCATCGCGGTGGCGTCGCTGCTGGCCCCCTTCTTCCGCCCGTCGGCGCGGGTGCTCGGGATCGGCGCGCTGGTCGCGGCGACGACGATCGTGGTCCACGCGCAGATCGAGATGACGTTCTTCCACTATCCCGCGCTGCCGATGGCGTGGCTCCTCGTCGGCCTCGGGGGCGGGAGCGCCGCGCCGCGTCGGTCTACTGAGACGGGGCCGCGTGGCATCGGGGCCGCGGCCGGGGTCGCGGCGGCGATGGCCGCGCTCGCGGTCGCGCTCGTTCCGACCTACGCGGCGCCCATGACGAGCGTGCAGGCACGGCTGGCGGACGCTGCATCCGCGATGCAGCAGGGCCAGCCGATGGCGGCCCTCGACGCGCTGGATGCTGCCGGCCGCATCGCCCCCGCCGATCCGCGGATCCTTCGGTGGCGGGTGCAGCTCCGCCTCGAATGGGCGAGCGAGGCGTCGCGCGTCGGCGCACGGGACCAGCTCGAGCCCTCGCTCGGGGCGGCGCTGGTGCTGCTCGATCGGGACCACGAGGTGATCGGGCCGATGCCCGATCGCCTGCGGAGCAGCATCCATCAGCTCGCGGGCGACATCACCGGGTCGGCGTCGCAGTACCGGCGAGCGGCGGAGGCGCGCGCCGCGGCCGTGGAGCTCAGCCCCTACAACCTGGAGGACGTGCTGACGCTCGCGGCGCTTCGCGAGTCCGTGGGCGACGACGAGGCGGCGCGGCAGGCGTGGCGACGGGCGCTGCGGTTGAGCGAACAGAAGTATCTCGACCCGGCAGAGCAGCTCGACCCGCAGCGGCGCGCGACGATCGAAGCGAAACTTAACGCGTCTCCATGACCGGCCCCGACAACGTTCGGACGGCGACGGCGGGCACGCCCGTATCCCGCTGCGCGGCGTCCGCCAACATCCGCGCGTCCTCGCCATCGGCCGCGAGCGCGAACATCGCGGCGCCGGAGCCCGTGAGGTGGACGCGCCGGCCGCACGCCGCCTCGAGTCGGGCATGCACCGCGCGGAGGTCCGGCGCGACGGTCATCGCGGGACGAAAGAGGTCGTTGAAGAGGCCATCGGCGGTGTTTGCGGAGGCGGCGAGCGCCCGTACGCGTGGCTCATCGACGGGTGCGCCGCCGGCACGGTCGAACGCCGCGTAGACGGCCGCGGTGGCGCATCGTGCATCGGGCAGGAACAGCGTCGCATGGATCGGCCGTTTCAGCGGCGCGGGCTCGAGCCGCTCGCCGAAGCCGGTGACGACCGCGGAGGGCTCGCCGGCGGAGGCGTGAACGAGGAAGGCGATGTCGCTGCCGAGCGGCCGGCTGAGCTCGGCGAGATCGAAGGGGCGGAGCCCGAGCGCGTAAAGGTGGTTGACGCCCAGCAGCATGGCCGCCGCGTCGCTCGAGCCGCCGCCGAGCCCGGCCCCGGCGGGGATCTGCTTATCGAGGGTCGCCCGCACGGGCAGCGGCCGGCCGACGTGCGCCTCGAGCAGTCCGAGCGCGCGCCACGCGAGGTCTCGGTCGAGCGGCCAGTCGATCGGTTGCGGCTGGGGGGCGTCGGCCGCGAAGGCCAAGGTGAGGCCCGAGGCGCTCTCCTCCGTCGCCTCGATCCGCAGGATGTCGCCCCAGTCCAAGGCCACCATCCACGAGGCGATCGGGTGATAGCCGCGTCCGCCCGTCGGCGGGCCGACGGACAGCGCGAGGTTCAGCTTGGCGGGGCAGAGTCGCCGGTGGACACGAGCGGTCGGGGCGGTCATCGGCATGGTCTCACGCACGCCGGGCGCCCCGAGCGTCTCGCGCCGCAACGGCGCTACAGCATCGTCAGGTCTTCCCGGTCGCTCCGGGGCGAGCCGGCATAGGCCTCGGCCGGGCTGCCGTTGCCGCTCTGGGCGACGCCGGCGGCGACTGGGGTGTCGTCCACGCGGACGGCCTCGCCGCGGCGGCTGTCGGCGGACAGCACGTCGAAGGTCTGGACGAGGTCGTTCACGAGCGCGTCGAGTGGCAGCCCGAGCGCGAGCCCGCCGTGGAGCTGCGCCCACATCCGCTGCGCCGCACGCGGGTCGCCGATCTGCCGCGACCACCCCTCGATGATCCGGGTGACGATCGGCGGGATCTGCCGCGGAGACGGGTCGTCCGCATCGGCGGCGCTCGCGAGCCAGAACATCAGGCGGTACTGCTCCGAGGCTTCCGCGGCGATGTCGGCGTAGAGCCGGACGCTCTGCCCCAGCGGCCGGTGGTCCTCGATCGCCTGGGCCACGGGCTCGAACCGCCGCTGCGTGACGGAGGACAGGAGCGTCCGTTTGTCGTCGCAGTAGCGATAGATCGAGCCGACCGCGCACCCGAGGCGGCCGGCGATCCGACGGATGGTGGTCCCGTCGTAGCCGTGCTCGCGGAGGCACTCGGCGGTCGCGTCCAGGATCTGGCGCTGGTCGAGTTGGGGTTGATTGACAGCCGCGGGGCGTCGAAGGCCTTCCGCGTTGCTGACGGTTTCATGCGTGCTGGTGTCGTTCAAAGTTCACCTCCCTGTGAACGGGATCAGTGTCGGGGGTTCCCGCGACGGTGTCAAGAAGACGGCCGGGGTTTTGGGGAAGAACGTGGAGAGCGGGTGGAAGCCGCCCGCTCGGTCGCGAATACTTGCTCATGGTAGGACACGACCCCCGCCGCGAGGCGGCCCGGATGGTGGAAAGCCAGCTCCGCTCGCGGGGGATCCACCACGAGCACGTTCTGGCGGCGATGGCGCGGACGCCCCGGCACCGGTTTATCCCGGAAATGAGTGTCGAGGACGCCTACAGCGACAACGCCTTGCCCACCGAAGCCGGGCAGACGATCAGCCAGCCCTACATGGTCGCCCGGATGACCCAAGCGCTGGACGTCCGTCGCGGGTGCCGCGTGCTGGAGATCGGCACGGGCTCGGGCTATCAGACGGCCGTGCTGCTCGAACTGGGCGCCCGCGTCACCAGCATCGAGCGGTTCCCGAGCCTCGCGGAGCGGGCTCGGGCGGTGCTCAGGGAGCTGTACCCCGATGGCGAGTTCGCGATCCACGTGGGAGACGGCACGCTCGGCTGGCCGGAGGGGGCGCCGTACGATCGCGTCCTTGTCGCGGCCGGTGCGCCACGCCTCCCGCGAGCGTACCGGGAACAGCTCGCAGACGGCGGACGCATCGTGATCCCTGTGGGGGATCGAAACGAGCAGTCGCTGCGCATCATGACCCGCGAGGGGGACCATCTTCGGGACGAAGGAGACATCGCCTGCCGGTTCGTGCCCCTGGTGGGCGAAGATGGTTGGGAGCCGGAGTAGCCCCCGCCGCGCGTCAGGAACGCCACTTCATGTGGATGGTCTCGGTGACGTTGTCGTAGGTGGGCATCAGGTGCGCCCGGCTGACGCGTTCGATCAGCAGCAGTCGCAGCAGCTCATCCGTCTCTCGCCGGGGCAGGGTGTGCTTGACCAGGACAGGCCCCTCGTGCCCCGCGAGGAACGCGCGCATCCGGTCGCTCCGCAGCACCTCTTCGTAGGTGGGCCAGCGGCCGTGCTTCACGAAGAACGCCTCCCCGCCGCGGCACCAGGTGAGCAGCGCCGCCTGCGCGTGCATGAACGCGCTGACGTGCCGCGGGACGAGGAGCTTCTCGATCAGCGACCCCGACTCGACCACGCGGAGGTTCAGCGCATACACCGAGATGGCGGAGTCGTCCGGCTCGTCCCGCGCGGCGTCGGCGGCAAAGAACGCGGCCGCCAGCGGCTTGTGCGTCCAGTCCAGCAGCCGTGTCGGAACGCCGTGGTGCTGCGCGATGGCGAACGCCTGGTTCGGCACGAGCTCGCCCCGCTCCAGCACCCGGTGCAGGAAGTCGTCCTGACCCGCCAGCAGCCCGGCGTAATCCGGGACCATCAACCCGATCTCATCCGCCAGCTCCGCGTAGTCGTGGACCGCGATGTACTCCGCGTACACCTGGGTGCACAGCTCCCCGAGGCGGTCCGCGGGCACCTCCTCGAAGGCCGTCCCCCGTTGCGGCCGCTGCTCCGCGAGCATCCGTACGACGAGGCCGCCGTAACGCTCCCGCAACACATCGAGCGGGTCGGGCTCCGCCCGCCAGACGTTGGGCACCAGCGACCACGCGGCATTCGCCTGCCCGCGAAAGAGCCAGGGCGCCGCGCCGCTCGACGGCGGCGACCACGGCTCGTTGATCGGCCGCAACGCCTCAAGAAACTCGCGGGCGCAGTCGAAGGAACGTTCGGCGATCAGGGAAGCATCAGTCATGCGCGGTCTGAGCGGCTGGGTCGGCCCAGCCACACTCGGGACAGGCGTGGCCAGCCGTACCGCGCAGATCGTAGCCGCACTTCAGGCAGCGGTCCGGCAA
>CAZKRE010000004.1:11563-43245 GCA_964555075.1 uncultured Phycisphaeraceae bacterium
CCACCGCCAGGGCCGAGAGCAGCCAGCGGAAACGCTCCGACACGAGGGCGTCGCCTGCGGCAGCGGTGCGCATGCTACTCGTCCGTCACGCACCCCTCGTCGGCGGGCTTCACGAGCTTGATGTACTTGTGCAGCGTGCCGCGGCGGGCCTTGTACGGCGGCTGCTTCCACGCGGCCTTGCGCTTCGCGAGCTCGTCGTCGCTCACGTCGACGCTGATCGTGCCGGTGGCGTCATCGATGGTGATCGTGTCGCCGCTGCGGATGAAGGCGATCGGTCCGCCCTCCTGCGCCTCGGGGCAGACGTGGCCGATGATGAAGCCGTGGCTGCCGCCGGAGAACCGGCCGTCGGTGATCAGCGCGACGGAGTCGATGAACCCCGCGCCGGCGAGGGCGGAGGTGGGCGTGAGCATCTCGGGCATGCCCGGCCCGCCGGTCGGCCCCTCGTAGCGGATGACGATGACGTCGCCGTGCTGGATCTCGCCCCGCTCCAGGCCGGCGAGCATCTCTTCCTCGCGGTCGTAGACGCGGGCGGGGCCGGTGAACTTCAGCCCCTGCTTGCCGGTGATCTTGCCAACCGCGCCCTTGGGCGCGAGGTTGCCGCGGAGGATGGAGATGTGCCCGGTCGGCTTGATGGGGTTCTCAAGCGGGGCGACGATCGTCTGCCCCGCGGCAAGGCCGGGCAGCTCGCGCAGGTTCTCCTCCACCGTCTTGCCGGTGCAGGTGAGGCACGAGCCGTCGAGCATGCCCTTCTCGAGCAGATACTTCATGATCGCGGGCACGCCGCCGATGGCCTGGAGGTCCTCCATGACGTACTTGCCCGACGGCTTCATGTCCGCGAGCAGCGGCACCCGTTGCGCCGTCTGATAGAAGTCGTCGAGCTGGAGCGGCACCTCCACGGACCGGGCGATCGCCAGCAGGTGGAGCACGAGGTTCGTCGAGCCGCCCATCGCCATGGCGACGACCATCGCGTTCTCGAACGCGGCGCGCGTCATGATGTCCCGCGGCTTGATGTCCCGGGCCAGCAGCTCACGGATCGCGTAACCGGCTCGGACGCACTCGTCCTGCTTCAGCGGGTCCTCCGCGGGCGTGGACGATGAATAGGGCAGGCTCATGCCCATCGCCTCGATGGCGCTGGCCATGGTGTTGGCGGTGTACATGCCGCCGCACGCGCCCTGCCCGGGGCAGGCGTGACGGACGATCTGCTGCCGCTGCTCCTCGGTGATCTTCTTCGAGAGCGCGGCGCCGTAGCTCTGGAACGCGTTGACGATGTCGAGCTTCTTCGCCTCCTCCCAACCCGCGGGAGCGTCCTTCACGCACCCGGCACGGATCGTCCCGCCGTACACCATGATCGCCGGCCGGTTGAGACGGCCCATCGCGATCACGCAGCCGGGCATGTTCTTGTCGCAACCCGGCAGCGCGATGAACCCGTCGTACCACTGCGCGCCCACGACCGTCTCGATCGAATCGGCGATGAGGTCGCGTGACTGCAGCGAGTAGCTCATCCCGTCGGTGCCCATCGAGATGCCGTCGCTGACGCCGATGGTGTTGAAGCCCATCGGCACCATGCCCGCCTCGCGGACGCCGCGGCGGACGTGCTCGCCCAGCGCGTTGAGGTGCATGTTGCACGGGTTGCCCTCGAGCCAGTTGGCGACGACGCCGACCTGGGCCTTGTCCATGTCGGCCTCGACGAGGCCGGTGGCGTAGAGCATCGCCTGGCTCGCGCCCTGCGACGCGGGCTGGGTGATGCGCGAGGAGTAGCGGTTGAGCTGGCCCGCGGTGGGAGTGGAGGCCGTGCCGGTATGGGGGGCGGTGGTGGTCATGGAACCCCACAGGATATCGCGACCGCCCGCGGGAGGGGAACGTCCTGCCACGCCTGTTGCTGGAGGTGCGCCCGGGCGTCGTTACCCGAGGCTGCGCATCAGGCGGAGATACAGCTCCACCCCCCGCCGGATCGCCGACACGCTCACCCACTCGTCTTTGGTGTGGGCCGGGTGCGGGTCGCCGGGGCCGAGGACGAGCGTCGGGAGCCCCGCAGCCGCGAGGTAGGCGGCATGGGTCGCGAAGGGCGCCCCCACGAGCATCGTGGGCAAGCCCATCTCCCGCAGCACCGCCTGCGCCGCCGCGGCGAGCCCGCCGTTGGCGTCATCGTTGAACGGCGGGTGCTCCACATCCACGCCCATCGCGTACTCGACGCCGAGCGTGTCCAGGATCGCGCGCAGCCCCGCCGTCGCCTCCGCCGCCGTTTCACCCGGCGCGAGCCGGCGGTCCACCTCGATCTCGCAGCGGTCCGGGATGATGTTGATCGCCGAGCCCCCGCGGATGACGTTAACGCTGCAGACCGCGGGGCCCGTGCGGGGGTGGGACGCCGTCAGCCCGGGGATGTAGCCCGCCTCGATCGCGTCGATGATCCGCACCATCGCCGAGATCGCGGACCGCCCTTCGTGTGGCACCGACGAGTGCGACGCGCGACCGGCCGCGGCAATCGTCCAGCGGACGCACCCGTTGTGGGCGACGACGGGATGGAAGCTCGTCGGCTCCCCGACCACGGCCGCGGCGAAACGCATCGGCAGCGTCGGCAGGTCACGCGCGACGAACGATCGCATCCCCGTCATCGCCTGCTCCTCGTCGACGCTGAAGAGGATCGCGATGTTGGCGGACCGTTCGTCGCCCCGCATGTAGTCGCGCAGGGCCCAGAGCATCGCGGCGCCGGTGCCCTTGGTGTCGCAGGCGCCGCGCCCGTAGAGCCGGTCCCCGTCGATCACGCCGCCGAACGGCTCGACCGTCATCCCCGCAACCGCCACCGTGTCGAGGTGGCTGTCGAAGAGCAGCCAGGGCCCGTCGGCGCGGGTCTCGAAGGTGACGAGCAACTGGTCGGCCTGCCCCGGCACGGGGAGCCGTCTCGCCGCGAGCCCCCAGCCGGTCGCGACCTCCTCGAGCCAGTCGCGCAGCTGGTTTTCCGCCTGCGGCCGACCGGACGCGGCGGTGTTGACGCTGTCGATGCGGACCATGCCGCGCAGCAGGTCGATGACGTTGTCGGGCATCGCGAGGCGGGTCATGCGAGGTCTCGCGGTCAGAACCGCCGGGTGGGGTTGTAGGTCACGTTGTCGTGCCCCGGCACGATCACGTCGGCGATCTCGATGATCTCGCGGAAGCTCTCCTGCGCGGCCTCCACGTCGTACGCCCCCCGCAGCACGCGCCCCTGCTCGAGGTGCTCCTGCGTCGCCACCGCGTCGCCCGCGATGACCACCGTCGACCCGGGAAACGCCAGCAGCAGCCCGCACGTCCCCGGCGTGAACCCGCCGATCGGGAACAGGTCGACCTGTGGCGCCAGCTTGTCCGGCGCCGGCTCGCACCGCTTGAGGACCGCGATATCCTCCCCGATCAGCCGCTTCGCATCCTCGTCGGTCTCCTGCTGGAACCGCTCAACGAGCTGCCGCCCCACCGCTTCCCGCTCCGCCTCGGAAATCAGCCACCGGGCGTGCGGGAACGCCCCCAACCCCCAGCGGTGCGAAGGCCGGAAACACGTGAGGAAGACATCGCTGATGTCCTCCGGAGCCAGCCCCACCCGCTCCCCCAGCCGGGCCGCGACCACCGGCGGCGGCAGGCCCGGGTCCACCAGGATCCGCCGGTCGCCGCTGCGGACGAGCGTGGTCGTCGCGTGCGCCGTCCGCGCCGCCCCCTGCTTCTCCCAGAGTTCATGCACACTGAGCGTGCCGATACTGATGATGCGGTAGTCCATGGATGTCCGATGTTCGATGCCGAAGGTGCGATGTTAGCGAACGCCCCATCCGACATCCGCCATCCCACATCCCCCTTCCCGGTCATTCTTTCAGGTGCTGATCCACGTGGGTCCAGGGCAGGGTCCCCAGTTCCCGCTTCTTCCGTTTCAACCCCTCGATCACCTGCGACGGCAGCAGCCGGGCGAGGCGGTCGATGTCGCCGCCCGTCGCGACCTGCCGGATGAGCGTCGAGCTGGTGAAGCCGTAGGTCTCGCCGCTGAGCATGTAGACGGTCTCGATGTCGGCGATGGCGCGGTTCGTCAGCGCGAGCTGGAACTCGAAGTTCAGGTCGCTGACGTTGCGGATCCCGCGGAGGATGGCGGTCGCGCCGATCGTGCGGGCGTAGTCCACCGTCAGGCCCTCGAAGCTCGCGACCTCGACGTGGTCCTCGCACGTCTGGCGGACGATCTCGGTGATCATCCCCGTGCGCTCCTCCATCGAGAAGACCTCACGCTTCGCGGGGTTGCGGGCCACGCCGATGATGAGCCGGTCAAAGAGCAACTGCCCGCGACGGATCACGTCCAGGTGCCCGTTGGTGATGGGGTCGAACGTCCCCGGGAACAGCCCGATCTTTGCTGCCGCTGCCATGGGGCGAGTATAGCAGTGCCCCGCCCGACGCCACCGGGCACGCATCGGCGACGCCTCCGAACCCCGGCCGCAGAAACTTTTTTTCCGCAACCGCCTTGCCTCCCCCGCGGCGGTATTCGACTCTTCCCCCGGCTGACGAAGCGAGCGACCGCGGACACGCGACCCCGCCCGCCCGGCAGCCGGCCCGGCCACCCGCCGCGGCCCAACCTACGCCCTGGATCGGGTCTCGAACGGGATGCCTCCCCCGTCGAGACCCTTTTTATTTGCTCGCCGCTGACCTGCCTTCGCCCCGCGAGTGACGGGCGAATCTCACGCGCGGGAGTGGTCGTTCATCGCGGCGGTGAAGAGCGCGTGGCTGGTTGCGACCTCCTCGGGCGTGACGCAGCCGGCGAAGCGGTGCGGCGGGGTCTGGCCCGCGAGTTCGTAGACGAAGGCCGCCCACATCTGCAACATCGCGTCGGTGAAGCCGAACTCGAAGATCGGCCCGGTGATCGTCGGGTAGGCGGCGTCATAGCCGGTCTGCACCTGCTGCCACGTCTGCTCGCCGCCACCATACTTGAGAACCCCGAGCGTCTTGGCGTCACGGCTGTTCCATCGCACGGAGGCCGACTCGCCAAGCACCTCCACGTACCACGAGTTTTTCTCGCCCGGCGCGATCCGGCAGGTGCGCAGCGTCCACGGGAACCGATCGCCCGCCTGCGAGGATGCCTCGATCAGCACGGTCGCGTTGTCCCAGGTGTCGCACGGGACTTTGGCCTGCTTCGACCCGTCCGCCCACCGCTCGGTCACGATGTTGTTGAGCACCGCGTGCACCCGCGCGGGCTTCCACCCTGCGCGGAGCGGCACGTGACAGGCGTGCATGCCCAGGTCGCCCATCACGCCGTACGCGCCGTTCTGGCTCGCCATCCGCTTCCAGTTGATCGGCTTGTCGCGATCCAGGTCGGAGCTGTGCAGGAACCCGGTTTGCACCTCAATGATGCGGCCGAGTTCGCCGCTATCGATCATCCGCCCGATCCGTTGCACGGCCGGGAAGAACGGGAACTGCGACACGCACCGCACGAACACGCCCGGGTTTTCTTCGATCGCCTGGTTGATCGCGGCGTTCGCGGCCTGGTCGATGCCGAAGGGCTTCTCACCCATCAGGTGCTTACCCGCCCGGATCGCGGCGATGTACGTCTCCTGGTGCAGGTGGTGCGGGAGCGCGATGTACACCGCGTCCACCTCCGGGTTCGCGAGCACCTCCCGGTAATCGTGCGTCACCTGGCGGATCGTGGGGAAGTGCGAGGTGAACCACGCGAACGGCTTCTCCGAGCGGTTGCAGATGGACACGATCTCCGGCCGGGCCGGCGCGTCGATCAGGTGACACCACCGCGCGGCCGCCGACGCGAACTCCCGGCCCATGAGGCCGCAACCGATGATCCCGAAACGGATGGTCTTCATGAAAGCAATCCTCGGCTCCTGAGCCCTTCGTGGAGCTTCTCCAATGCGAGCACCATACCCGCCTCGCGCATCCGGAGCGGGTCGCTGGCACGCGCCCAGACGGCCTCGAACCGTTCGAGCATCCGCTCCTGCAGGCGATTCAGGACGTCCTGATGGGTCCACTGGTCGCGCTGGGTTTCCTGCGTGTACTCCAGGTAAGAGACGAACACGCCGCCGGCATTGCAGAGGATGTCCGGCAGGACGATGATGCCGCGTTCCGCCAGAACCGCGTCGGCCCCGTGGAGCGTCGGCGCGTTGGCCGCCTCCGCCACGACGCGGGCGCGGATGCTCCCCGCCACGTCTTCATCGATCACGCCACCCACCGCTGCGGGAACGATCACGTCGCAGTCCAGCCGCAGCACCTCCTCCGGCGGGATCGGCCGGCCGACGGGGCAACCTGCCAGTCCCCCGTGCTCCTTGAGATGATCCCGCACCGCCGCCAGGTCGAGCCCGTCCGGTTCGGCGATGGCGCCGGTGACGTCGGCGAGCCCGACAATCGTCACCCCGTACCGCGCGAGTTCGTCCGCGACCACGGCTCCGACGTTCCCGAGCCCCTGAACGACGGCCCGCATGCTTGTCATCGGCAGATTCAGCCGGTCCGCCGCCGCTCGGAGCACCGCGACCACGCCCAGGCCGGTCGCCTCGCGGCGACCGGGGATCCCGCCGAGCACGAGCGGCTTGCCGGTCACGAAACACCCGCGGGTGGTCGCGTAGCCCTCCCCGTAAGCGAGGGTGTCCTTGAGGTAGCCCATCTCGCGCTCGCCGCTGCCCATGTCGGGCGCCGGGACATAGAGCTCGGGCCCGATGTGGCGCCGCCCCACGTTGGCGAAGCTGCGGATCAGCACCTCCCGATCCTCCTCGGTGAGGGTGCGGGGATCGACGCGGATGCCGGTCTTCCCGCCGCCGAACGGGACCCCGATCAGCGCCGTCTTGAGCGTCATCTCGAGGGCCAGCGTGGAAACCATCTCCTCATCGACGTCGGCGGCGACGCGGATGCCGCCTTTGGCGGGCCCGAGGGTGTCGCTGTGCCGCACGATCCAGGCCGGCACGTGGTGCACGCGCCGGTCGCACAGCCGCGGGCTCAGCCGCAGGCGGATCACCTCCTTGGGCTCGAGGAAGCGGCGGACCTCTTCCTCGGGCAAACCCAACTGCGCCGCGGCGGCCTGCACCGCGCGGGTTACGGACGCCAGGGAGCCCGCTGCGACGCGGCTTCCCGACACAGCCGATGAGGTGGTGGTCATTTCGCGTACCCCAGTTCGCGCTCGGTCTCGCCGATCGCTTCGTCGATGATGTCCATCCCCTTGAGCAGCATCTCCTCGCTCATCACGATCGGCGGGCTCATGCGGAGGATGTGCCCCGCCGGGATCCACGCCAGGCCCTTCGCGAACGCCTTCTGGTAGACCAGCTTGCCCGCGGCGTCGAGCGGCTCCTTGGTCTGGCGGTCCTTCACGAGCTCGATGCCCATGAGGCAGCCCTTCGCTCGGACGTCGCCGATGATCGGGTGCTCGGCCATCATCTGCTTCATCCGCTTGAGGGCGACCTCGCCCAGGTGCAGGGCCCAGTCGTTGAGCTTCTCGTCTTCGATAACCTGCGTCGACGCCAGCGCCGCGGCGCACGCCATCGGGTTGCCGCCGTAGCTCGAGCTCGCGCTGATCGCCTCGAAGCTCTCCTTGTACGGCTCACGCACCGCGACCGCGGTGACCGGGAAGCCGTTGCCGAAGCCCTTGCCGATCGTGACGATGTCGGGCACCACGCCCCAGTGCTCCATGCACAGCCACTTGCCCGTGCGGCCCCAGCTCGCGAGCACCTCGTCGATCATCATCAGCAGGCCCCGGTCGTCGCAGAACTTCCGCAGCTTGGGGAAGAAGTCGTCCGGGGGCATGACCGAGCCGCCCCAACCCTGGATCGGCTCGAGGCAGAAGCCCGCGACGTCGCCGACCGTCGCCTTGTCGAGGTACTGGTCGTAGAACTTGAGGTAGGCGTCGGTGTCGATCGTGCCGTCCTCCTTCGTCCACACGGGGCGGTACGTGTCGGGACGCGGGACCATGTGCATGCCCGGCGCCCGGACCCGGCCGTAGACCGAGCTGCGGATGTGCCCGAGCGACACGCCGCCGTAGGTCTTGCCGTGGTAGTCGTAGAAGCAGGAGACGATCTCGCCCTTGCCCGTCGCGGCGCGGAGCACGCGGAGGCCCGCCTCGACCGCGGTGGTGCCCGAGTCGTAGAACTGGAAGCCGTTGAGGTCGCCGGGCAGGACTTCCGCGAGCTTCTCGCAGAGTTCGGTCTTGATCGGCGTGGTGAAGTCGTGCGCGTTCATCAGCGTCCGCGCGTGCTTCGCGATCGCCTCGCTCACCTTCGGGTGGCAGTGGCCGAGCGTCGTGACGTAGATGCCCGACGAGAAGTCGATGTAACGGTTCCCGTCCACGTCCTGAAGGACGCAGCCTTCGCCCGACTCGAACGCGACGGGGAACAGCTTCACCTGCCCCGACAGGCCCTTGAAGAGCTTGGTGCAGCGGTCGTGGTAGCGCTTGCTCTCCGGCCCCGGCGTGGCGGTCACCACTTGCGGGACCTGTGCGAGGTCGGCCTTGGCCCATTCGAGCGAGGAGAACGTCTGGCTGTTCGAGGCAGTGAGCGTGGTCATATCAGTATCCCTTATTCCAGGTGTCTTCGATATCAGCGGCGATCGTCTCGGCGATGTAGCAGTCGGTGCGGAGTGTCTGGTGGATGCTTGACGGGAGGAGCGGGGTCACGGGGCCGTGGTAGCAGAGGCGGGCCATGAGCCGCTGCCAGCTCACGGCCGTCCCCGCGACGCCGATGCCCGCCGTCTCCCAGCGGTGGCGGGCACTGATGATCTCGCGGGGACCCACGGTCGCGGCCTTGGGCGGCACCGCGGAGAGGTCCCCGCTGTAGCCCAGGCTGCCGTGCAGCGAGTTCTGTGCGAGCGTGAACGGGCTGAGCGTGCAGATCCGCGTCCCCATCTGCTTCCATTCGTCCAGCGACCCATTCGCGGGGGTGAACTCCGGCGCGTCCGGCTCGACGAACGCGACGTGGCCCGTCCAGCCCGGACCGGTGTAGCTGATGTCCAGACCGCCCGCGTCCTGCATCAGGTCGAAGTAGTTCGCGAGGTTCTCGTTCGTCGGCCCGAACACCTGCTCACGCGGGGGGCGCAGGTCCTCGTCGATCTCGCTCCAGAAGAACCGCAGCAGCGCGTAGGTGAACCCGCGCGGCCAGTCGGGCGGCGCGACCCGTCCATCCTGGTCCGCGTACTCGTCCATCGCGAAGAACCACACGTTCCGGCACGACACCCGCGTCCGGTTGATCCACCGCGCCAGGTGCCGATAGCCCGGCCAAGGGTTGGGCAGCAGCATCACGCACCGCTGGCCCGTCTCCGACGACTCCTTGATCCGGGCGTACATGTCGCCCAGCCACAGGAACGTCAGGTCCTCGTCCGGCACGACGCGGATCCGGAAGTCCGGGTTCGGGTGCTTCTCGATCTCGCTCCGCTTGATCGCGCGGCACCGCGCGATCGCGGCGGTATCGCGGAACGGCACATGGGGAGAAGGTTCATAACGGAACGAGCTCATTGCAGCACCTCCTGGCGGTCGTGCGCGCCGTCGTACACCAATCCGCCCGCGACCCATGTCTTCACCGCCCGCAGCCCGCCGTCGGCATCCCGGTCCCACAGCACGAGGTCGGCGGCGGCACCCGCGGCCAGGTCGCCCAGCCCCCGCAGCCCCACCCGCTCCGCCACGCTCCGCGTGCCCATGGCCCACACGTCGTGCTCGGGCAGGTCCAGCCACTTCAGCAGGTTGCTGATGCCCACGTCCATCGTCAGCGCGCTGCCCGCCAGCCCGCCGTCCTTCGGCGTGCCCGGCGCGTGCCGACGAGCGCCGTCGCCCGGAGCCACGCGGACCTCGAAGCCCCAGGGCGTCGGGTGCACGCCCGGCGGCAGGCCCGCGCCGATGTTCGAGTCGGTGATCAGGAGCACCCGCCCCGGCCCCTTGGCCTTGAGTGCCGCCCGGATCGCCGTCGGGTGAACGTGGACGCCATCGGCGATGAAGTCGACACTGACCCGGTCGTCCGCGAGGATCGCTTCCACCGCCCCCACCGGCCGGGCGCCCGGCTCCGTTGCCGGGGGAACCGGGAAAACGTCGTAGAAATGGGTCGCGTGCCTCGCGCCGGCATCGATTGCGGCCTCGGTCTCCGCGACGGAAGCGCAGGTGTGCGTCATGAAGATCGACGTCCCGCGAGCCGCGAGATCCTCGATCACCGGCAGGATATTGGCGGAGTCGGGGCTGATCGACATGGCGGCGATACGCCCGCGCGTCGCCTCGAACAGTTCACCCAGCAGCCCAAGGTCGCCCGGGACCGTCGCCGCGCCCGCGCCGGGCAGCGCGAGGAACGGGCCCTCGAGGTGGAACCCCGGCGCCCGCGCCCCACCCGCGCCGTCGAGCGCGTCCGCCAGGGCCGCCAGCTGCGGCAGCGAGGCGCGGTCCATCACGCGATAGAGCGTGGGCAGCACGCAGGTCACGCCGAAGCGCGGCAGCATCGCGAGCCCCTGCCGCAGAGCCCCCGGGCTTTCCTCAAACAGAGAGTGACCGATGCCGTGGGTGTGGAGGTCGATGAGTCCGGGCGTCAGCAACCGCCCGCCGCCATCGATGGTTTCGGCACCGGCCGGCGCGTCGCTCGTGCCGATCGCTTCGATCCGGCCGTCACGGACCAGTACCGACGACCCGACCACGCCCACCCCCGGCCGCAGTGCCCGCACGTTATGGATCAAAAACGGCTTCATGCGCTCTCCTGATGACGATCGCCGGTTTCAGGCTGGACCACGGTGGCTCCCGCTGATTCGAGCACCCGCCGCATCGACGGGTCCAGCGCCGCATCGGTGAGCAGCGCGGTCCAGTCCCGCAGGCGGGCGAACCGCATCAGGTCGTGTCGCCCGATCTTCGTGTGGTCGGCAACGGCGTAGACCTCGGCCGCCGCGGCCGCCATCCGGCCGATGAGCCGGCCGATCTCCGCGGAGGCGTTGTAGAGATTGCCCTCCGGGTCGATGGCGTCGGCCCCGAGGAACGCCACGTCCGCCCGGAGCACGTCCAGCGTGTGGTCGGTGATGGCGCCGTAGAGGTCCGGCGACTCGTGACGCAACTGCCCGCCGAGCAGGATGGTGTTCACCCCCGTCGCCCCGAACAGCTCCGACGCGATGGGCAGCGAAGTGGTGATCACGGTCACACCGGAGACCGCCTTGAGCCGCCTGGCGATGGCGAGCGTGGTCGTGCCCGAGTCGAGCAGGACCGACTGCCCCGGCCGAACGCGGGCCTCCGCAAGCTCGGCGATCGCCGCTTTCTCATCCGATTGCCGCTGGGCGCGCTCGAGGAAGCGGAAGTCGAAGCTGACCCGGGCCGCGGGGGCCGCCCCGCCGTGAGTCCGGATGATCTTCGCCTCCGACGCCAGGTCCTGCAGGTCCCGGCGGATCGTCATCGCGCTGACGCCGAACGTCTCCGCCAGCCGCTCCACCGGCTGCTCGCCCTCCCGCTCCAGGAGTTCGAGCAACCGACTCCGGCGGACCACGGCCGAGGCAGGAGTTGCGGAGGCATGTTCGAGCATGTTACTCTATGATCGTATCGAACATCACCCTTGTCAAGCGAGGCTCTCGTGAGTGCAGGCAAAGCAACTGGCTGGTTGGCGGGCGGCGCTGAAGTGGACATCACCCCCGGCCGGTCGCAGTTCCTGTTCGGCTACCCGCACGTTCGCCGCTTCAGCTCCGGTGTGCACGACCCGCTTCTGGCGTCGGCGCTCTACCTCGCCCAAGGGGAGCAGGCGGTCCTGTTCGTCGCCTGCGACGTGATCTTCATTCCGAGGCCGATGGTCGATCGGGTACGGGTCCGCATCGCCCGGCTGATCGGGATCACGCCCGACCGGATCATGATCACCGCGACGCACACCCACTCGGGGCCGGTGACGACGCAGATGGTCAGCAACGCCGCCGATCCCAACGTGCCGCCGCCCGACGCCGGCTACCTCGGCCACCTCGAGGAGGCGATCGTCCGGGCGGGTGTCCAGGCGTACCGGGCGGCGGCGCCCGCGAAGCTGTCCCACGGGGTCGCCGACGGCAGCGGGCTGGGCGGCAATCGTCGCGACCCCAGCGGCCCGAGCATCCCCGACGTGCCGGTGCTCCTGGCGCGGCGGGAGAGCGACGACACGATCGTCGGCGTCATGTGCGTCGTGAGCATGCACCCCACCGTCCTGCACGAAGACTGGACGCTCGTCTCCGGCGACTTCCCCGGCCTCGCGCGGCAGTGGCTGCGGCAGCACACCCTGGATCGCGGGTGCCCCTTCGTCTACCACATGGGCGCCTCGGGCAACCAGAGCCCTCGCCACGTCGTGAAGGCCAACACGATCGAGGAGGCGGCCCGGCTCGGGGAGGTGCTCGGCCGAGCCGTGGCCGGCGCGATCGAGTCGGCCACGCCGGTCGAACCCGCGATGGCGGTCACCGGGAGCCAGATCGAGCTGCCGCTCCGCTCCTTCCCGCCGGTCGAAGATGCCGAGGAGCGGCTGGCGGCGACGCGGGCCCGGCTGGAGGCGCTGCGAGCTGGCGGGGGCGAACGCGCCACCACGCGGACGGCCGAGTGCGACGTCTTCGGGGCCGAGGAGACCGTCACCCTCGCCCGGGCCGCCCGCAGCGGCGCCGTGGCGGAAGCGGCGCGCGAGTGCATGCCCGCCGAGGTCCAGGTCGTCCGCATCGGGGACGTGTGCTTCGTCGGTTGGCCGGGTGAGGTCTTCGTGGAATACGCCCTGCGCGTCCGCGAGCAGTATCCCGCCGCCCACATCATCACCCTCGCCAACGGCGACCTGCAGGGCTACGTCGTCACGCAGGAAGCGATCGACGAGGGGGCGTATGAGGCGGGCAACGCCATCTTCGCGAGCCCCGCGAGCGGCGAGGCGATGGTGGAGACGACGCTGCGCCTGCTCGGGCACGTCGCCGGCCGACCCGCCCACGGGCGCGCCGCGTGTCCGACGCCCTGACGTTTGACCCGCAGACCCGCGAGCGAGCCCGGAGCCGCATGACCTCGCGCGTCAACGACGCGGGCCTCCGAGCCTTGGGATGCGGCCCGTGGCACGCGCCGGGGCCGCCGGCGTCGCCTGCCCGGTAGAATGGCCTCGAACCCATGGCCGAGGCGACCGCCACCGAAATCCGACTGGGCTCGAAGGTGAGCGAGCTGCCCGGCGTGGGCAAGGCGCGGGCGCAGGCGCTGCGCCGCCTCGAGATCGAGACCGTCTCCGACCTGCTCCGCCACCTCCCCGCCCGCTACGAACGCGAGACCGCCGAAGACACGATCGACGCCCTCGTCGACGACACGATCGGCTCGGCACGCGGCACGGTGACCGCGAGCCAGTGGGTGCCCGCGGCCGGCGGGTTCGCCCGCGGCCGCAAGGGCCGCTTTCAGGCTGTGCTCGAGGACCCGACCGGGCGTTTGCAGCTCGTGTGGTTCAACGCGGCCTGGCTGCGGGAGAAGATCCACCCGGGCATGACGCTCCGCGTGCAGGGGAAGGTCAAGCGGTTCAACGGCTACCCGCAGATGGTCAACGCGAAGATCGAGCCGCTGGAGGACCTCGAGGCGGCGCCGGCGCGGGACGAGCGGCTGCGCCCCGTCTACCCCAGCACCGAGGGCGCCAACTCGACCGCGATCGATGCCCTGGTCGCCGAGGCGCTGCCGCGGGTGATCCCGCAGGTGATCGACCCGCTCCCGGCGTCGCTGCTGGCGGCGAACGCGCTGCCCCCGCTCGCCGACGCGGTGCGGATGGCACACCAGCCCCGGACCTACGACGAGGCGCATGTCGCCCGGCGGCGGCTCGCGTTCAACGAGCTGCTCCTCCTGCAACTGGGCATCGCGCTCAAGCGGGCGTACGTGCAGCGGAAGATGGTCGCCCCGGCGCTGCGCTGGAGCGAGGCCATCGACGCCCACGTCCGCTCGCGATTCCCCTTCGAGCTCACCGCGGCGCAGGGCCGCGTCGTGCGGGAGATCGCCGACGACCTCGCGACCGACCGGCCGATGAACCGCCTGCTGCAAGGCGACGTCGGCGCGGGCAAGACGGTCGTGGCCCTGTACGGGATGCTCCTCGCCGTCGCGGACCGCAAGCAGGCGGCCCTGATGGCGCCGACCGAGCTGCTCGCGGAGCAGCACTACCTCTCGCTGTCGCGGATGCTTGAGGGCTCGAACGTCCGCATCGCCCTGCTGACGGCGGGGCAGGCCGCGTCGGGCACCGCCGAGCGGGCGGCACTCGTGGCGTCCATCGAACGGGGCGACATCGACATCGTCGTCGGCACCCAGGCGCTGCTGTCCGAGAGCGTGCAGTTCCACGACCTCGCCGTCGTCGTCATCGACGAGCAGCACCGCTTCGGCGTCGTCCAGCGGGCGGGCTTCCGCGCGACCCGCAGCCGCAACGCCGTCGACGAGGAGGGCCGGATCCGCGTGCCGCACCACCTCGTGATGACCGCCACCCCCATCCCCCGCACCCTGTCGCTCACCGTGTTCGGCGACCTCGACGTCTCGACCATCACCGGCCTGCCGCCCGGACGGACTCCCGTCACCAACCGCGTCGTCCCGCCCGAGAAGGCGGACGAGGTCTACCGCTACCTCCGCACCCGGCTCGAGCGCGGGGAGCAGGCTTACGTCGTCGTCCCGCTCATCGACCAGCAGGGCCACGAGACGACGAAGCAGCTCAAGAGCGTCCGCGACCATGCGAAGCTCCTTCAGGACAAGTTCCTCGACGGTTACCGCGTCGCCGCCGTCCATGGGCAACTGAAGCGCAACACCCGTGAGACGATCATGGACCGCTTCCGCCGGGGCGAGATCCACGTGCTCGTCGCGACGACAGTCATCGAGGTCGGCGTGGACGTGCCCAACGCCAGCGTCATGATCATCGAGCACGCCGAGCGGTTCGGCCTCGCGCAGCTCCACCAGCTCCGCGGCCGCGTCGGCCGCGGCTCCACCGGCATCCGCAGCCTCTGCGTCTTCATCGCCCAGCCCACCACGGAGGACGCGGCACGACGCATGGACGCCATCGCCGGCACCAACGACGGCTTCAAAATCGCCGAGATGGACCTGGAGATCCGCGGCATGGGCGACTTCTTCGGCACGCGGCAGCACGGCATGCCGCCGCTCCGCGTCGCCCGCATCCCCGACGACATGGACCTCCTGCAGCTCGCCCGCCGCGACGCCGCCGCGCTCGTCGACGCAGACCCGGACCTGGCGGCGCCCGATCACGCCGCCCTGCGGAAGGTGCTCCTCCGCGAGTACGGCGAAGCGCTGGGGCTCATCGACATCGGGTAGAATGACGGCATGATCGACCAGATCCACGAGCTTCTCGATCGCGAGCGATTTCTCCCGTTCCGGATCGTGCTGACGAAGGGCGACCGGTACGACGTATTGAACCCGCACACGGTTGCCCTCTCGGAGAGCTACGTGTTCTACGTCTTCCCGAAGTCGGACCGGATGGCCTGGCTCCGACTCAACCAGATCGCGGCGGTCGAAACGCTTCAAGCCGCTGCCTGACCGCTCGCAATGGCTGACCTCGCCCGCATCCGTTTCTTCCGCTGGTGGGCGGGCGTCGTCCACCGATCCCCGCGCGCGGTGCTGGCCGTGTCGGCCCTGTTCGCGGTCGCCGGCGTGGCGCTCTCGCTCGCCTTCCTCGAGTTCCGCGCCAACCGCAGCGAACTCCTCTCGCCGCACCTCGAGTGGAATCAGCGGTTCGAGTGGTGGGCCGCCCACTTCCCCGGCGGGCAGGACCTCTTCGTCATCGTCGACACCGTCGGGGAGGACGGCCGCGACGCCCGCCCGGAAGCGGTCGCACTCGTCGAGGAACTCGGCCCCGCCCTCCGCGCCGCGGGCCACGTCGAGGAAGCCGTCTGGGGTTTCGACCCCGCGGCCGCGAGCGCCAAGGCGATCCGCCTGCTCCCACCCGATGCGTTCGAGGATCGGGTGACGCGGCTCGAGCAGGCGGAGGCGATCGCTCGCAGCGAGACCCTCGGCGAGTTGCTCGGCCGGGCGATGGGGCAGATGGGCGCCGCCGACGGCCTGACAGACGCGGCCGCCGCCGCGGAAGGGCTCGGGGCGTTCGAGCGGCTGCTGGGCGCGATCGGAGACCGGCTCGCGCTCCCCGCCGACACGGCGATGGACCTCGAGCGGGCCATTGAGCCGCCGACGCCCCCGCGGTACTTCGAGACGGCCAACGGGCGTCTGCTGATCATCCGCGTTGCGCCGGAAGCCGTCGAGGGCGGGCTCAGCACGGTCACCCACGCCATCGCGAGCGTCCGCGGCGTCCTGGCAGACTTCCGCGAGCGTTACCCGGGCGTGCCGTTCGGCCTCACCGGCGGCGAGGTGGTCGAGGCCGACGAGACCGACGCCGCCATGCGCGACGCCACAGGCATGGCCGCGCTCGCGGTCGTGCTCATCCTCGCCGTCCTCGTCCTGGCGTTCCGTTCCGCGTGGGAGCCCGTGTTCCTCCTCGCCACGATCCTGATCGGCATGGCCTGGTCGTTCGGCTTCGTCACCCTCGTCATCGGGCACCTGCAGGTCATCAGCGTCGTGTTCACGCTGATCCTCCTCGGCCTAGGCGCGGGCTTCGGCATCCACCTCGCCTCGGCGTACGAGCTGATCCGCCCCCGCCACCCCGACGATGCCGACGGCTTCCGCAACGCCCTCGCCGAGACGATGGCGACCACCGGCCCGGCGCTCGTGGCGGGGGGCGTGACGACCGCCGCCGCGTTCGTCACCACCGTCTTCACCGACTTCCGCGGGGTCGGCGAGATGGGGCTCATCTCCGGCGCCGGCGTCCTGCTCTGCCTCGCCGCCTTCTTCACCGTCTACCCCGCCCTCCTCCGCCTGTTGCGATCCGGGCAGCAGCAGGTGCGGCCCGTCGAGGAGCGATCGCTCGTGTTCTTCGACGAGCGGTGGTTTGTCCCCTTCACCCGGCGGCCACGCCTGATGGTCACGGTCTCGCTCACCCTGGGCGTGCTTGCCCTGCTCGGCGCTGGGCAGATGCGGTTCGATTACAACCTCCTCGCCCTGCTGCCCCGGGGCGTCGAAAGCGTCGTCTGGCAGCAGCGCGTCGTCGAGGATGGCGAGCAGTCCCCCTACTTCGCCGTCAGCATCGCCGAGTCGCTCGACGAGGCCCGGCAGCGGGTCGAGGCGTTCCGTGCGCTGCCCAGCGTCCAATCGGTGGGCGGCGTCGCGCTGCTCTTCCCAGAGAACGAGGCGGCGAAGCTCGCCCGGCTCGAAGCCGCCCGCGCGGCCCTGGCGCCCGCGCTCGCCGAGGCGGCGCCACCGGCGGCCGGCGCGGCATCGGCCACTGCCCCGGGCGACGGGCTGCTCGACCGGCTGTCTGCGCTGCGCCTCGGGCTGGGCCTCGTCCGCGGCCGGGCGCCCGGGGACCTGCGCGAGCCGCTCGACCGGGTGATTGCCCGACTCGATGCCGCCCTGGCCGAGGCGAACCGCCTTCCCATCCCCGAACGTGACGCCCGGCTGGCGGCGCTCCACCGCGACTACGCGCGGTGGCGGGGCGATGTCGTCAGCCGGCTCCACGAGGCGCTCGACCCTTCGCCCCTCCGACCCGCCGACCTCCCCCCCGGCGTGCTCGCGCCTTACATCGCGGCGGGCGATGGAAAAACCCACTATCAGATCGACGTCTACCCGATGCCCTCCGAGCGCGCCGCGGATGCCTTGGACCCGACGATGCTCCGGCGATTCATCGGCGAAGCCCGCACCGTCGACCCCGCCCTCACCGGCGTCATCGTCCAGGTCTACGAGTCGGGCACCCTCATCTGGCGGTCCTACCTCCTCGCCGGCGCCGCGGCACTGGGGATCGTCTTCGCCCTCGTCTGGCTCGACTTCCGCAGCCTGATCGACGCCTCGCTCACCCTGCTGCCCGTCGCCCTCGGCTTCGCCATCACCTTCGCCCTGCTCTGGCTCCTCGGCGAGCAGGTCAACCCCGCCAACATCATCGTCCTGCCCCTCATGTTCGGCATCGGCGTCGACAACGGCGTCCACATGATCCACCGCAACCGCCTCTGCCCGCACGACCGCCCCCGCGGCCTGACCCGCGGCACCGGCAAGGGCATCACCATCACCGCCCTCGTCGAGATCATCGGCTTCGCCTCCATGCTCATCGCCGCCCACCGCGGCATCTTCAGCCTCGGCCTCGTCCTCGCGCTGGGACTCACCATCACCCTCCTCACGTGCCTCACGATGATGCCCGCGTGGCTCGAGTTCCGCCACGGCTCGCCCGGAGGCGGATGGCGGGCGCCGCGCTCGTCGCGCAGGGATTCTGACCCGATCTTGCGTTCACGTTAAGGGGCCAGAAGCACGCGCTGGGCCCGCACCACGGCCGGCCGGGGCCGGACGCCGAACCACCGCGTCCGCCGCCGCTGTTCGGTCAGGACGATCCGGCGGTGGAGGCGCGGGTCGCGCTCGAACACCCGGCGGACCTTGGTCGGGTGGTTGCACTGCTGGCTGCGGTGCATCAGCAACACGTGCCGCGGCCCGCCCGCCGGGCATCGCGCGCAGATCTGGCGGACCGCCTCGAACGCCTGCTCGTTCGACAGGTGGCCTGAGTCGGAGAGGTTTCGGCGGTTCACGAACGTCGGCCGGGGCGACGTCACCGTCATCCGCTCGTCGTAGTTGCACTCCAGGCAGAGCAGGTCGACCCCGCAGAAATGGTCGAGCAGCGCCGCCGGGACGTGGCCCAGGTCGGTGGCATAGCCGATGCTGCCGTGGTGGCGGGCGTCGGCCCCCGGCCCCGACACGGCGTCAAAACGGTAGCCGACAGTGCCCTGCAGGTCGTGCTGCAGCCGAACCCCCGACGCCCGCAGGCCAGGCAGCGGGAAGAACGGCCCGTCGTCGAACGCCTCGACCAGCCCCGCGTCGAACAAGGCGTCTGCTCCCGGCAGGCGGCTCAGGTCCCGCAGGTGCCAGTGATGGATGAACAGCCGGGTACCCTGTTTCAGCAGCCGTCTCGGCCAGGATCGGCGGAAATGGTCCTGGTCGAGGTGGGTCAGGCAGATCGCCTGAACCTGATCGATGCTCATGCGGCACTGTTCCAGCCGCCGGGCCGTCGTATAGGGCCCGAAACCGGCATCTACGAGCACCGCAGCGCCCCCCACCGAAATTATCGTGGAGTTGCCTCCGGAGCCTGAACCTAGTACACAAAGGCGCAGTAGAGAGGATGGCTGAACCGATTTCGCAACCCCATTCGACCGCGACAGCGGCTGCTGGCCGGATGGACGCGAAGCGTCCTCAGGGTCCGGCTCGGCGAACAGGCGAAGCTGGAGGGGGGATCGGAGAGACATCCTTGTCCGTGTGTTGTAACGCGGGAGGTGGTGGTGCTCCACCGGACGACCACCCAGGCTGCCGGGTTCGCCCCCAGTCTGAAAAATTTCCGTCGCGGCCATGAAGTCGTGTCGAGCGGCGGCCGATAAGCCCCAGGTCGCGCCGTCACTGGTCCCCCACCGCCAGATCGGCCGAAAGAAGACAGGGCGCGGGTCGGAAAGACGGAACCATGGCCGGAGGCATAAGGAACACGTAATGCCGAAGTGGTGTGCCGGTGCGGTGGTGGTGACAGGCCTGATGGTGGCGGGCGGCTGCGCGGTCGAACGCGAGCCCCTTGTCCTGATTGAGCCCGACTTTTCATATGTGCGCGATGGTGAGCGGCTCTTCGAGGCCGCCCGTGCGGAGTTCCTCCCCGCGCCGCTCGAACTGGCGGACGTCCCGACCTACGAGGTGGGCCTGCCCGTGGAACTGACCGAACCATCGCTCCTCCGCCCCGCTCGCACCCTGGTGCAGAGCGAAGGGCCCCCGCCCCAGCCATAAGACCCACAGCCTCATCCCCCCATGAGAAGCGGCCGCGATCTTCGATCGCGGCCGCTGTCGTTTCCGGAGGCGTGCCGGCGGTCAAAGCTCGACGTATTCGAGGTCGCTCTGCGCCCGAACGGCGATCGGCGGGTGGTGCACATCGTTCGCGAAGGCGTCGCCCATCTCGATCCGGACACGCTCCGCCTTGTAGATCGACCGCTCCGCCACCCCGAACGTCGCCAGCAGGTCGAGCGCGATCTGCCCCTCGGGCTTAGCCATCTCGATCACCGGGATCGCGGCGGCGAAGCTCTGGAGCCGCCCCTTCGCGTTTTCGAACGTGCCCGCCTTCTCCGCCCACGTCGCGCCGGGCAGCAGAACCGCGATGTCGCGCCCGCTCTCGGTCAGCCGGTTCGGCAGGGTGTCGATCAGCACCGTGAAACGGTCGGCGGTCAGCCCGACCAGGTCCTCCGTCACCCACGGGCTGGGGTAGTTGCCGGTCAGGAACAGCATCCCCGCGTTCGAGGAACGGACCCGCTCGGTCCACGCCTGATAATCGAGCACCTCATCGAAGACCTGCCCCAGCGCCCGGCGGACGCCGCGGCTGTTCGGGCACTTCTCGGCGTAGATCGTGTACCCGCCCGGGAAGGTATGGTCCTCGCCCTGCATCGGGATCGGGCCGACGCCGACCGTCGCCCCCTCATCGAGCGACGCGACGAGCTTGGCCAGCAGGTACGCCTCCTCGCTCGGGAGCATCGGGCTCACCAGCAGCGCCACGCCCCGCCCCTGCCGGTGGGCGTCCTCGACGCCCCGCTTCACCTCCGCGTAGGCGGCGTTCCAGTCGCACTCCTCGAGGCCGGTGCGGTTGGCGCCCTGCTTCATCGGGCTGCGGAAGCGGTGCTCGCTGTGGACGAAGTCCCAGCCGTAGCGGATCTCGTCGCTGGTCCACCACTGGTTGACGTCCATGTTCGTCCGCGGCTTGACGCGGTAGATCCGGCCGTCGTTGTGCTCGATGGAGATGTTGTCGCCGCTGGCGGTGATCCCGTCGATGCTCGCGGTCTTCCTGAGGTTCCAGACCCGCATCGTCATCAGGAAGTCTTTGTCCAGGAGCGCCCCCACCGGGCAGATGTCCACGACGTTGCCCGACATGGGGTTATCCAGCGGGGCGCCGGGGAAGACGTCGATCTGCTCCCGCGCGCCGCGGCCGAAGACGCTCAGTTCCCCCGTCCCCGTCACCTCGCGGGTGAAGCGGACGCAGCGGGTGCACATGATGCACCGGTCGCTGTACAGCAGGACGTGCGGGCCGATGTCCTTCTTGGCCTGCTTGATCTTGCTTTCCTGGAAGCGGCTGACGCTCCGGCCGTACTTGTAGGAGTAGTCCTGCAGGTAGCACTCGCCCGCCTGGTCGCAGACGGCGCAGTCGACCGGGTGGTTGATGAGCAGGTACTCCATCACCGCCTTCTGGTTGGCGATGGACTTGGGCGTCTGCGTGTGCACGATCATGCCGTCCGCCGCGGGGGTCTGGCAGGTCGGCATGAGCTTGGGGATCAGCTCCGGCTTGTTGTTGTTCTTGGGGTTGGGCGACTCGACCTCGGCCAGGCAGATGCGGCAGGACGCGACGATCGACAGGCCCGGGTGGTAGCAGTAGTGGGGCAGCTCGATGCCGTTGTCGAGCGCGACCTGGAGGATCATCTTCTTGCCGTCGAACGGGCATTCTTTGCCGTCGATCGTGAGTGTGGGCATGGGAACAGCTTTCGGGGCGGATCGGGGGAACGCGGATGGTACGATCGCCCGCGGGCGGCGGCAATCGCTCACCCCCGCCGGAGCGCTCCTCCCGGAGCGTCCCCCGCGGAGCGCCTCCCGGAGCGCCCCCGGCGCCGGCGCGGGGCGAGCCCCGCGGCTAACGGGGCGGCAGCAAGCCATTTCGGGGGGCACGGAAATGGTTTCCGGGGGCACGAAAGCGGCTTCCGGGAGCGTCCGGGGGATTCCGGGGGCTGCCGGGGGATTCGGAGGCCTTGCTGGGTGGTCGGGAGGTGGGGTCGCCGGTTGGGCGCAGGGGATGCATTTGGCCGATAGAGACGGGTTCCGGCCGGCTGAGCGGCGGCCGCGGCCCGACGATCCCGATCAGGAACCTCCATGCCACGCGATATCCCCGTTGGAAATGGGTCGATGCTGGTCACGTTCGACCAGCACTACCAGATCCGCGACCTGTACTTCCCCCACGTGGGCCTCGAGAACCACGCCGGGTCCGGCCCGTGCCGGTTCGGCGTCTTCAGCGACCTGCCGGCCGGGGAGAACGGCAAGGAAGGCGAGCGGCGGAAGCGCCGCCTCTTCTGGTCGACCGACGGCTGGAAGATCGACCAGCGGTACCAGCCCGACACGCTGGCGACGCGGGTCAACCTCGCGCACGAGGACCTGCGCGTCGAGCTGGACTGCACGGACGTCGTCGACTTCCACCGCCCGGTGCTGGTGCGGAAGATCGTGGTGACGAACTTGGCGGACACCGAGCGGGAGGTCCGGCTGGTCCACCACCAGGACTTCCACATGTACGGCAACCGGATGGGCGACACCGCCTACTACGACCCGGTGCTGCGGTCGCTGATCCACTACCGCTCGCAGCGGTACCTGATGGCGACGTTCTACGTCGACGGCGAGCAGCAGTTGGAGGAGTACGCGACCGGCACGGCCGGGTTCCACGGCGCCGAGGGCACGTGGCGGGACGCGGAGGACGGGCACCTGGGCAACAACGCGATCGCCCAGGGCGCGGTCGACTCGACGATTCTCGTCAGCGTGCAGGTCCCCCCGCGGGGGCGGCGGACGGTGTACCTGGTCATCGGCTGCGGGTTCCAGTACGACGATCTGCAGACGATCCACCGGTTCGTCCACCGCGAGGGGCCGCAGGGGGTGATCGACCGGACGGTGGCGTACTGGCGGCTGTGGCTGGCGGCGGTGCGGACCGACTTCCCGCGGGCGCAGGAGAGCGGTCTGTCGGACAAGGTGGTGGACCTGTTCAAGCGGTCGCTGCTGGTGGTGCGGACGCAGATCGACAACAGCGGCGCGATCATCGCGGCGAACGACAGCGACTACCTGCAGTTCAGCCGGGACACGTACTCGTATCTCTGGCCGCGGGACGGGGCTTTCGTGGCGGATGCGCTGGACGCGGCGGGGTTCCCCGACATCTGCCGGTCGTTCTTCACGTTCTGCTCGAAGGTCCTGGAGCCGGGGGGCTACTTCCTGCACAAGTACAACCCGGACGGCTCGCCGGGGTCGAGCTGGCACCCGTGGGTGGCGAACGGCCGGCCGCAGCTCCCGATCCAGGAGGACGAGACGGCGCTGGTGATCTGGGCGCTGTGGCGGCACTACCTGCGGTACCGGGACATCGAGTTCGTCCGGCCGCTGTGGGTGGACCTGGTGCAGAAGGCGGCGGACTTCCTCGTGCGCTTCCGCGACCCGGTGACGAAGCTGCCCCTGCCGAGCTACGACCTCTGGGAGGAGCGCTGGGGGGTGCACGCGTTCACGTGCGCCACGGTGTACGGCGGGCTGAAGGCGGCGTGGCAGTTCGCGGTGTGCTTCGGGGACACGGCCCGTGCGGCGACGTACGCGACGGCCGCGGAGGAGCTGCGGGAGGCGTTCACGAAGCACCTGTGGTCGGAGGAGGACGGGCGGTTCCTGCGGCGGATCGTGCCGCTGGACCACGAGCGGACGGCGGAGCTGACGGCGGACGTGATCGCGGGGCGGACGCCCGGCGCGGGCGTCGCGGGGCTGGACGCGATGTGGCCGCGGGACGAGGCGCGGGCGCACCCCGCGGCCGCGGGCGTGGGCAACGGGAGTCACGGGGGCCACGACAGCAACGGGCACAACGGCCGGGGCGAGGCCGCGGGGCCGGCGGGGCCGGCGATCGCGTTCGAGCACGACCGGGTGATCGACGCGTCGATGTACGCGATCTTCTCGATGGGGCTGCTGCCGGTGACGGACCCGCGGGTGCGGAAGACGATGGAGGCGATCGAGGCGCGGCTGACGATCAAGACGGCGGTGGGCGGCGTCGGGCGGTACGAGGACGACTACTACCACCAGGTGTCGCGGGACACGGAGAACGTGCCGGGCAACCCCTGGTTCATCTGCACGCTGTGGATGGCGGAGTACCACATCGCCAGCGCGACGACGGTGGCGGAGCTGACCGAGGCGCTGCCGATCCTGGAGTGGGTGGCGGACCACGCGCTGCCGTCGGGCGTGCTGGCGGAACAGGTCCACCCGCTGACGAACGACCCGTTGTCGGTGTCGCCGCTGACGTGGAGCCACGCGACGGTAGTGTCAACGGTGGCGAGCTACGTGGCGAAGCTGGAGCAGATGAGCGCATGCCCGACGTGCGGCCAGCCGACGCACTGCCACGTGGCGGAGGCGCACCGGCGTCGGCCGCCGATCGACATCCCGGCGGAGGAGCAGGTGGTGGGGTAGGGATGTTGGATGGGGGATGTGGGATGGGCGATGTTGGATGTTGGATGTTGGATGTCCGATTGCGGATTGGCCGCGCCGATCCACATCCCACATCCCACATCCCACATCCGACATCCCACACATCTCACACTCATTCGACACCCGCGCCCCGCGTTCCTATCCTGTCCGGCTCCTGCGGGCAGCGGCTCGTGAGGGCGGACCGGCTGGCTGATGATGCCTCAGATTGTGCTTTACATCGCGACGATCGCCGGGGCCCTGGCGCTCATCCTGGCGCTGCCCAAGCGGCGATATGCGATGCCCAAGCTGGGCGCCGTCATCGGGGCGGCGGCGCTGGGCTTCGCGTGGCTGATGCTCCGCACGGGTGACGCCGCCACCGCCTACGACTGGCCCGGCCGCGACGGCGGGCGGATGCTCTACTACTACCTCTTCAGCCTGATCGCGATCGGGTCGGCGGCGCGGGTCATCACCCACCCCCGGCCGGTCTACTCGGCTCTCTGGTTCGTCCTGACCGTGCTCGCGTCCGCGGGGCTGTTCCTGATCCTCTCCGCGGAGTTCATGGCGTTCGCGATGGTGATCATCTACGGCGGGGCGATCCTCGTCACGTACATGTTCGTCATCATGCTCGCGACGTCGTCCGAGTCGAGCGAGCGACCCGCCGCGGGAGGGGCGTCCGACCACGACCGCGTGGCCCGCGAGCCGATCGCGGCGACGGCGGCGGCGTTCCTGCTGCTCGCCGCCCTGCTCGGCATCGCCTTCGAGCCGATGGAGCGGAACCCGCTCGCGGCGCAGGCGAGCGACCAGGCGATCGTCGCCCACGTCCTGACCGGCCGGGCGGCGGACGTGATGGACCCCGTGGTCCGGGAGCAGGCGGCGGAGTACGGCCTGACCTATTCGGAGGGGACGCCGGTGCCCGCGGAGGCCACGCGGCTGGCGAGCAGCGAGCGGGTTGGCCTGGACCTGTTCCTCAGCCACCCGCTGGGGCTCGAGCTGGCGGGCCTGATCCTGCTCGTGGCGCTGGTGGGGGCGGTGGTCATCGCCCGGACCCGCGTGCCGGACGAGCCCGGGGGAACGTCGGCCCCCGCAGACCCGGAGACGGGTGCGACGGTCCATCCGACACACGAGGCCGGGCCACACGAGACCGAGGGGATCGGTCGTATCGGGGGGCGCCTGGGCACCTAGCCCCGCGACAAGAGCCATCATGCCCGACGCGATGCACACGTTGACGCTCTCGCACTTCCTCCTGACGGGGGCGGTGCTGTTCGTGCTGGGGATCGTCGGATTCCTGACGCGGCGGAACCTGATCATCATGTTCCTGTGCACGGAGATGATGTTCCAGGGGGTGGCGGTGACGCTGGTGGCGTTCAGCCGGTTCCACCTGCACGCGACGGGGCAGACGTTCGTGATCTTCGTGCTCACGGTGGCGGCCGCGGAAGCGGCGATGGCGCTGGGGTTGGTGGTGCTGCTGTTCCGCCGCAAGCGGACGCTCGACGCGCAGGCGTGGGCGACGCTGCGGGGTTGATGAGGGCCGGTCGCGGCTTCGCGGAACGCGGCGGTTGGCCGCGGGTTTACAAGAGACACGATGGCGAATGACGTCCTGTTCTGGGTCCCGTGGGTTCCGCTGATCGGCGCGCTGATCTGCGGCCTGTGCTGCTGTCGGCCGGCGTGGCGGGGCTACGCGGGCGTGGCCTGCGTGGTGTCGATCGCCGTGTCGTTCGTGCTCGTCCTGCCGGCGTTGATGCGGTTCAGCCTCGACCCGGCGACCGGCTCCGACGCACCGGCGGGGTACACCGTCCCGGGCTTCGAGTGGATCGCCGTCAACGGCTTTGGCGTCGGGTTCGACTACTGGATCGACGGGCTGACGCTGCTGATGCTCTCGGTCGTCACCGGCATCGGCCTGCTGATCGCGATCTACGCCACGGGCTACATGAAGGGCGACCGGGGCTACGCCCGGTTCTTCGCGGGGGTGTCGCTGTTCATCTTCGCCATGACCACGCTCGTCATGGCGGACAACCTGGTGCTGCTCTACCTCGGCTGGGAGGGCGTGGGCCTCTGCTCGTACCTCCTCATCGGGTACTACTACGACCGCGACGAGGCGGTGCAGGCGGCCAAGAAGGCGTTCATCGTCAACCGCATCGGCGACGTCGGCTTCGTGCTGGGCATCTTCGCCACCTGGTTCGCGTTTGGCACGGTCCACATCCCGACCCTCCTCGAGCAGGCCCGCGCGATTGCCCCCGAGGCGGCGACGGCGACAATGGTCGCCATCCCCTTCCTCCTGATGCTCGGCGCGTTCGGCAAGAGCGCGCAGGTGCCGCTGCACACCTGGCTGCCCGACGCGATGGCGGGCCCGACGCCGGTGTCCGCCCTCGTCCACGCCGCGACCATGGTGACCGCGGGCGTGTACATGATCGCGCGTCTCTTCCCGGTGTTCGAGCTCTCGCCCTGGGCGCTGCCGACGGTCGCGATCGTCGGCGGGTTCACCGCGATCTTCGCGGCGACGATCGCGCTCTGCCAGTACGACCTCAAGAAGATCTACGCCTACTCGACCGTCTCGCAGCTGGGGTACATGTTCCTGGGCGTCGGCGTGGCGTCGACGTTCGGCGGGGTGTTCCACCTCTTCACGCACGCGTTCTTCAAGGCGCTCTTGTTCCTCACGGCGGGGAGCGTGATGCACGCGATGGCGGGGCAGCTCGACCTGCGGAAGATGTCGGGCCTGCGGCACAAGATGCCGGTGACGGCGGTCCTGATGCTCGTCGGCTGCCTGGCGCTGGCGGGCCTGCCGCCCTTCGCGGGCTTCTTCAGCAAGGACGCGATCCTGGCCGCCGCGATGATGAAGGGCGGGACGCTCTACACCCTCCTCGCCGTGGTCGGGCTGGTGACGGCGTTCATCACGGCGTTCTACACGTTCCGCCTCTGGTTCCGCGTCTTCACCGGGCCGGAGCACTACGAGATGGGCGACGAGGGGCACGCCGAGGAGCTCGAGCACACGGCGCAGGACTCCGAGGCCGTCGCCGCCGCCGATCCGAACCGCGCCCCGGCCCACGCGCACCACGCGGCTCCCCACGAGATGCCCTGGTGGCCGATGAACCTGCCGCTGGTGATCCTCGCGCTGGGCGCGGTCTTCGCCGGCTTCCTCGGCACGGACCTGCTGGGCGCGAACTGGGTCGGCGGGCTCATCGACAACTCCACGGCTCGCGTCGCCCATGCCGACGACCATCACCCGGCGGGCGAGGGGATCGACCCGCACCTGCTGGCGATGATCCTCAGCTCGATCGCCGCGGTGGCGGGCATCGCGCTCGCGTGGTTCTTCCACCTGCGGAACCGCCCCGCCGCCGACCGCGTCGCGGGTTCGGCCAAGCCGGTCGTGAACCTGCTCTACCGCAAGTACTACGTCGACGAGCTGTACGACAAGGCGATCGTGCTGCCGCTGCGGGTGGTGGGCTACGTCTCGTGGGTGGTCGATGAGTTCCTCGTCGCCAACCTCGCCCGGGCGGTCGGCTACCTGCCGATGCTCCTGGGCTACGGCGTCCGCCCGACGGCGCACGGGCGGCTCCAGGGCTACGGCCTGGGCATGGTCGGCGGGGCGGCCCTCATCGCGATCCTCCTGATCTTCGCCCTCGCGCGGAGCGGCGCCCCCGCGGCGTAACTGAAGAGAGACATGGACGAACCTTCGGCGATCCTGATCCCCCTGACCGTGCTGCTGCCGATCTTCGGCGCGCTCGGCCTGCTCGTGCCGGCGCCGGCGTTCGACGACCGCCGCACCGCCTGGTCTTACGCGCTGCTCACCAGCCTCGCGACGTTCGTCGTCTCGGTCCTCGTGGCGATGCAGTTCGACTGGTCCGCGACCGGGCCGCAGATGGCCCGGGTGATCCCGTGGGTGCCCGCGTTCGGGCTGTCGTTCAGCTTCGGGCTCGACGCGATCTCGCTCTGGCTCGTGCTGCTCTCGACGTTCATCACCCCGCTGGTCATCCTCGCGACCGTCAACGAACCGCACGAGACCCCCGGCAACGCCCGCGGGTTCTTCTTCTGGCTCCTGCTCGTCGAGGCGGCGATGGTCGCGGCGTTCGTCGCCACCGACGCGATCTTCTTCTTCCTCTGCTTCGAGTTCACGCTCATCCCGCTCTACTTCCTCATCGGGCAGTTCGGCGGTGTCCGCCGGAAGGCCGCGGCGGCGACGTTCTTCATCTACACCTTCGCCGGCTCCATGCTGATGTTCGCCGGCCTGCTCTACGTCGGGTGGTTCGCCGCGCAGCAGACCGGGCAATGGAGCTTCGACTTCGCCTCGCTCTACGCCGCGTCGGAGTCGATGACCCTCACGCAGCAGGGCTGGGTCCTCGCGGCGTTCCTCGCCGGGTTCGCCGTGAAGATCCCGATCTTCCCGGTCCACTCCTGGCTGCCGCTGACCTACCGGGAGTCGCCCGTCGCGGGGACGGTCATCCTCGCGGCCGTGCTCGCGAAGCTCGGGACGTACGGCCTGCTCCGCTTCGCCCTGCCCATCACACCCGACGCCTTCGTCGCCGCCGCCCCCGCGATCGGCACGCTCGCGGTCATCGGCATCCTCTACGCCGCCCTGATCGCCTGGGTGCAGAAGGACCTCAAGACCCTCATCGCCTACTCGTCGATCAGCCACCTGGGCTTCATCGTGCTGGGCCTCTTCGCCCTCGACGGCGAGGACCTCGGCGCGGTGGGCGCGACGATCTACATGGTCAACCACGGCATCGCCACCGGGGCCCTGTTCCTCTGTGCCGGCATGCTCTTCGAGCGGGTGCGGACGTACGAGATGGCCGCCGTGTCGGGCGTCGCCCGCGTGATGCCCGTCTGGGCGTTCTTCATGGTGTTCTTCGTCTTCGCGAGCGTCGGCCTGCCGGGGCTCAACGGGTTCGTCGGCGAGTTCCTCACGCTCATCGGGACGTTCAACTCGCCCGACGGCGTGCTCGGCCGCGGGTACGCCGTGCCCGCCGCCTTCGGCATCATCCTCAGCGCGATCTACCTGCTGTACATGACCGGCCGGGTCGTCTTCGGCCGGGTCAGGCTCCCCCTGCCCGCGGCGCTCCCCGGGGAGCCGCCGCGGCGGGTGCCGGACCTGTCGGGGCGGGAGATCGCGGCCCTGGCGCCGCTCGCGCTCGCGGCCGCGTTCCTCGGGATGTATCCCGCTCCCGTCCTCGAATCCCTCGAACAGCCGGTGGCGCAGCTGACGGAATCGGCCCGCGGGGCGGCCGCGTCGGAGCGGATCGTCGCGGACGACGCCGGGCCGGACCGGTCGGCCGCGCACGTGTCGCGGGTCGCCGGGACGCCGCCCGCCGCCCCCCTACTCCTCCGCGCGGAGGAGCGATAAGCCATGCCCCAGTTCTCGAACATCGACATCGCACACAAGCTCACCAGCCTCTGGCCCGAGATCGTGATGCTCCTCGGGGCGGTCGTGTGCCTCTTCGCCGGGCTCAACCGCTCGCGGGAGGTCCGGCGGGCGACGACGGCGATCGCCGCCGCGGCGCTGATCCTCGCGGGCCTGCTCACCGCCCTCCTCCCCGCGGAGGACCTCACCGGGCTGGGTCTGGGCGGGATGACGCTCTACGTCCGGCTCGCCGTCATCCTCGTGGGCCTCGTGCTGCTGATGGTGGCGACGGGCCTGCCGACCGACCTGAAGCAGCACCGCGACGCCGAGGCCGCCCCCGGCTTCGACGCGCACGAGGCCGTCGGCGGCGAGTTCTTCGCCTTCTTCCTCTTCAGCCTCACCGGCGTCATGCTCACCGCCGGGGCGTCGGACCTGGCCTGGCTCTTCCTCTCCCTCGAGCTCGTCAGCCTGCCGACGTACGTCATGGTCGCGGCCGGCCGCGACCGGATCGACGCGCAGGAGTCGGGCGTCAAGTACTTCTTCCTCGGCGCGCTGGCGACGGCGCTGTTCCTCTACGGCTTCACGCTGATCTACGGCGCGACGGGGCTCACCGACCTCGCCGGCATCCGGGCGGCCGTCGCGGAGGCCGTCGCGGCGGGGCAGCCCCTGCCCCCGCTGCTCGTGGCGGGCGTGCTGCTCTCGATCGTGGGGATCGGGTTCAAGGTCGCCGCCTTCCCGATGCACTTCTACGCCGCCGACGTCTACCAGGGCGCCCACACCGCGGTGACGACGTTCCTCGCGTTCGTGCCCAAGGCCGCCGGGTTCATCGGGATCATCCTGATCCTCGGGCTCGTCGGCTGGCCGCTCGACAAGACGCCCACCGTCGTCGACGGCGGCGACGCGATCGTCTGGGCCCTCTGGCTCATCGCCGCGGTCACCATGACCGTCGGCAACGTCCTCGCGCTGCTGCAGGACAACGTCAAGCGGGTGCTGGCCTACAGCTCCGTCGCCCACTCGGGTTACATGATCGTCGCCCTCCTCGCCGGGCCGGCGCGGGCCGCCGGCGACGCGGCCGGCGGCGCGATGCTGCCCGACGGCATCGGCGCGGTGCTCTTCTACCTCGTGGCCTACGGCCTGGGCACGATCGCGGCCTTCGCCGCGCTGGGCTGCCTCCGCTCCCGCGGCGACGAGGCGCAGACCTTCGCCGACCTCTCCGGCCTGCGGCACCGCCACCCGGGGCTCGCGGCGATCCTCGCGGTCGCGAGCCTGTCGCTCCTGGGCATCCCCCCGCTCGTGGGGTTCCTCGGCAAGGTGTACCTGTTCGTCCCCGCCATCGCGCAGGAGTACTACTGGCTCGTCGGGCTGGCGGTGGTGAACTCCGCGATCTCCGCGGGCTACTACCTCCGCATCGCGTCGGTGGCGTTCTTCGGCACGCCCGCGGAAGGGGTCACCGAGGCCGACGTGCCGCTGCGGCGGATCGCCGCCGCCATCGCGGCGCTGGCGTCGATCGCGCTCGGCGTCTTCGGCAGCGTCCTCGTCGACGCGACCCGGTCGCACGCCGCCTCCCCCGTCGCGGCCGTGGAACCCGCGGAGCCCGCGGGAGTCGACGCCCCCGCCGAGCCGATCGCCCGGCGGCCCGCGCGACCCGTCCTCCCCATCGATTAGGTCGAGCAGCGGCCCCGCGTCGGCCGGGCGCTCCACCACCGGATCGCCACCGGCCGATCGCGGCGGCGCCGACCATCCGCGCCGCGAGCAAGAGGCCGCGCGTCGAGATGCCGCGCGTGCCGTGCGCAGGAGACCTCGAGGCGTAGCTCCCCTCTTTCGGTTTGTGACACCGGTCTCTTGAGTCGCGACGACATGCGTTTCGAGTCGCGGCGCATGTATTTCGAGTTGCGGCGCATGTTTTTCGAGTCGCGGCGCATGTTTTTCAACTTGCGGCGCATGTTCTTCGAGTCGCGGCGCAAGCATTTCAAGTTGCGGCGCATGTCTTCCAAGTCGCGGCGCATGTTTTTCAACTTGCGGCGCATGTTTTTCAAGGCGCAGCGCACGCGTTCCGGGCGCGGACGGGGGCGGCTTCCCCCCGCGCGGTGACGCGGGCCGCCCGCCCCGATCGCATCCCGTCAGAGCGCGGTTGGACCCCGCCTGTTCAGTTGTACGGGCCCATCGGGTCGTAAACGAGCGCCCCCTTGGCGGGGCTGGCGCCGTGCT
>CAZKRE010000005.1:0-42731 GCA_964555075.1 uncultured Phycisphaeraceae bacterium
TTGTCGCGGGTGATCCCGGCGTTGTTCACCAGGATGTCCAGCCGGCCGTGCTCCTTCGCGACGTCCTCGATGAGCCGCGTCACCGCCGCGCCGTCGCAGATGTCGACGCTCTTCACGCTTGCCGAGCCACCCGCGGTCTCGATCCGCGCCTTCACCTCCGCGAGCTTGTCCGCACCGCGGGCGACGCAGACGACGTGCCGGCCCTGGGCGGCCAGTGCCACCGCGATCGCCGCACCGATCCCGCGGGATGCGCCCGTCACCACCGCCACGCGCTTGATTGCCTCTTCGCTCATGTCGTTCCCGTTCGGCCTTTCTGTTCCCGGATCGCCAGCACCACCTGATCAAGCACCCCCAGCACGAGCCCCGCGCCGACTCCGGCCATGAGCCCGAATCCCGCCCCCAGGGCCGCGCCCGCGACCCACGGCGAGCGGTCGGTCGTCCCCTCCAGCGTCAGCGAACCCGACGTCTGGGGCTCGGTCGCGGCCTCCCGCCCCGTCGCCTCGCTTGCAACGGTCACCTTCATCGGCACCGCCGCGCCGAGCAGCCCGCCCGACAACCCCCCGAGGATCGTCCCCAGAAACGTCATCACGAGCAACAAGATGAGGAGCCGGCCGATCCTCACGCGGCGGGCTCCGCGTGGTTCTCTACCTTCGCGGTCCGCTCGATCCGCCGCATCAGCCCACTGAGCACCTTGCCCGGCGCCAGTTCGACGAACCGGCCGGGCATCCGCGACGCCGCGTGCTGCATCGATTCGCTCCAGCGGACCGGCTTCGTGAGTTGCTCGACCAGGCGGCGCTTGATGGAGCCCAGGTCGTTGTCGTGCGGCAGGCCGGTGACGTTCGAAAGCACCGGCACGTCGGGCAGGCTCCACGCGACGTCGTCGAGCGCCGCCGCCAGCCGCGCCGCGGCCGGCTCCATGAACGGCGAATGGAACGCGCCCGCGACGGTCAGCGGCGTGGGCTTGAAGCCCATCTCGCCGGCGACTTTCACCGCCCGCTCGCACGCCGGCTTCGAGCCGCTCACGACGACCTGCATCGGCGAGTTGAAGTTCGCCGGCACGAGCACGTCGCCCTCCGACGCCTGTCGGCACAGGTCGTTGATCTTCTCTTCGCTCACGTCACCGGTGATGGCGACCATGGTCGATTCGCTGGCCTCGGCGGCGTCCTGCATCGCCTGCCCGCGCAGGCGGACGAGCTTGAGCCCGTCGGCGAACGAGATCGCACCGGCCAGGTGCAGGGCGGTGAACTCCCCGAGGCTCAGCCCCGCGGTCGCGTAGACGCGCCCCACGACGCCGGCCTCCCGCAGCGAGCGGTAGCAGGCGACGCTCGTGGTGTAGATGGCGGCCTGCGCGATGTCGGTGCGGTTGAGCTCCTCGGCCGGCCCCTCGAAGCAGAGCTTCGACAGCGACAGGCCGAGCTGCGCGTCCGCCTCGGCGAAGACGTCCGCCGCGGCGGCGTCGCGCTCCGCCCATGCTTTGCCCATGCCCACGTGCTGCGCCCCCTGCCCGGGGCAGAGGAGGAACGCGGGCGGTGTCTGTGCGGTGGTGTCACTCATGGATGGATTCCGGGGCGAGAGATTCGCGGATTTGGCGGAGCAAAGCAAACGCGGGCGGGCGCGGGCATCGCGGTGGATCAAGGGGCAGCACCGACACGCCCTAATCGGCTGGCTGCTTCTCGTGAGCCTGTCGCGCGAGCAGTTCCCGCCGCTCCCGCTGCTTCCGCTCGATGGCGCTCTCGTGCTGCCGGCGGTAGGTCATCACCAGCGCGATGTACATCAGCATGCCGAACCCGGCGGCACAGGTGATGCAGAGCAGGGGCAGGATCCGGCCAAGGTCCACAGGCAGCGTTCCGCGAGGCTGGATTGGGCGATCGTAACTTCCGCCGCGGCGAGTTTCTCGCGACCGGCCATCCAGGACACGCCAGTGTCGTCCCCGGCGGGCGAGCGCCTCCACGGCAGTCAGAGCACGTTGACAATCGCGGCGCAGAGCGGGTCCATGTTGTCGCGGGTCATGCCCGCGACACTGATACGGCCCGAGCCGACGATGTAGACCGAGTGCTCGGCGCGGAGCCGGGCGACCTGATCCCTGGTCAGCCCCGAGAAGCTGAACATGCCCTTCTGCCCGGCAATGAAGGAGAAGTCTCGCCGGGCGCCTCTGGCCTCGAGGGTGTCGACGAAGAGGCGTCGCATCGCGTGGATCCGATCGCGCATCGCGGCGACCTCCGCCTCCCACTGCTTCCGCAAGTCGCTGTCGCCCAATACGGTGGCGACGACTTTCGCCCCGTGCGCGGGCGGGTTGGAGTAGTTGCGGCGGATGCAGACCTTGAACTGGCTCAGGACGTTGTGGGCGGCGTCGGGCGAGCGCGCCAGGGCGGTGAGCGCCCCGACGCGCTCGTTATACAGGCCGAAGTTCTTCGAGAAGCTCGAGCAGACGAACAGTTCGCCCGTCTGCTGCGCGAGCTTCCGCAGGCCGGTGGCGTCCTGATCGATGCCGTCGCCGAAGCCCTGGTAGGCGAAGTCGACGAGGGGGACGAGCTTCCGCTCGGCGAGGAAGCGGGCGATCCGCTGCCACTGTTCCGGGCTCGGGTCGGCGCCGGTGGGGTTGTGGCAGCAGCCGTGGAGGACGACGACGTCTCCGGGCTTCGCCTGTGCGAGCCCGTCGAGCATCCGGTCGATCGCGAGGGTGTGGGTTTCGGGATCGAAGTAGGGGTAGACGTGGGTGAACACGCCCGCCGCCTCGAAGATGCTGGGGTGGTTGGGCCAGGTGGGGTCGCTGAGCCAGACGCGGGCGTCGGGGTGATTGGCCTTGAGGTAGTCGGCGGCGACGCGGAGGGCGCCGGTCCCCCCCGGGCACTGCGCCGTCACCGCCGCGCCGTTGCCGACCCCGCCGCCAAAGAGCAGTTGCTGCACGTGGCCTGCGAACGCCCGGTCCCCCTCGATCGGCAGGTAGTTCTTCGACGTCTCCTGGTCGAGCAGGCGGCGCTCCGCCTCCTTGACCGACGCGAGAACCGGGGTCTTGCCTGACTCGTCCTTATAGATGCCCACCCCGAGGTTGATCTTCCGGGGGTTGAGGTCCTCGGCGAAGGCCTCGGTCAGGCCGAGGATCGGGTCGGGGGGCGCGGCGGCGATCGTCTCGAACATGGTTGGCTCGGGATCAAGGGGTGGGTGGGGGACGGGCCGAGAAAAGGCTACCGGGGCGGGGCACGCGCAGCAATGGCCTTGGGCGCGCTCTCGGACGTCACAATCGACAAAGTTTTTCCAGATCACTTAACCCGCCCTCCCGACGGGTCGATACGAGGGGTGCTGTCCCGCCTCGAACTCAGGCGGATAACATGGAGATCCAGACTCAGACGATTGCATACGCTCGACTTATCGCTCGCGACCTGGCCGCATCCCGACCCGCGCATCCCGCGCGGATCGTGGCCCGGCCCACCGCCGCCGCGCTCCTGCGGCGGTTCCTGGAAGCCCGCACCACCCCTCGGGATGACGCCTGGGCGGCGGCGTACCTGCGGCAGGACGTGCACATCCGGCTCGACGCGGAGCCACTTGACCCCACCGTTCTAGGCGTTGTCTCATGCCGGCAGGCGTGGCAGTTCCAGGTGCTGCCGCTGCGGCGGGAGCGCGGGGTGCTGGTTCTCGTGACGACCGAAGCGGCGCTTATCCGGGCGGCCCGTTTTGCGACCCGGGTCTGTGAGGAGCCGGCGGTCTTGCTGGTGGCGGAGGGGAAGCGGTTCCGGCAGTTCCTGTCGGCGTACTACCCGTTCGCGGGAGTGGAGAGCTTGCTGGGGGAGTAGACGGGGCGGAGGGCGTGATAACCAGCGACGGCGGCGCATTTTGAGGGATGCGTCGCCGTCGCTGTGCCCGCGACGCGCTTTTTTCCGATAGTCATGTCAGCAGATTCCCCGCCGCGGGCTCCACCTGCCGGCGTGGGCGCAAGAAAAAAACCTCGCGTCGTCGCTGTCCCGTGACGACGCGAGGTTGAGGCCGGACGTTCCGACCCACGCAAGATCAGGATTCGGGCCACGGCTCGAGTGTTGAGGGATTCAGGAGCCGGGCCTTCGAGAAGCGAGCCGCAGAGGCTCGCTTTTTCGTTGGCGGGAATTCGCTTCGCACGTGAGAGAGGATAGCAGCCGTCCGGCGTGCGTCGCCCGGGGAAACTCGTATCTGCCCATGGGAATACTGAGATTTTCCGCCGTCGCGAACGACGGACTCGCCCGTGGCTGCTCGTGATGCTAAGGTGAGCGGCATGTCTGACGTCACCCTGGTCCATGAAGACATCCCTTCGAAGCTCGACGAGTTGGAGGCGCGGATTTTGACGATCCGCGACTCTCTTTAACTACGACGAGAAGGTCGTCCGCCGCAAGGAACTCGAAGCACTGATGGAATCGCCCGACTTCTGGAACAACCAGGAGAGGGCGAACGCTGTTATTTCCGAGCTGAAGGGCATCAAGGCCACCACGGACCGGGTGGGGCAGATCTCAAGCCGGATCGAAGACGCTCAGGTCCTCTGGCAACTCGCGGTCGAGGCCGATGATGACGCGAGCCGCAAGGAAGTCGACGGCCAGCTCGACGCGCTGTTCAGCGACCTCGACAGACTCGAGGTCGTGTCGCTGCTGTCGGGCAAGTACGACGCACGGAACTGTTACCTGACGATCTACGCCCGGGAAGGGGGGACGGAGGCGCAGGACTGGACCGAGATGCTCATGCGCATGTACCTGTACTACTGCGAAAGCATGGGCTGGGACGTCTCGGAAGTGGACAAGGCGTACGGGGAAGAGGCGGGCCTGAAGGAGGTCACGCTGTTCGTCAAGGGGCCGTTCGCTTACGGCTACCTGTCGGCTGAGCGAGGGACCCATCGGCTGGCGCGGGTGTCGCCGTTCAATGCCCAGGCGAAGCGGCAGACGAGTTTCGCCGCGGTGGACGTGGTGCCCGAGTTCGAGGCCGCGGGCGTGCTGGAAATTCCGGAGAAGGACCTGGAGATCACGGCGTTCGCGCGGTCGAGCGGCCCGGGCGGGCAGAACGTGAACAAGGTTGCGACGGCGGTTCGGGTGGTGCACCTGCCGACGGGGCTGGCGGTGGTGTGCTCGGTTCACAAGAGTCAGGGGCAGAACCGGGAGATGGCGCTGCGGCTGCTGCATGGCAAGCTGGAGCTTCTCGAGGAGCAAAAGCGCCAGAAGGAAGTCGACGCGGCGACGGGCGGGAAGCTGGAGATGGGCTGGGGCACCCAGATCCGCAGCTACGTCTTCTACGACAACCGGGTGAAGGACCACCGCACCGGCTACGAGCAGGGCAACCCCCAGCGAGTGATGGACGGGGACGTCCACGGCTTCATCGAGGCCGAACTGCGGCGGAGGCGGCAGGGGGCGCAGGGGTAGCCGGGTGGGGCGGGCCCGGGTGGATGGTTTCTCTGAAGAGGACCGGGGGCCGGTGCCGATACAGCCGATAGCCGAAGCTATCGGACCCTCGGTACCCCATGCCCGAAGCCATCGCCACTTCCACGCCGTCGAGCGACCCGTCGTGGTCGCAGGTCTGGCAGCTCCCCGTGCTCCTGGTGGGGTTGGCGCTGTTCAGTGCCGGCGTCTACCTCGCGATGCCGGAGCGGGAGGCGAACGACTTCCCCGGACGGCTGAACAACGTGGCCTACTACCTCGAGGCGAGCAACTTCGAGGAAGCGCGGGCGGGGCTCGACGACATCGTCAAGAACCTCGACGCGCCCGACGCGACGGTCGAAGACCGGGCGCGGTTCCACCAGTACCAGGCGGACCTTCTCTATCTACAGATGCACGCCTCCCGGCTGGTCGCGATCGACACCCCGGTCGCCGAGGAGACCCACCGCAAGATCACGGGTCACTACGCCCGGGCGGAGGAACTCGGGCGGACGCTCGACGGCAAGAGCTTTCGCCGATATGCGGACACGCTCGTCGCCCTCGGGCGGGGTCCGGAGGCGCTGAAGCTCGTCGACCGGATGACGGATGAGCCGGCCCATCGGCGGTACGCGATCGTCCGGTCGCTGGTGGACCGGCAGCGACAGCGGCGTGAGTCGCGGAACATCGAGTCGGTCATGCCGCTACTCGAGCGGTTCAAGCACGAGCTGCGCACCGAGACCGACACGGCCAGGCGGCGGGAGCAGGAACTGTGGAGCGCCGCGCTTGAAGCCCGGATGCAGCTCGAGGCGGGCGACCCGCAGCGGGCGATCGACTTCCTGCTCATCCGGCTGCAGCGATTCACCGGGCAGGGGGGGGATCGGGACCTGCCGGAGCTCTACGTCCTGCTCGCGCAGGCGTACCTCATGGTGGGCGACCACGCCGGTTCGGACCGGTATTTCCGGTACGCGCAGCAGAAGCTCCCCGCCGACAGCGGGCTCAACGCGGACATCCTCCTGGGGCTCGGCCAGATCGCGCTCCTGACGGGCGGGGACAACAGCGTCCAGCAGGCGATGGAGAACTTCTCCCTGTCGGTCCGCAACTACCCGTCCGAGGCGGCATTGATCGAGTCGTTGATCGGGCTTGGGGACTGCGAGGCGAGGCTCGGCGCAACGCCCGAAGCGATCGAGCACTTCGGGCAGGCGATCGAGCTGCTCGCGGAGGGGACGCCCGCGTGGGACGAGCGGCGGGCGATGGTCACCGGCGTCGTGCGGTCGCATATGGAGCGGGCGCTCGACAAGGAAGAGTACGACCTCGGGCTGGATCTGATCACGCTTCTCCTGCCGCTCTACCCGACCGTTCCGGCGGACATGCGCCTGGGGTTCGCCACGATCCACCAGGCCATTGCGGAGCAGCGGAAGGCTTACGCGGAGGAGCTGGGCAGGCGCCTGGTCGCGGGGGACACCAGCGTGAGCCAGGAGGCCCGGCGTCTGGCGAACCAGCAGTCGGCCCTGCACTTCCGCGAAGCCGGCGCGTACTTCCTCCAGCACGCCGAGGCGGTCACGATCACCGACGACGCGGCACACGGCAAGAGCCTGTGGGAGGCGGCGCAGTGCTTCGACCGTGCGCAGGAGTGGGGGCGGGCGATCGAGGTGCTGGCAGAGTTCGTCGAGACCCGGCGGGAGGACGCGAACCGGCTGGCGGCGATCCACCACCTCGGCCGGGCTTACCTGTCCGATGGACAGTACGCCCCTGCCGCGCAGCTGTTCCTGCAACTGCTCGAAGACCACCCGCACAGCCCGGAGACGTTCGACAGCCTCGTCCCGCTCGCGCGGGCGGAGATCGGCGTCGGCCGGATCGACGCGGCGGAGCGGACGCTCTTGCAGGTGGTCACCGATCACCCCGCGATCACGCCCGAATCGGCGCAGTACCAGCAGGCGCTGATCGAACTGGGCAAGCTGTATTACCGGCTGGGGGAGCGGGACGGGGACTACCACGTGCAGGCGATCGAGCGGCTGGAGGAGGCCGTCGAGCGATACGGCGATTCGGAGGAGGGGCCGACGCTCCGCTTCCTGCTCGCGGACACGTACCGCGTGTCGGTCGAGACGCTGGACCGGCGACTTGCGGAGCGGCAGAGTCAGATCGACCGGCTGGCGCTGCAGGCGGAGCGGTCGCGGCGGCTGGAGCAGGCGCAGGTCTACTTCAGCCAGGTGGCGAACGAGCTGGACACGCGGCCGGACGCGGCGCTGAGCCCGCTGGAGATCCTGTACCGCCGCAACGCCTACTTTTACCAGGGGGACTGCGCGTACGACCGCGGGCAGTTTGAGGACGCGATCCGGCTGTACGACGCGGCGGCGCGGCGGTGGGAGCAGGATCCGGCGTCGCTCGTGGCGCTGGTGCAGATCGTCAACGCGTACTGCGAGCTCGGGCAGTATCAGCAGGCGAAGGTGGCTAATGAGACGGCCCGATGGCAGCTGCAGCGGATGCCGGAGGACGCCTTCCGGGACGCGGCGTTGCCGATGACGCGGCAGCACTGGGAGGACTGGCTCCGCTGGACGAGCGAGCTGGACCTGTACGGCGGCGCGGCGACGCCGAAGGCGGTCCCGGCCGCCAACACCAACTGACCCGCGCACGCGCCCCGACCCCTGCGCAAATTTCCGCTAAGCCTCTCGCGCAAGTTTTGCCGATACATCGGTTGCCGCCTTAGCGCGGCCGGCTGCGACGGAGTCGCGCCGCCTCGTGCGAAAGGTCAAGGATGACCCCGGCCCCGGCTCATGCTGCGGATTCACCGTCGCTCGTCTCGCTGCTCACCCGGCAGCGCGACCTCTACCGCGATCTCAAGTCGCTCTCCGACCAGCAGGCGACCCTCATCGAGCGGGGCGACACCGATCACCTGCTTTCGGTGCTCGCGACCCGGCAGGGGCTTGTCGACGCGCTGACCGCGATCAACCGCGAGCTCGTTCCCGTCCGCCAGTCGGCGTCGAAGATCCCCGCAGCGCAGCAGGCCCGCGTCCGTGACCTTATGGCCGAGGTCGACGCCCTGCTGCGGGAGATCATCGCGCAGGACGATCGGGACCGGCAGACATTGCAGAGCGCCCAGCAGCGCGTGGGTTCGCAGATCCGTCAGATCCGCCAGGGGGGCGCCGCCATGAACGCCTATCGCGCCGCGCCGCAGGTCGCGACGTCCGCACGCTTCACCGATCGCAAGGGATGACACACACCACGCTGGACAACCCGGCGCCCGACGCTCGCCACGGGGACGAGTTGGCTGCGATCATCGGGGCCTACTCCGAGCTGGCCGAGCGGATGCAGTCGAGCCACCAGCGGCTGCAGGCGGAGGTGGTGCGGCTGCGGGAGGAGCTTGCCAGCACCAACGCGCAGCTGCAACGGTCCAAGCGGCTGTCGGCGCTGGGGGAGATGGCGGCGGGGATCGCCCACGAGATCCGCAACCCACTGGCGGCGATCCAGCTCTATGTCTCGATGATCGTGCAGGACCTCGAGGTGTCTCCCCCGGTCACCGAGCCGGCGATCGAGAACGCGCGGAAGGTCGCGGACGCCGTACGTGGGCTGAACGCGATCGTGGTCGACGTGCTGACGTTCGCCAAGGAGACGCGTCCGCAGCCGCAGGCGGTGGCGGTAGGGATGATGCTCGCGCGGCTGATCGATTCGCAGCGGCCGAGCATTGATCTGGCCCGGGTGCGGGTGTGTACGCGGGTTGAGCCAGACCTCGTCGCCTGGTGCGACCCGAATCTCCTGCACCAGGCGCTGCTCAACCTCGTCCGCAACGCGGTGGACGCGATGACGGATAACGCGGACGACCGGGTGCTCACGCTCGCCGCCGCGACGGCGGGGGACGACGTGGTGCTGACCGTGCGAGACACGGGCCCCGGCATCGACGCCGACGACATCGACCGCATCTTCAACCCGTTCTTCACGACCCGCCACACCGGCACCGGTCTCGGGCTCGCCATCGTGCATCGCATCATCGATGCGCACGGCGGGTCGATCGGTGTGCACAACGACCCCGTGGGGAGCGGTGCCGTGTTCCGTCTCACCCTGCCCCGCCGCATCGCGGCCACGCCCCAGCCCGCCGAGGAATCGCTGCCATGAGCACCCGGATCCTGATCGTTGATGACAAGCAGATGATGCGCGACAGCGTCGGCGCGACGCTCCAGCGGGCCGGGTACACGGTCGTCGCCGCTTCCGACGGGCAGCAGGCCCTGACGCTGCTCGCGAAGCATCGGCCCGCGGCCGTGCTGACGGACCTCAAGATGCCGGAGATGGATGGGCTCGAGCTGCTCGCGAAGCTGCGGCAGGCGGACGACGGGTTGCCGGTCGTGCTGATGACGGCTTATGGGTCGGTCAACGACGCCGTCGCCGCCATGAAGCAGGGGGCCTTTGACTTCATCCAGAAGCCGTTCGAGGGTGACCAGCTCGTCATGGTCATGCGGCGGGCGGTCGAGCACCGGAGGCTGATGCAGGAGAACGCGGCGCTGCGATCGGCGGGACGGACGCCCGAGGTCGGGCCCGCGCTCATCGGGCAGTCGGCCGCGATGAAGCGGCTGGCGCAGCAGCTCCACCAGATCGCCAACTCGCACGGCACGGTGCTCATCTGTGGCGAGTCCGGCACGGGCAAGGAGGTGGTCGCGCGGGCGATCCACGCCCATTCGCCCCGCCGCGACCGGGTGATGCTCTGCCTTAACTGCGCGGCCCTGTCGAGCAACCTTCTCGAGAGCGAGCTCTTCGGCCACGAGAAGGGCGCCTTCACCGGCGCCGACCAGCTCCGCAAAGGGCGGTTCGAGTTGGCCGACGGCGGGACGCTTCTGCTCGACGAGATCAGCGAGATCGACCCGTCGTTGCAGGCGAAGCTGCTGCGGGTGCTCCAGGAGGGGCAGTTCGAGCGGGTCGGTTCGAGCCTGAGCATGCAGGTCGATTGCCGCGTGATCGCGACCACGAACCGGAACTTGGCGCAAAGCGTCGCGGAAGGGGAGTTCCGGCAGGACCTCTTCTACCGGCTGAACGTACTGCCGCTGGAGTTGCCGCCGCTGCGCGACCGCAAAGACGACCTCCCGCTGCTCTGCGAGCACTTTCTGCAGATCGTCGCGATGCGGGAGGGGCGCGACGCCAAACGGCTCGACGCCGAGGCGATGGCGGTGATGATGGCTTACAACTGGCCGGGCAATGTCCGCGAGCTGCAGAACATCTGCGAGCGGGCGAGCGTGCTGAGCCGAGGTCCGGTGATCGGGGCGAGCCTGATCCAGCCGTGGCTGATGCCGACCGACACCTTCATGCCCAGCAGCGTGCAGATCCCGATGCCGGCGGCTCGGCCGATCGGCAGCCCCCGGCCGCAGCGGTTCGGCCTGCCGGGCGGGGCGGCGACTGCGGTGCTCGAACCGATGGTCCGCCCGCTGGAGGAGATCGAGCGCGAGCAGATCCTCACGACGCTGGGGCACTTCAACGGCAACCGCGCTCGGACCGCGGAGGCACTGGGGATCGGGCTGCGGACGCTGGGGCTCAAGCTCAAGAAGTGGAAGGAACAGAACCTGATCGCGCAGACGGTGTGAGCCGCGGCGCAGCTCCTGCGCGGGGCGGCGCAAAAGTTGCGCCCGCTGCGCGTGACGAGCCGATGTCAGATCCAGCCGCACACGCGGCTTACCGCGCCGGGGCGTTCCGGCACGGGACTTGCGGAGAAGGAAGCCTGTGATAGCGGGACTGACCGATGGCGGCGCGATTCCGGTGCTCGAGCGTGTGGCGCAGTTCACCGCGGCGAGGCACGAACGGCTGGCGCATAACATCGCCAACCTGGACACGCCGTACTTCAAGCCAGCGGACCTGGACCCGGGCCAGTTCCAGTCGCAGCTCCGCGAGGCGGTGGAGCGGCGGCGCCGCGGCCCGCGGCCGATCAGCGGTCGGCTGCCCCTGAAGGATTCGCGCGACCTGCGGTTCCACTCGCACGGCATCGAGGCCCGCCCCCGATTCAACAACGAGAACGTGATGTTCCACGACCGCAACAACCGCGACCTCGAGCGCATCATGCAGGACGTCGCCGAAAACACGCTCGCCCACACCGCGGCCCTCGAGCTGCTCAAGGGCGAGTTCAACCTGTTGCGGACGGCCATCCGCGAACGCCTGTGATCGGCACCCTAGCCCGGAGCACGACCCATGTTCGGAGTCCTCAACACGTCCGCGTCGGCCCTGGTGGCTCAGCGCGTCCGCCTCGAGACGATCGCGGCCAACCTCGCGAACACCAACAGCGTCTTCGACGCCGAGGGGAACGTGAACCCGTACCGTCGGCGGATCCCGGTCTTCGCGGAGGGCGACCCGACCACCGGCGGCGACGGCGTCCACGTCAAGGAGATCCTCCTCGACCCGGCGCCGTTCCGGAAGGTGTGGGACCCGGGCAACACCGCCGCCGATCCGGATGGCGACGGCTATGTCGAATACCCGAACATCGATACAACGACCGAGACCATCAACGCCATGGAGGCGTCCCGCGCGTACGAGGCGAACGTGACCGCGGCACAGGCAACCAAGCAGATGATCCAGGCGGGGCTGAAGCTCCTGGGCTGAGGTAGCGACTCATGACGGACCCACTCGGACTCATCGGTAACGTCGGCGGGGCACGCCCCTCGGCGATGCGCGGTGCGCAGACGCCGGACCCGACGACGAGCTTCAAGGACGTGCTCATGAAGAACCTTGAGCAGGTCAACAAGCTCCAGAAGGATGCCGAGGCGGCGATCGAGGACCTCTACACCGGCAAGCGGAACGACGTGGCGGGCGTGGCGATCGCGCAGCAGAAGGCGGACCTGGCGTTCCAGGCGCTGCTCCAGGTGCGGAACAAGCTGATGGATGCGTACGAAGAAGTGAAGCAGATCCGGGTGTAAGCGGACGACAGCCGAGCGGTTTCGTGTTTCGGGATCGAGACCCGGGTGAGTGGCAGGACGCCCTCCCGGAGCGACGGCCCGGAGCCACCAGGCGAAACGGCTCTTGAGCGGCACGGAGGCCGACGATGCCAGAGATGGTCAAGCGAACCTGGATGCAGATCCAGGCCCAGTTCGAGGGGCTGACGCCGAGCGCGAAGTGGCTCATCGGCACGCTGCTCGTGCTGGGCACGCTCATCGTCACGATCGTGCTCAACTTCGCGGCCCAGCCGTCGATGGTGCCGATCAGCCAGTTCGCGAGCAGCCGCGGGGACGAGGTGCTCGCGAAGCTCCAGTCCGCCGGGATCGAGGCCCAGCGTGAGGGGATGCAGATCCGCGTGCCGGTCGAGCGGCGTGAGGACGCGATCCTGCTGCTCGTCGAGCAGAACATGCTCAGCGAGGACGCGTCGGCGGCGTTTGACGCGCTGGTGGGCAACGCGACCCCGTGGGCGACGAGCGAGCAGAACCAGCGGGCTTACCAACTCGCGAAGCAGAAGGTTCTCGCGAACATCATCCGCAATATGAAGGGTGTCAAGGCGGCGGAGGTCGTGATCGATATGCCGGTCCGCCGCGGCTTCGGCGACACGCACGTCAGCCCGAGCGCGTCGGTCGCCATCACCTCGGAGGGGCGGGGCGTCCATCCGAAGCAGATGGTCGAGGCGGTCGCGGGGCTCATCAGCGGCGCCGTGTCGTCGATGAAGCCGAGCGACGTGAACGTCACGATCGACGGCCGGCTGTTTCGTGCCGACAGCGCCGACGACATGCTCCCGACCCACATGCTCGAACTGGTGCACGGGCTCGAGGACCGGCACCGGCGGAAGATCGAGGATTACCTCAGCTACATCCCCGGCGTCCGCGTTGCGGTGAACGTGCAGGTCACCGACGTCGCAAAGCAGCACGAGGTGAAGACCGAGCGGGAGCGTTCCGAGCCGCTCCGCAGCGAGGAGACGCGGGAGCGGACGCTGCGAAACGTCCAGGATGCCGGGGCGCCGGGGGTGCGGTCCAACGCGGGCGTGAGCATCGAGGGCTCCGGGGGGAGCGGCATCGAGGAGACGGAGACCGAAGAGCGCCGCGAGTTCGGTGAGAAGCCGATCGTGCTGCAGAGCGAGACGGTGCGGAGCGGGCACACCGTGGAGCGCGTCAACGTGAGCGTGGGCGTGCCGCGGGCGTACTTCGTGCACGTGTACAAGGCGCAGAACCCCACGGTGACGGATGAGCCGGACGACACGGTCTTGCAGCCGATCGTGACCGGCGAACTCGCCAAGATTCAGCGGCAGGTCGAGCCGCTGATCCAGAGCGACAGCGCCGGGACGGTGGCGGCGGCGATGGTGCCGGACGACACGTATCTCGCGCTGCGGCCGCGGGCGCCCGAAGCCGCCGGGCTCGGGGCGATGCTGGTCGATACGGGCGGGGTTTCGAAAGTGGGTGGGGTGGGGCTGCTGGCGCTGCTCGCGGTCGGGCTGATGCTCTACATGGTTCGCAAGGCGACACAGCAGGAGACGCTGCCGAGCGTCGAAGAACTCGCGGGCGTGCCGCCGAAGCTGCCGAGCGAGGAGGAACTCGTCGGCGAGGCGGAGGAACACGAGAGCAGCCTTGCGGGGGTGGAGCTCGACGAGGACGAGTTGCACAGCCGCCGCGTGGCGGAGCAGATTGGAGAACTGGTGAAGGCGAACCCGACCGAAGCGTCGGCGATCCTTGGGCGCTGGGTCAGGCGGGACGAATAACCACGGCAGAGGCCGGCTGGGGTGAAGGCAGGGGGCATGCCTTCCACGGAAGAGAAGCAAGACGTGAGCGACATCTCCGGCGTACGCAAGGCCGCGATTCTGTTGCTGGCTCTCGATCAGGAGGCGGCGGCGATGATGCTGCGCACGATGCCGCCGAAGGCCGTCGAGGAAGTGACCCGCGAGCTTGCGAGCCTGGAGAGCGTCCCGCAGAAGACCCGCGACAGCGTGCTCAAGGAGTTCTATGGCCTTGCGGTGGCGAACACCTGGGCGCGGGAGGGGGGGCTGGACTACGCCCGGTCGCTGCTGCTCAAGAGCCTCCCCGCGGGTGAAGCGGACCGGATCCTGCAGCAGATCCGCACGCAGGTTCGCAAGACGCCGTTCGCGTTCCTGCAGAAGGCGGAGAGCCAGAACCTCTTGACGTTCATCCAGGACGAGCACCCGCAGACGATCGCGCTGATCGTGTCTCACCTCGCGCACCACAAGGCGTCCGAGATCCTCGGAGGCCTGCCGACGCCCAAACAGATCGAGGTGGTCAAGCGCGTCGCGAACATGGAGCAGACGAACCCCGAGGTGATCAGCGAGGTGGAGAAGGGGCTCGAAGCCCGGCTGGCGAACATGCTCAGCCAGAGCTTCGCCAAGATCGGCGGCGTCGAAACCGTCGCCGAGATGCTCAACCTCGTCGACCGGACGACGGAGAAGAGCATCATGGAGGGCCTCGAGGCGGAGGACCCGGACCTCGTCGAGGAGATCCGGCGGCTCATGTTCGTCTTCGAGGACATTCTGCTCGTCAACGACAAGGGCATCCAGGGCGTGCTCAAGGAGGTCGACAACGACGAGCTGGCGCTGGCGCTCAAGACGGCGAGCGACGAGCTCAAGGAGAAGATCTTCCGCAACATGTCGGAGCGTGCGGCGACGCTCATCAAGGAGGACATGGATTTCATGGGCCCCGTCCGCGTGAGCGACGTCGAGGCGGCGCAGCAGCGGATCGTGGACATCGTCCGCAGGTTGGAGGATGCCGGGGAGATCCTCATCAGCGGCCGCGGCGACAAGGAAATGATCGTCTAAGGATGCCGACGGGCAGGAAGAGGCACGGATGCCACTGATCAAAGCCACCCAACATTCGAGCTTTCCCCGCGACGCGATCGTGCTTGACCTCAGCGACCTGAGTCGGCAGGCGGCGAAGCTGCGGTCCGCGGCAGAAGTGAAGGCGTCACGGATCGTCGCGGACGCGGAGCGGGAGGCCGCGGCTCTGATCGAAGGCGCCGAGGCTCGCGGATTCGAGCAGGGCCAGGTCGAGGGATTTGCCCGGGGCGTCGAGCAGGGCCGGGAGCAGGGGCGGCAGGAAGCCCTCGCCGCGGCGAGCGAGGGGCTCGGGCAACTGCAGCAAGCGTGGTTCGACGTCGCGCGACAACTCGATGGGCAGCGGCGGGAACTGGAGCGCGAGGCCAGGCAGATGGTCATCGAGTTCGCCCTCAAGGTGGCGGAGAAACTCGTTCACCGCGTCATCGAGGTCGACCCGACCGTGATCGTCGATCAGGTGGGGGCGGCGCTGGCGAACGTCCTCCGGCCGCTCGAAGTGATCGTACGGGTTCACCCCGACGATAAGCCGCTGCTGGAAGAGGCGCTGCCGGATCTGATGGCGGAGTTCCAGCGACTCGAGCACGTGAAGCTCACCGACGACGTTGAGATCACGCGGGGCGGGTGCGTTGTCACCTATGGCGAGGGTGAGGTCGACGGAACCGTCGAGACGCAGATCCGACGCGTCATCGACCTGATCCTGCCCGACGGGCCGTCCTCGGCGGCGCCCGAACTCGCGACCGAGGCTATCGATGTCGGTAGTGATTCCGTTGCGGAAGGCGACCCGTTCGCGGAGTCGGCGTCCGACGATTAGCCGCACAGATGGAACCCGCCATGTCGGTCCTGACCCAACAGATCGAGATGCTCGACAGCCTTGCGCCCCACGAGCTGCACGGAACCGTCTCCGAGGTGCGCGGGCTGGCGGTACGCGTGACGGACCTGCCGATCCCCATCGGGGCGTCGGTGCTGATCCGCTCGGGCCGGTCTTCGAACACGGGCATCCGCGGCGAGGTCGTCGGGTTCGACAATCAGCAGACAATCATCATGCCCTTCGGAACGACCGAGGGCATCCAGCGTGGCGGCCGCGTCACGGCGATCCGAAACACGCAGACGATCCGCGTCGGCGAGACCCTGCTCGGCCGGGTGCTCGATGGCATGGGCAACCCGATCGACGGGCGCGGCCCGCTCGTCGACACGACGGTGCGGTCGCTCAACCCGCCCTCGGTCGACGCGCTCGATCGGCCGGTGATCGATCAGCCGCTGGCGACGGGCGTTCGCGCTGTCGATGCGCTGATCTCGATGGGGCGGGGCCAGCGGATGGGCGTCTTCGCCGCCCCCGGCGTCGGCAAATCGACGCTGCTGGGCACGATGGCGAAGCACACGGCGGCGGACGTGAGCGTCATCGCACTGGTCGGCGAGCGAGGCCGCGAGGTGCGCGACTTCATCGAACACGTGCTTGGTCCCGAGGGCCTGGCCCGCAGCGTGGTGGTCGTCGCGACCAGCGATCAGCCCCCGCTGGTGCGGATCCGCAGCGCCTTCACCGCTACCGCGATCGCGGAACACTTCCGTGACAGCGGGCTCGACGTCCTGCTCCTGATGGACTCCGTGACGCGGTTCTGCCAGGCACAGAGGCAGGTCGGGCTATCGATCGGCGAGCCACCCGCGACGAAGGGCTACCCACCGAGTGTCTTCTCGATGCTCCCGAGCCTGCTCGAGCGGGCCGGCCGCACGAGCAAAGGCTCGATTACGGGGCTTTATGCGGTGCTCGTCGAGGGTGACGACATGAACGAGCCGGTGTCCGACGCCTGCCGCGGCATCCTCGACGGCCACATCCTCCTCTCGAGGCAGCTCGCGGAGCGCGGCCACTACCCCGCGATCGATGTGCTCGCGTCGGTAAGCCGCGTCCTCAACGACGTGACCCGCCGCGACCAGCAGGCTGCGCGCCGGGAGGTGATCAAGCTGATGAGCGCTTATCGCCAGGTGGAGGACCTGCTCAACATCGGCGCTTATGCGCAGGGCAGCAACCCCGACTTCGACCTCGCCATCGCCTGCCGGCCGGCGATCGATGCCCTGATCCAGCAGGGGCGCGGGGAGGTGCAGGGGATGGCGGACTTCGCTCGAACCAAAGCGCAACTGCTCGCCCTCGTCCAGCAGATCGACCAGGCGAAGGCGCAACTCGCCCAAGGCGCCCGCCGCGGCCAGCCCGGCATGCGGTGAGCCACACGTAACACGCAGGAGAACCCCGACCCATGCCCCGTTTCAAGTTCAAGTACCAGACGCTGCTCGAGCACCGACGTGCGCTCGAGGAGCAACGACAGCGCGAACTCGCGCAGCAGTTGCGCGGTCGGATGATCCTCGAGAACCAGTTGCGGCAGATGCAGGACACGATTCGCGAGTCCAAGCATCAACTCGGCCGGGGGTTGGTCGGGAAGGTGGATCTCGATGCGATTGGCCGGTTTGCCGGCTTCAGCGGGCATACGACGCTCCGGGCGCACCAGTTGGTGCTCCGGATCGCGGAGTTCGAGAAGCGGGTGAACGTCGCCCGCGCGGCGTTGCAGGACGCGATGAGGCAGCGCAAGGCATTGGAATTGCTTCACGAGAAACACCTCGAAGCGTGGAAGCACGCCGAGACCCGGCGTGAGTCGTTGGAACTCGATGAAATCGCCATGCAGCAGTACACGCGTCGCCTCCTGACGGAGCAGGCAGCTTGAGACAGTTAGGCTGGGCCATCCTCGTGCTCCTGGTCGTCCACCTCCTCGCGGTCGCGGGGGGCGTGGTTTGGCTGGCGAGGACCGACCGCCTCAGCCAGGAACGGGTCGAGGCGGTGCTCGCCATGTTTCGCACGCCGATCGGAATCGAGTTGGAGGAGAGCGCCAAAGCCGACGCAGCCGCCGCCGAGGCGCGAGCCATGGCCGAGCAGGTGGCGAAGCTCGAAGCCGTGTCGCACGGGGCGCAGACGCTCAACGACCGCCTTGGGCTTGAGGAGCAGAAGGACGAGCTGGCGATGCATCGTGTCGAACGCCTCAAGCGGGAAACGGAAGACCTGCGGCGTCAGATCGAGCGGGCGCAGGAAATCCTCACCGAGCAGCACGCGGAACTCGAGGCGGAGCGAGAGGCGTTCGAGCGGTTCGTGGAGCAGACGACGGCCCGTTTGCAGGACGAGGACTTCCAGCGGGCGGTGCAGACGTACGAGCAGCTCAAGCCGAGGCAGGCGAAGCAGATGTTTCGGGAACTCCTCGCAGGCGGGCAGGAGGATCGAGTGGTGCAGTATCTGGCGGCGATGCAAATTCGGAAGTCTGCGGCGGTGCTGAAGGAGTTCCGCACGCCTGAGGAGGTCGCGCAGGCGACGGCGTTGCTGGAGGCGCTGCGGGAGCAGGGGGTGTACGTTGCGGACGAGCGGGCAATAGCCGGGGCGACGCCATGAAGTTAATGCCCGCCGAGTTCATGCGTGCCTCCCCGCCCGCTTCGAAGCAGGGTGCGTCCCAGCCGATCGGGCCTATCGCCTTCAACGGTGCTGGCCGAGAGTCGTTCCAGGCGCAGCTCCGCTCGGCTGTCGGCCCCGAAGCGGAGATGGCCGCGAAGGCGGCGCGACCGGAGCGCAACGAGCGTGCCGGTAACCAACCGGCGGCAACTTCGAAAAGAGATGCTTCGAAAGGAGCCGCCGCGGGGGCGTCGAAGGACGCTGGTCGCAGGCCCGAGGGCGGCATGAAGAGTGCTGAGGCGAAGGCGTCGGAAACAGGCGGCGGGGATCTCGCTACGGATGAAACGACTCCGGCCGCGGAAGTAGCGATCGCGTCCGCGGCGATGGGTGAGGGCGTCACGGCCGATCCGAAGGCGGCACTCGCCGTGACGGCGGTTATGCCTCAGCCGGTCGCGGATGAGGCGCCAGACGCGCTGCCCCTGCCCGAGACGGCAATGCCGATGAGCGTCCGTACCGCGTCCCCCGCGTCGCCGGCCACTGCGCAGGCCGCGGCTGTCGTATCGCCGCAGTCGGCGCAAGCCGCCGCGGAACAGCCGGCGGAAGGATTACCGGCCGATGGACCGTCGCCGGAGTTGGCGAACGTGGCAGCCGCGGCGGAGGTACGAGAGTCTCCCGCGTCTCAGCAGCAACGCGACCATGAGCTCTTGAAGCAGATGCAGCCTGTGACTCCGCAGGTTTATCGTGGCGCTTCGCCGGACGAGCCGGCGGTCGATGTCAACGCGGCTCGCGTCGCACGCGGCCTCCAGAACGCGGTGAATCAGAACGGTGGGGCGGTCACGTTGCGATTGACCCCCAATGACCTAGGCACGGTGCGGATCCAGATGCAGCTGCAGGGCACCAGCGTAAGCGCTCAGTTCTTCACCCAGTCCGACGCGGCGAACGCGGTGCTGAATCAGCAGCTCGCGCACCTCCGGAGCGCGCTGGAGGGGCAGGGCCTCACCGTGGATCGGTTGCAGGTGCAGACGATGCCTTCGACGTCTTCGAATCAGACCGGCGGAGGCCAGCAGCAGTCGGACGGGGCTCCGCAGGACGGGCGGAGCCGGGGGTTCCACGGCGGCGAGCACGGCCGCCAGCCCTCCCCCGACGATCGCGGAGCCCGCCGTGACGAGAGCGGTCGGCGCGGCGGGTTCATGGACTTTCTCACCGGCGAACAGCATTAGGCCCAGGAGGTTGCGATGTCATCGGCAATAGGCGGGATTCTTGGCGGCAAGGCGTCAAACGCCGTATCGAAGAACCAGTTCAGCGAGATCAGCAGCGAGGAGTTCGTGAAGATCCTCGTCACGGAGCTGACGCAGCAGGACCCGCTCGCGCCCAACGACACGAAGCAGGTGCTCGAGCAGCTCAGCAGCCTGCGGAACATCGAGAGCCAGATGGACCTGCAGAAGTCGCTCGAGTCGCTCGTGGGGCAGAACCAGGTCGCGCAAGCGAGCGGCCTGATCGGCAAGGTGGTCGAGGGCCTCGACGGCCATGATGCGAAGGTGAGCGGGCAGGTGACGTCCATCCGGATCGTCGATGGCAAGGCGGTACTCGAGCTCGACACGGGCAAGATGCTCGACATGAGCCGGGTGACCCGCATCGCCCCGACAACGCCCGCCGCTTCGACGCCGCTTGAAGCCCCGCTGGTCGCCTGAGTGGAGCCGGCGATGAGTTCAAGTCTGGACCTGCTGCGGATGCTCGAACCGGCGGTCCGCCCCGTGGATGGGGGCGGCGCGTCGAGCGGCCGATTGCCGGTCGAGGACCAGAGCTTCGAGTCGCTGCTGATGGATGCACGTTCCGCCGCGGAGGTCGGCGGGGAGGACAAGGCGGCCGAGCTGCCGAAGGTGGATCCCCTGTCCCCGCTGGCGAGTCTGGACGCGATCGAGAGCGCTTCGCTCCGCGACCTGATCGGCCGGCAGCGCGGGGGAACGGGCGGACACCCAGTAGAAAGCAAGAGAGAGGTTTAAATATGGGCCTGACTACATCCCTGTTCAGTGGACTCTCCGGGCTCGCGGCGAACTCGCAGATGTTGACCGTCGCCGGTAACAACATCGCGAACGTCAACACCAACGCCTTCAAGAAGAGCCGCATCACCTTCGAGACGCAGTTCTCTCAGACGCTCAGCAGCGGGTCCGCGCCCAGCGGCGAGCTCGGAGGGACGAACCCGACTCAGGTCGGCCTCGGGACCCGGCTCGGTTCGATCCGCCGCGACTTCACGAGTGGCGGGCTGCAGCCCACCGGCGTCTCCACCGATATGGCCGTCGAGGGCAATGGGTTCTTCATCACCAACGTCGGCGGCGAGCGGCGATACACCCGCGACGGCGGGTTCATCCTGGACCGCGACTTCAACCTCGTCTCGCCCGGCAGCGGCGGGCTCGTCCAAGGCTACGGCATCGACGATCAGTTCAATGTCGTCGACGGCGTGCTTACCAACGTCAACATCCCGATCGGTGTCCTGACCCTCGCCGAAGCGACGACCCAGAGCAAGTTCGCCGGCAACCTCAACGCCGGCGGGGACATCGCGACCCGCGGCTCGCTCATCACCGGCGAAACGATGTACACCGATGCCACGGGCACCACGCCCGCCGCGGGGGCCGACCCGCTCACCGGGCTCTTCGATGCCGATGGCAACGCGCTCTTCGCCGACGGGGACGTGGTCACGATCACCGGCGCCACCCGTGGCGGTGCGACTCTCCGCGACTACACCTTCCGCGTCGGAGCCCCCACCGCCGAACCGACCGACGCCCAAGGCACCACCTTGCAGGACCTGGTCGAGTTCATGGGTACGGTGCTCGGTGTAGACGAGGGGACTCAGACGACCACCGGCACGCCTCCGACGACGTGGGAACCGGGCGTGACGCTCAACCCGGCCGGACAGATCGAGGTCCGCAGCAACGTGGGCAGCGCGAACGACCTGGTCCTGCGGGATGCGAACCTCGTCGTCAACAAGTCAACGAATCCCCGAATCCCCGTCACGTTCGACAAGAGCCAGGCGGCCGACGGCGAGAGTGTCCGCACGACCTTTGTGACCTACGACAGCCTGGGCAACGAAACGGTCGTCGACATGAGCCTGGTGCTGGAGAACAAGAGCAATGCCGGCACGACCTGGCGGTTCTACGCCAATGCCGACGGCGACAGCGACCTGGACACCTTCCTCGGCACGGGGGAGCTCACCTTCGACACCGAGGGGCAACTCGTGAGCGTCACCGGGGGGAGCATCACCATCGATCACAACGGCACCGGTGCAACGACGCCCCATTCCATCGACCTGATCTTCGAGGACCAGTTCGGCTCCGTGACCGCCCTGGCCGCTCCGACAAGCCAGGTCTCCTCCATTTATCAGGACGGCTCACCGCTGGGCTCGCTGGAAGACTTCACCGTCAGCGAGGACGGCACGATCACCGGCGTCTTCTCCAACAGCCTGCTCCGCACCCTCGGGCAGATCCCGGTGGCGATGTTCGCGAACAATGAAGGCCTGGAGGAGGTGGGGGGGAACCTCTACCGGCCGACGGTCAACAGCGGGACCGCCACCTTCGTCACCGCCACCTCCGGGGGGTCGGGTCGGATCGTCGGTCGGGCGCTGGAGCTCTCGAACGTCGAACTCTCGGACGAGTTCGTTAACCTCATCAGTGCGACCACCGGCTTCAGCGCCAGCTCGCGGGTGGTGACCACCAGCGATCGCCTGATGCAGGAGCTGCTGAACGTCATCCGCTGATCCGCTCCCGGCTGACCGGACGACGCCCGGCGGAGCCGGGGCTTATGCGTGAGGGACCCCATGATCACCGTGACCCGTCTGAACGGAAAGCAACTCGTCATCAACGCCGAGCTGATCCGGACGGTTGAAGCGAATCCCGACACCACGATCCAGCTCATCAACGGCGACCACATCATCGTCCGCGAGCCCATGCAGCGCGTGGTGGAGCTGGCGATCGAGTATGGCCAACTGCTCCGCAAGCTCCTGCCGCCGAGCTGAGCGTCGTTCCGACGTGCCCGGGCGGGGTCATGGGATTCTCAAAGCCGCCACGCCCTGAAGACCGATAAGACTCCGGTCCCGTCACCGGAAGGTTGCAGCGCGCCATGGACCTGGGCATCTTATTCGGGTTTCTCGGCACCTGGGTGCTCATCATCTGGGCGATGATGGGCAGTGGCCAGATCGGCATCTTCGTCGATCGGGCGAGCGTCATCCTCGTCATTGGCGGGTCGCTCACGACGCTGTTCTTCGCCATCCCTGCCGGCTACCTCAAGTCGCTCCCCTCGGTCGCCCGGAAGGCGTTCTTTCACACCCCGCAGTCGATCGAGCAGCTCATCACGGACCTGGTCTCCTACGCCGAGATCGCCCGCCGAGACGGGATCCTGTCGCTGGAGAACACGACGAAGGACATCAAGGACCCGTTCATCGTCCGGGGGATCCAGATGGCCGTGGACGGCACGGACCCCGAACTGATCGAGCAGATCCTCACGGGCGAGTTGGACAACGTCGTCGATCGGCACGACCGGTCGAAGGGGATGTTCGACCTCCTGGGCAAGTACGCCCCGGCGTACGGCATGATCGGCACCCTGATCGGGCTGGTGATCATGCTCAGCAACATGGATGACCCGGCCGCGATCGGCCCGGGGATGGCGGTCGCGATCCTGACGACGATGTACGGGGCTATCATCGCGAACTCGATCTGCCTGCCGATCTCCGACCGCCTCGCCCGCCGATCGGCGGAGGAGGTGCTCTACAAGACGATCATTATCAAGGGCGTGATGGCGATCCAGAGCGGGGACAACCCGCGGATCGTGGAGCAGAAGCTCCGGACGTACCTCCCGCCCGCCGCCCGGGCCGCGATGGATGCGCAGAAGGAGGCCGCCTGACCGGGCGGCGCCCCCGATGCCGAAGAAGAAATGCCCGCCCGTGGGCGCTCCGGAGTGGGTCCTGACCTATGGCGACATGATGTCGCTCTTGCTGGTGTTCTTCATCATGCTGGTCTCCATGAGCGAGATCAAGAAGGAGGATGAGTACAAGGCGATCGTGGAGCAGGTCCAGAAGGCGTTCGGGATGCACGGCGGCGGCGGCCGGACCCCCACGCAGGACGATCCGGAACTCTCGCTGATTCAGCGCCTCGAGGCGCTCCAGCTCCAGCAGCAGCGGGAGAAGAACGAATCGAACAGCGAGGACCCCGGGATGGACGGGCGCGACAGCACGGTGACCCGCGTCCGAGAGGGCCTGCTATTTGCAGTCGGAGGTCGAATAACCTTCGAGCCCGGATCGGCCGATCTAACAGATGAGGCCCGGCAGCAGCTCCGGGAGGTGGTCGAGCGGCATCGGATCCGTGGCACCAACAACCTCATCGAGCTGCGGGGGCACGCCGCGACGGTCGAGACGTCGCGGTTGGACGAGCGGCCGGCGGACCCGTGGGCGCTGAGCTTCGTACGGGCGGAGGCCGTGATGCGGTTCCTGACCAGCCCGGACATCGGGCTGGACGCCAGCCGGTTCCGCCTGATCGCCAACGGCGATCGGGAGCCGCTGGCCAGGCGGGCGTACTCGGCGACGGAGCAGCAGCCGAACCGCCGGGTCGAGATGCTCGTGAGCGAGACGCTGGTGCAGGAACTGGCGGTGCCGGAGTCGACCGCGGGCTTGTAAGCGAGGGCGAGGAAGTTATGGCCGAGGACGTGAAAGAACAACCAGCCGCGGGCGCGTCATCCGGGCGGAAGCTGCCGGTGAAGACGGTGGCGGTTCTGGCGGCGGTGCTGCTGCTCGAGGCGGGCGCCATCTCCGCCGCGTTCATCTTCGCGGGCGGCCCCGCGCCGGTGCAGGCGGAGAGCGGCTACGAAGACGACCGGGCACGCCTGGAGCAGCCGGTCGAGACGCTGGTGCTGGCGGACAAGTTCCAGAATACGCGTACGGGTCGAGCCTACCTGTACGACACCGAGATCTTCGTCGTGGTAAAGACGAAGAATCAATCGAACATCGAAGGCCGCGTAGACCAGATGAAGGCCCAGATCACGACCGACATCGCGACGATCTTCCGCCGGGCAGAGCCCACGCACCTGCTGGAACCCGAGCTCTCGACGCTGACGCGGCAGATCCGGGCGGCGCTGGACGGGCGGCTGGGGATTGACGAGGACGGCCAGCCTTACGTGCAGGAAGTGCTGATCAAGAAGTGCATGCAGTTCCGTGCGGACATGTGACACGGGATCGGCCGGGAGCAAGGACGCAACCATGGCAAGAGACAACCCCGCCGACACGCAGGGCGACACCGACGCGCTCGTCGAGCAGGCGCTCGTCGAGGCACAGAACTCGCTCGATGAGATGCAGCGGACGGTGGCGAATCCGCATTCCTCGTCGCCCGTCACCGCGTTCGAGGGGAGCGACTACGGAGCCGGGATCGAACTGCTCAGTGACGTCGATCTCCAGGTCACGATCGAACTCGGCCGCACCGAGATGCTGGTCGAGGATGTGCTCCGGCTGCAGTCGGGCAGCGTGGTGGAACTCGACAAGCTGGCGGGTGATCCGGTGGACGTATTCGTCAATGGCCGGCTGGTCGCGCGGGGTGAGGTGCTGGTGCTGAACGACAACTTCTGCATCCGCATCAGTGAGATCGTGGCCAACCTCGAGGAAGAGGTCGAGGCCGCTGCGCAGGAAAGCGCGGCCTGACGTGTGATGGTGCCCCCGGCGGAGCCGGGGGCGGACCGACGAGTCCAATGGCCAGGAGGGCCGATGTCCTACCGGCGGAGCCGGTTTCTGGTGTTCTCTCTGACGCTCGCGCTGCACGCAGCCGCGGGCGTTGCCTCTGCGCAGCTCGATGTGCCGGCCGGCGGTGTCGCACCTCCCGCGACGGCCAATGCGCCGGTTCAAGACGACGATCGGCTCACACGACTCGCCCGCGAGTTTGCGGGCGGTGATGCGCCCGCCGCGGACGATCGCGCCACGATCGATCGGGAGCGGAAGCCGCTCGGGGGGCCGGCCGCTGAGCGGAGCCCGCTGCCGCAGGCGCCGCTTTCGACAACGGGCGGGAGCGGCGCGATCAACACGCTGGGGGCGCTCGGCCTCATTATCGCTCTGATTCTCGTCGGGCGGTGGGGTTGGATGCGGTTCGGCGGGGCGGTGGTCGCCCGGAGCACGCCCGCCGTCGAGGTGCTCTCGCGGACGTCGGTCGCACCGAGGAGCCACGTGCTGCTGGTCCGCGTCGGGGGCCGGATCCTCGCGGTCGGGGAATCTTCGGCCGGGCTGCGGACCCTTACGCAGATCGACGAGCCGGATGAGGTCGCGAGCCTGCTCGAGGCGGTGACCGCCGCGAGGCCGACGAGCGTGACCCAGGGTTTTGCGCAGCTGCTGTCTCACAACAGCCGGGACTTCGACAAGCTGGGCGAGGCGGATGCCGGCGACGCGGCCGAGGGCGGCATCGACCGAGCCCGCGACAGCCTGTCGGGGCTGCTTTCACGCGTCCGAACGCTCTCGCAGAGGGGGGGAACTTCCTGATGGTGTCACTCCGGATCTTCGCTTTCATCGGGTTCGTGCTCTGCGGCGCGCTCCCCGCCGCCGCGCAGAGCCGGGTCGAATCCATCGACCTGGCGAACCCGATCTCCATTGTGCAGAACGCGACGCGCGTGCTGCCGGGCGCAGCCGCGGACGCCACCGGCGACGGCGACCTGAGCGCCTCGCTGTCGATCATCATCCTGCTGACGGTGCTGTCGCTGGCGCCGGCCATCCTCGTGATGTGCACGAGTTTCACGCGGATCATCATCGTCCTGGCGCTGCTCCGCCAGGCGATGGGCACGCAGCAGCTCCCGCCCTCGCAGGTGATCACGGGGCTGGCGCTGTTCCTCACGTTCCTCGTGATGGCGCCGACGATCCAGGCGATCCACCGCGACGCGATCGCGCCGCTGCAGGCCGAGGAGATCGGGCAGCTCGAGGCGTGGAACCGCGCGAAGCAGCCGCTGCGCGACTTCATGTTCGACCAGATCGAGCACGCCGGGAACTGGGGCGACGTCTTCATGCTCCTCAACTACCGCGGCGTCGACACCCGCGAGCCGGAGAAGCTGACACGCGCCGACGTGGACATGATCACGCTGATCCCCGCGTTCATCCTCAGCGAGCTGAAGGTCGCGTTTCTCATGGGGTTTCGGCTCTACCTGCCGTTCCTCGTGATCGACATGGTGATCTCCAGCGTCCTGATCTCGATGGGCATGATGATGCTGCCCCCGGTGCTCATCAGCCTGCCGTTCAAGCTGCTGCTTTTCGTGCTGGTGGACGGGTGGCAACTGGTGTGCGGGGGGCTGCTGCAGAGCTTCGCGGTTCCCGGGGTGACGACGTAGCGGAGGAAAGCCATGACGACCAATGAGGCCATCGATCTTGTGCGGGAGGCCCTGAGCCTCATGCTCCTGCTGAGCCTGCCCGTCCTCCTGGCGGCGCTGGTCATCGGGCTGACCGTCAGCCTGTTCCAGGCGATGACGCAGATCCAGGAGCAGACGCTGTCCTTCGTGCCCAAGATCGTCGGGATGGGTGTGGCCGCGATTCTGGTGATGCCCTGGATGACGACCCAGGTCATGGAGTTCGCTCGGCGGATGTTCAGCGGGCTCTAGATGTAGAAGCGACGTGACCCCCGAACTCGAAGCCATCCTGAATCACGTGCCCGCCTTCCTGCTGGTGCTCTTCCGCATCAGCGGGATCTTTATCCTTGCGCCCGTGCTCGGCAGCGCGACGATTCCCACGCAGGTGAAGGTGCTGCTCACCCTCACGCTGTCGCTGTGTGTTTACCCCTTGCTGCTGGATACCGGCAAGCCATCCTCCGGCTTCATCGCCCACGCCACGTCGCAGGGTCTGGTGATGTGGACGATCCCGGTGCTCATCGGGCTCGAACTGCTCGTCGGCTACACGATCGGATTCGCCGTCAGCATCCCGCTCATGGGCATGCAGGTCGGCGGAAGCATCATCGGCCAGCAGGTCGGCGTCGGCGCCGCCGCGCTCTTCAACCCCGATACGCAGGCCGAGAGCGACCCGGTCGCCGAGTTGTTCTTCTTCGTCGCCCTTGCGATCTTCACGATCCTCGGCGGGCACCGGGTCATGCTCGAGACGCTCGTCGGCAGCTTCGACCGGATCCCCCTTGGCGGGTTCAACGACTTTGCCGCTATCGCGGGCCTGGTCGTCGGGCTCGCCACCCTGATGATCGAACTCGCCCTCCGCATCGCGGCGCCGATGCTTTGCCTGATCTTTCTCGAGACGATCGCCATGGGCTTCATCTCCAGGACGGTTCCGGGCATGAACATCATGAGCATCGGGTTTGCGTTGAGGCTGGTGATGGGCATGGGCTTCCTCGTCATGTCGATCGGCCTCGCCGCCACCGTCTATACCGATGTGACCCGACAAGTGCTTTACGCCATACGCAACTTCTTCACCCTTGGAGCCGCATAGCCCATGGCGCAGCAAGGCGACCAGGAGAAGACGGAAGCGCCAACACCGAGGCGGCGGGCTGAAGCCCGCGAGTCGGGCAATATCGCGCGGAGCCCGGACCTGACTGCGGCGATGATGCTCCTCGCGAGCATCCTGATCCTCTACTTCCTGGGACGAGGCGTCCTGGGTGAACTCAAGGTGGCCTTGGAGACCCTCCTCACGGCCGCTCACGCCACCAACCCGACCCGCCCCGACGACGTTCCCGCGACGCTGGCCTTCGCCGCGCGGGCGCTGGTCGCGGCAGGGGCGCCCATGGTTCTCGCGATCGGCGCCGTGGGGCTGATGGTCGCAACCGGGCAGGTCGGGGTGCTGTTTACGCTCAAGCCGCTTCAGCCCAAGCTCAGCAAGCTCTCACCCGTCAAGGGGGCCGCACGGCTGTTCGACATGCGGGCCATGGTCCGCCTGGGCATGAGCGTGCTGAAGGTGATCATCATCGGCGCCGTCGCCTTCCTGATCATCTGGGACGACCTGCCGTGGCTGCTGCACATCGCGGAACTCGAACTCGTTTCGGCCTTCGCGGCGTCGTGTGAGCTCGTCTACGCCCTGGGGCTGAAGCTGGCGGCGCTGCTGCTCGTGCTGGCGCTGCTGGACTACTCGTTCCAGCGGTGGAAGCACGAGCAGGACCTGAAGATGAGCAAGCAGGACGTCAAGGAAGAGATGAAGCGGATGGAGGGCGACCCGCAGATCAAGCAGCGGCGGGCCCGGATCGCGCGTCAGCTCGCCCTGCAGCGGGTCTCCGCAGCGGTCCCGGCCGCCGACGTGATCGTCACCAATCCGACGCACTTCGCCATCGCGCTCAAGTACGACTCCGATGCGATGCGGGCGCCGAAGGTCGTGGCCAAGGGGGCCGATTACCTCGCGGCGCGCATCCGGCAACTGGCGGCGGTGCACGGCGTGCCGATCGTCGAGCGGAAGCCGCTCGCGCGGGCGCTGTACTACGGGGTCGATGTCGGCAAGGAGATCCCCCCCGAACACTACGCCGCCGTCGCGGAGATCCTCGCGTACGTTTACCGCGTCGGCGAACGGCAGAGCGCCTGAAGGGTGAAACATGGCTGAAGCATCTCAACCCTTTGTGATCCCCGAGTGGATCAACCGGCTGGCGCGGTTCCGGCCGCTGATCGTCCCGATCATGTTCGTCGGGCTGCTGTCGGTGGTCATCGTCCCGATGCCGGGCGCGGTGATGGACCTGCTCATCGCGACGAACATCGCGCTCGCCGCGATCGTGCTGCTCACGACGATCTTCATCGAGCGGCCGCTGGACTTTTCGGTGTTTCCGTCGCTCCTGCTCGGCGTCACGCTCTTCCGGCTGGTGCTGAACATCGCGACGACGCGGATGATCCTCTCAATGGAGGCCGACACGCCCGAGGAGGCGACGGCGGCGGCGGGGCACGTGATCCAGGCGTTCGCGGATTTCGTGGCCGGTTCGTCGGTGATCGTGGGCACCGTGCTCTTCATCATCCTGGTGATCGTCCAGTTCGTCGTGATCACCAAGGGTGCGACGCGGATCTCGGAGGTCGCCGCGCGGTTCACCCTCGACGCGATGCCCGGCAAACAGATGGCGATCGACGCCGACCTCAACGCCGGGCTCATCGATGAGAACGAGGCTCGCCGGCGGCGCGATGACATCTCCCAAGAGGCCGACTTCTACGGGGCGATGGACGGTGCCGGCAAGTTCGTCCGCGGGGACGCCGTCGCGGGCATCATCATCACCGTCGTCAACGTCGTCGGCGGATTCGCCATCGGCATGTTCATGAAGGGCTGGGGGTTCAGCCAGTCGCTGGAGGTGTTCACGAAGCTCACGATCGGCGACGGCCTCGTGTCGCAGCTGCCAGCGTTCGTGATCGCAATTGCCGCGGGCCTGATCGTCACGCGGTCGAGCAGCCGTGCGGACTTGGGCGTGGAGCTGACCGGCCAGCTCACGAAGCAGTCGTCGGCGCTGGGGATCACGGCGATCTTCCTGGGCGGCATGGCGTTCACGGGACTGCCCATGACGCCGATGCTGTTCCTGGCTGTGGTGTGCGGGGGGCTGGCATTCATCCTCAAGCGCAACACCGCGACCAACAAGGCCGCCGCGGCTGCCGCCGCCGACAAGAAAGCCACCGAGGCGCCCGAGCCCCCGCCGGTGGAGCAGGCGATGCACGTGGACACCCTGGAGCTCGAGGTCGGGTACGGGCTGGTGAAGCTCGTCGACACCACGCAGGGCGGCACGCTCCTGGATCGCATCAGCCTGATCCGGCGGCAGCTTGCGGGCGAGATGGGGCTCGTGATGCCGCCCGTCCGGATCCGCGACAACATGCAGCTCGGGCCGAACGATTACCACATCCGCATCCGCGGCAACAGCGTCGCGAGCGGGCAGGTCATCCCCGGGCACTTCCTGGCAATGGACAGCGGCCTCGCCTCGGGCGACGGCAAGCTCGCCGGCCTGCCGACGCGCGAGCCGGCGTTCGGCCTCGAAGCGGTCTGGATCGACCCGGGCCAGAAGGAGCGGGCCGAGGCGATGAACTACACCGTCGTCGACCCGACGAGCGTGCTCGCGACGCACATGACCGAAGTGGTGAAGAACCACGCCGCCGAACTGCTTACCCGCGAGGAGACGAACAACCTGATCACGCAGCTCAAGGAGAAGGCGCCGAAGCTCGTCGCCGAGGTCCTGGGCGACGGCTCCGGGGACAAGGGCGGGCTCATCAAGCCGGGCGACCTGCAGAAAGTCATCCAGAACCTGCTCCGCGAGCGGGTGCCCGTCCGGGACCTCGAAACGATCGTCGAGACCCTCGGCGACTGGGCGACCCGCACGAAGGACATGGATGTGCTCACGGAGTACGTCCGCAACGCACTGCGTCGGACGATCTGTGCCCAGTACTGCGTCCAGCAGCCCGCGAGCGAGAGCGACGACTTCGGGGGCGGGCCCATGGTGAGCCGGCTGTACTGCATCTCGCTGGACCCCGCGCTGGAGGATCGCATCGCCGGTTTCATCGAGCGGTCGGCGGAGGGTACGAGCATGACCATGCCGCCGTCGGTCGCAAACCGGATCACCGCAGCGATCGTGAGCGAGTTGCAGAAGCTGATCCAGGGCGGGCACCACCCGGTGGTGCTGGCGTCGCCGCAGGTGCGGGCGCAGGTGCGGCGTCTGATCGAGCCGCACCTTCCGACCGTCGCAGTGGTCGGCTACAACGAGGTCGGACGGGGCATCGAGGTCGAGTCGCTCGGGCTCGCACAGCTCAACGAGGACGTGATCGGGGGCGTCGGGCAAGGCGTCCACCAAGCGGTCGCGTGACCTGGCGCAACTTGTGCGCCCATCGGCGTCCAATGTCCGATATATTCCGCGGCGGCTCGCACGGATGCGACCCGCGGGTACCTGTCGGTCATTGACCCCGTCGCGGGCGGAGCGCCGTTCGGGGGAGCGGGTTGAATCTCAAAACGTACACAGCACGAACGATGGCCGAGGCGCTGGCGAAGGTTCGCGGCGACCTGGGGTCCGACGCCGTCATCCTGCACACGCGTTCCTTCACGCGGGGCGGGTTGCTCGGGTTCGGGGCGCGGTCGTTCGTGGAGATCACCGCCGGTGCCGGCAAAGACGTCGGGCGGCAGCGTCGCCAGCAGCAGGAGCGCGAGAGGGCCCGGAAACTCGCGGCGATGGGGCGCAGCCTCACGCCCCGCGACGCCGACGCACGCCCCATGGGCGACCGCTTCGTTTCCACGGCTGCGGCGGAGCCGCTCGCGGGCGACCTGATCCGCCGCACCTACGCCGCGGCCAAGGCCGAACTCGCCCGAACCCCCGACACCGCAACCGCGACCGCGACCGCGACGCTTGCCCCACCCGCGTCGGACCAACTCGCAAACGAGATGCAGGCCATCAAGCGGATGGTCGCCGAGATGATGCGGCAGCAGCGCCGCCGCGAATCCAGCGCCCCCGTCGGCCCCTCCACGGGCGACAAGCTCGTCGATCAGTACCTGGGCCTGCTCCAGCAGGAGGTCGCGGACGAGTTGGCGAACGAGGTCATCGACCGTGTCCGCCAGGATCTCTCGACCGAAGACCTGGACGACGACGACGCCTGCCGCTGTGCGGTCCGAGACGCGGTGGCCGACCTGCTCCCGGCAGCGGGGGCAACCGGCGACGTCCAGCCCACGAGTGACGGGCGGCCGCGCACGATTGCCCTCGTCGGGCCCACCGGCGTCGGCAAGACGACAACGATCGCGAAGCTGGCGGCGACGTTCAAGCTCAAGCAGGGCAAGCGGGTCGGGCTGATCACGCTCGACACCTACCGGATCGCGGCGGTCGATCAGTTGCGGACCTACGCCGGCATCATCGGGCTGCCGCTACACGTCGCGCTCAGCACCAGCGAACTGCAGCGGGCGATCGAGTGCTGCGGCGACTGCGACGTGATCCTGATCGATACCGCGGGCCGGTCGCAGCGGGACGACGCCCGCCTCCAGGAACTCGCCGGATTCATCGAGGCTGCCCAGCCCCACGAGGTCCACCTCGTGCTCTCCTCGACGTGCAGCCAATCGGTGCTGATGGAAGCGGTCGACCGCTTCGCGAAGATCCGCACGGACAGCATCATCTTTACCAAGCTGGACGAAGCGGTTTCATTCGGGGTGCTGCTCAACGTGCTTCGGAAAGTCAATAAGAAACTCAGCTACATCACCACGGGGCAGGAGGTGCCGCACCAGATCGAGGCGGGGAACCCGTCGCGGATCGCGGCTCTGCTGGTGGGAGAAGGAAGAGTCCTCGGATGATCGCGGATCAGGCAACGGCACTACGGGGTCTGGTGATGGCGCGTGCGCCGCGGGCCGAAACCGACACGCGGGGCGGCGCCCGGACCATCGCGGTCACGAGCGGCAAAGGCGGCGTCGGCAAGACGAGCATCTCCGTGAATCTCGCCATCCAGTTCGCCCGGATGGGCCGGCGGACGATCCTGCTCGACGCGGATCTGGGAACGGCCAACGTCGACGTCCTCTGCAACCTGATGCCCACGGCGACGCTGGCGCACGTCATCGCCGGTCGGCGGTCGATTGAGGACACGCTCGTGCCTGCGCCCGGCGGGTTCCACCTCGTGCCCGGAGCATCCGGCCTCGCCCAGGTCGCGAACCTCAGCGAGTTCGAGCGGAACCGCCTCTTGCAGGAACTGCGCCGGCTCGAGTCGCAGGCCGATGTGATGCTCATCGATACCGGTGCGGGCGTCGGGCCCAACGTCCTGTCGTTCTGCACCGCCGCCGACGAGGTCCTGGTGGTGACGACGCCGGAGCCGACGGCGATCACGGACGGGTACGCGGTGATCAAGTCGATCATCCGGCAGCGACCGGACGCGGAGATCCGCCTGCTGGTGAACCAGGTGCGGGACGAGCGGGAGGCCCGCGCCGTTTTTGAGCGCGTCGCCGCCGTTTGCCGAAGATTCCTCAATGTGGCCCCGACCTACGCCGGCCATGTGAGTGCCGACGAGCGGGTGCGGATGTCGATCCATCGGCGTCGACCGTTCAGTGTGGAAAGCCCCACCTGTGCCGCGGCGACGTGTTTGAATCGCCTGGCGCACCGGATGGATCGCCACGCCCCGGCCGCCTCCTCTCGCGGGATCTTCCAGCGCATGACCACCTGGTGGCGCTGACCCTGAACGTTGTCTAGGTGATTCCTGAGGAATCTGGAATATTTTTCCCCAAGTTCTTGTGAGGCCCTTCCCAGCGCGCGCCCCCCGGCTATATTGATTCTCGTCACGCACGGCAGCGTGAACAGGTTGATCGGCAAAGGAGTGCTGGCACATTCCCTCTCGCGTTATCGCAGCCTGTTTTGGCCTTGTCAGTTTCGCGGCCGCCCTGGTCGTCGGCACCGTTGCCGACAACCCCGCGGGCACGATCCTTGGCTGGGCCCTCGTGACGATGCTGGTCGGTTGGCTCGTGGGGCTGGTGATCGGAACGATCACGCAGCGCACCATCGACGACCACATCGCTGCCTTCAAGCAGCAGAACCCGATCCCGGGCGAAGAAGTCTCGGCCGGTTCGGGTGTGGATTCGGCCGTCGGTAAGGCGGCATGAGTTGCGGTCTGCCCGCCCGGTGGGTTGGGCAGGGGGGTCCATCATCACATGGACATCGCGGGCGGATGGACCTGCCGCGCGATCACCGTCAAGGAGCTTACAGGGATGGCACGGGCAAGGCACCAGGCGATCAAGTCGGCGTCGATCGATCAGAGCGATATCATCGACGTCTGGAACGAGTTCAAGAAGACCGCCAACGAGCGCCTTCGCAACCGGTTGATGGAGCACTATCTCCCGCTCGTCAAGTACAACGCCGAGCGGATCCACACCAAGCTCCCCGACGAGGTCGACGTCGAGGACCTCATGTCCGCCGGCATCTTCGGGCTGATGGACGCCATCGACGCGTTCGACATGGAGCGCGGCGTCAAGTTCGAAACCTACTGCGCCCCCCGCATCCGCGGCGCCATCCTCGACGAGCTCCGGTCGATGGACTGGGTCCCGCGCCTCGTCCGTTCCCGCTCCTCCCAGGTGGATCAGGCCCGTAAGAGCCTCGAGATGCAGCTCGGCCGCAAACCGACCGACGACGAACTCGCGGAGAAGATGGGCGTCAACCAGGAGGAGTACGCCAAGATCAAGAAGGATGCCGGCGCCGTGGGCGTCGTCTCCCTTTCCCGCAAGTGGTTCGAGACCGACTCGAACAAGGACGTCCGCGAGATCGACGTCCTCGAAGACGGCAGGCAGGTCAACCCCTTCGCCGCCGTCCAGAAGCGCGACCTCAAGGATCTGATCACCAAGGGCCTCACCCGGGCCGAACGGCTCATCGTCATCCTCTACTACTACGAGGAGATGACGATGAAGGAGATCGGCGTCACGCTCGATCTCTCCGAGTCCCGTGTCAGCCAGATGCACAGCTCGATCCTCGCCCGCCTCAAGGCCCAGCTGCAGCACCGCAGCAAGGACCTGCAGAACGACGAAGCCTGAGGCCTTGCCGACATCCCGCGATCACACCGGAGCCCACGGATTCCATCCGTGGGCTTCGTCGTCTATAGAGGCGATTCCGAGCAGCGTCCGTTTCTGCCGAAGGGGCGATCTGCTACTTCAGCAACAGCTCCGCGATCTGCACCGCGTTGAGCGCCGCGCCCTTGCGGAGCTGGTCGCCGCAGACGAAGAGGGCGATGCCGCACCCGCCGCGGGCCTTGTCGTAGCTCAGGTCTTCACGGAGCCGGCCGACGAAGCAGTCGTCCTTACCGCTCGCGTCCAGCGGGGTGGGGAAGCGGTTGTTCGCGCGATCGTCGATGAGGTCCACGCCCGGCGCCTGCCGGATCATCTCGCGGACTTCCTCCTCCGTCACCGCCTTCTCGAGTTCGAGGTTGATGCTCTCGGCATGGGCCCGCATCACCGGCACGCGGATGCACGTCGCCATGATCCGCGTCGACGGGTCACCCCAGATCTTGTGCGTCTCCTTGACGAGCTTCATCTCCTCCTGGTTGTAGCCGTTCTCCTCCATGTCGGAGTTGTGGCTGAAGAGGTTGAACGCGTAGGGGAGCGGGAAGAAGCTCGGCACCGGGGGCTTGCCCGCCAGCACGTCGCGCGTCTGCTCCTCGAGTTCCTGCATCCCCTGATACCCCGCGCCGCTCGCGGCCTGGTACGTGGAAACCACCATCCGCTTCACAGTCGCCGCCCGGTGGATGGGAGTCACCGCCACAAGCGCGATGATGGTGGAGCAGTTCGGGTTCGCGATGATCCCGCCCTTGCCGGGCCGGATGCCGTCGATCGACGCGGGGTTGACCTCCGGGATGCACAGCGGCACGCCCTCCGTCATTCGGAACGCGCTGCTGTTGTCCACCACGACCGCGCCCGCCTGCGCGGCGATCGGGCCATACTTCTTGCTGATGCTCCCGCCGGCGGAGAAGAGGGCGATGTCGACGCCGTCGAAGCTCGCCTCGGTCAGCTCCTCGATCGTGTAGTCCTTGCCGGCGAAGGTCTGCGTCTTCCCCGCGCTGCGGGCCGAGGCGAGCAGCTTCAGCCCGCTCATCGGGAATCCCCGCTGCGCGAGCACGGCCAGGAACTCCTGGCCCACCGCGCCCGTGGCGCCGACGATCGCGACAACCGGGGCGCTGGCGCGGGAGGAACGGACCGGGGAAGACACGGCAGACACGCTGGACACGACGTAACCTTTCTGCTCTCGAGGGAACGGAGCGCAAGGGCACCAGTATACCGCGCCAGCAACACCGCGAGCCCCCGCAGCCGACCCCCGCGAGGCGGGTCGGGCGCACCATCCGCAAGCGTGCGCCAGACCCGCGGTCCGCGTCGGCTGCGGCAGCGCTCACTCCGCGAGGATGGTCTCGATCTCCTCAAGCTCCCCCGCCGTCAGGGGGCCCGCGTCGAGGCACTTTGCCGCGTCGGCGATCTGCTCCGGCTTGCTGGCGCCGATGAGCGCCGACGTCACCCGCCCGTCCCGCAGGACCCACGCCAGCGCCAGCCGCGTCAGCGATTGCCCCCGCTTCTGCGCCACCTCGTTCAGCCGACGGACCTTGCTCAGCAGGGCCTCGTCCAGCCGCTCGGGCTTGAGGAACGGGCTCTTCGATGCCGCCCGCGAGTCCTCCGGCACCCCGCCGAGGTACCGGTCCGTCAGCACACCCTGCGCCAGCGGCGAGAACGCGATCACGCCCAGCCCCGCCTTCCCCGCCTCCGCCAGCAGGTCCCGCTCGATCCACCGGTTGAGCATCGAGTAACTCGGCTGGTGGATGATTGGCCGCGCGAACCCGCGGGCCTCGCACGTCCGCACCGCGTCCACCGTCAGCGGGGCGGGATAGCTGCTGATCCCCGCGTAGATCGCCTTGCCGCTCCGCACCGCCTGGTCCAGCGCCCCCAGCGTCTCCTCCAGCGGCGTGCCTCCGGCCGGGTCGGGCCGGTGGTGGTAGAAGAGGTCGACGTAGTCGAGCCCCAGCCGCTTGAGCGACGCGTCCAGCGACGAGAGCAGGTACTTCCGCGAGCCCCACTCGCCGTAGGGGCCGGGCCACATCAGGTAGCCGGCCTTGGTGCTGATGACCAGCTCCTCCCGGGGCATCTCCCGGAGGACCCGGCCGACGCGGATTTCGGCGCCCCCCGGCGGGGGGCCGTAGTTGTTGGCGAGATCAAAGTGAGTGACCCCGTGATCGAACGCGGTGAAGCACATCGCCCGCGCGTTGTCGTGCCAGTCGGCCTCGGCGCGGCCCTCGGGCGGCTCGGCGAAGTTGTGCCACATCCCCAGCGACACCGCGGGCAGCATCAGCCCGCTCCGGCCGCACCGCCGGAACCAGTCGTCCCGCACCTCGTACCGTGTCGCGCTCGGCGTGTAGCTGCTGCTCATGCGCACAGCATCGCGGCTGCTCGCCCCCATGCAACCCCGCCCCCGGCGGCACGCCCCGGGTGCCCGGCGCTGCGCCCGGACGCCCCTGTTCCCTCACGTCGTCGCCGGCACCGCCAACGGCCGGCGCGACGCCTGCGCCTCCCGGCCTCGGATCACCTCGTCGTGCAGGGCGTAGATCCGTGCCATCCGCCGCTCGCGGGTCAGCTCCTGGAACCGCTCCCGCGCGCCCTCGGACAGCCGCTGATACGTGGCCGGTTCGTCGCGCCACCGCTTCATCGCTTCCGCGAAGGCGTCGACCACGGCCGCATGAGTGGTCGCGGGCATCTTGGCGCCGCACGTCGCATCCACCATCACCGCGGGCGTCCCGAGGTCCAGGCAGATCACCGGCTTGCCCAGCCCAAGCGCCTCAGCGATGACGCCCCCCGAATCGCGGAGCGTCGGGTGGATCAGCATGTGCGACTCCGCAACGACCCGCAGCCCCTCGCCGTGCGACAGGTCGCCCGCGAAGATGACTCGATCCGCCACGCCCAGCCGCTTCGCCAGCGCCGCCAGCCGCGGCTGGTCGGGACCCTTGCCGATGAGCGTCAGCGTTGCTTGGGGGAGTCCCGCCTTCGCGAACGCCTCGATCGCGAGGTGGTTCCCCCGCCACGCCGCGAGCTTCCCCACGCTCACCAGCCGGAACACGCCGTCCCGGGCTGGGGCGAGGTCGAGGTACGGCTTGATCGCGTCGGCGGGAAGGGCGATCGCCGACATCAACTCCACGCGGTTCATGCCCAGCCGCTTGAGTCGGCCTACCGTCTCGGGCGTCCCGGCGATCGCCACGCCCGTCGCCCGCACGTTCGCCCGCAGCGCCGGGTCCCGCTCCATCACCACCCGGACGACATTGCAGAAGACCTGCCCCAGCCGTGCCCGCCAGCCGAGGTACGGCCGGAACGCCGGCGGAACCGATTCCCCGCCGCTCACCGGCCCCCACACGAACGGGGCGCCGACACGGCTGCCCGCGCTGGGCATCCAGTACCGCGTGTACGACACGTGCTGGACCACGTCGAACGCCTCCCGCTCATGCAGCCGCCGCGCGACCCGCGCCGCGACGGCGTGCCAGAGGTAGTAGTAGACGTTCAGCGTCGCGTGCGAGCACCACAGCCACTCCAGCCCCGGCAGGCCCACATACGTCGCATGGATCGGGTGCCCCCGATGTTGCGTCGCCAGATAGGCCTCGAGGCTCTCCCGCTCCGCCTCGTGCACGATCAGCCAGACCGGCCGCGTCCGCGAGACCTCGTCCACGAAGTTCCATCCGACGCCCGGCTCACTGCCGTGCCCCGGGCGACACGCGAATGCAATCGCGAGGATCCTGGTCATCCCGTCTCCCCTGCACGCCTCACAAGGCGCAACACAAAAACTGTTGAAATCAGCGCGTTGGTGCCCATGCCCACGATCGCCGCCACCGCGGCGCCCATCAGCCCGTACTCGAACATCAGCGGGATGCCGACCGCCAGCGACAGCACGCCCGCCGTCAGGCTCGAGGCAAAGACGCGGCCCACCTGCTCCCGGCTCCGCAGGTAGGCATGCATCACGCTCTCCCATCCATACACCACGGGCTGGAGCCCGACCAGCCAGACGAGCCCGCCGACGTCGGTGAACCGCCCCGGGTACAGCAGCCCCAACAATCGATCCTGAAAGAGGCCCGCGACCGCCCACCAGATCACCGGCACGCCCGCCAGGAGTAGCATCGAACCCAGCATCACCCGCCGCAGCTGCGCCGGGTCCTTGGCCCTCACCAGCAGCGGCAGGAGCAGACCGCTCAGCGCGGCCGTGAACAGCATCAGCGGCAGGAACAGGTTGAACACCGCCCGCAGCGCCCCGCTCGCCTCGAACCCCGCCACGCCCGGCAACAGGAAGTAGTACACCTCCGAAGACAAATACATCACCAGTCCGGTCGCCATCGCCCACCGGCCGTAGCGCCAGTGGTCCGTGGCCGCCGCACGCACCACGGAGTCCCTTGTCGAGCGGGGCAGCACGACGCCCTCCGCCCGCGCCAGCCACGCCGCCGTCACCAGCGAGCCCACCGCGAGGACCGCCATCACCGTCGGCACGCTGAAGGCGTCCATCGCCCGCAGCGCCGCCATCCCGGCCACCATCACCACGACGTAGCCGATGCCCGCGAGGGCCGCCCGCCGGGGGTCCAGCCGGACGTAGCACGCCCGCCGTGTCAGCCACAGCAGCAGGATGCACGGCGCCGCAACCGCCATGCTCCAGAAGTCCACCGCCGCCTCGGGCGAGCCGGCCAGCCCATATCCGAGTCCCGCGACCGCCAGGGCCGCGCTCGTCAGAGCCCCGATCCCCACGCACGCGACGCACAGCACCCCGAGGTACCGCCGCAGCCGTGCCCGGTGCCGGTCCGGCCCGAAAACGAGCATCGGCTCGATGAGCAGGGCATTGTGGATCGTGCCCAGCAGGAGGAAACCCGTGAACGCGACGACGAACGTGCCATACGCCGCCTCGCTCGGCAGCCACGCCGCGAGCAGCACCTGCATCAGCCAGTTGGTCGCGCTGAAGACCGCCTGGTCGACCAGCGCCCATGCGCCCCGGCCAAGCATCGACGGTGAACGCGCCCCCGCGACGTCCCCCTCCGCCAGCGCCTCAAGTGGCGGCTGACCGACCACCGGGCCCGCGGCGGGCCGATCGACAGCGACCGCGGGCTCCGCCGCGGCATCGCCCATCTCATCGCCCCGCACCGCATTCAGTCCGATCGTCTGCACAGCCGCTCGCCACCCCTCCCATCAGGCCGCTCGGTCCCACATCTGCTTGATCGGCCATCCCCGCCCGCGTCTGAAAGGCGCCCTCGGTCCCACAGATCCCCCCAATCTACCCAACCACCCAGGTCGCGTCAGCGCCGCGAGGATCTCGAACGGCATTGCGGGTCAGACTCGCCGCCGCTCCGACGGCCACGACTGGAGCGGAGATGCCGGAAGGCCTGACGCGGCATACAGTCTCCCGTGACCACGCCCGAGCCCCCCGCGACCGACACCCCCGGCGACAGCCCGCCTCCTCGCAGGCGCCGTCGGCTCGGATGGCGCGTCCTCGGCATCGGGCTGCTGCTCCTGGTCGTCGCCCTCGGCGTGGGCCGGGCCATGCTCCCCTCCGCCGTCCGCTGGTACGTCAACCGCACCCTCGACCAGAGCCCGATGTACGACGGCCGGATCGAGGGCGTCCGCATCCGCCTCTACCGCGGCGCCTACTCGATCTCCAACGTCCAGCTCATCAAGACCACCGGCAACGTCCCCGTCCCACTCTTCGCCGCGGACCGCGTCGACCTCGCGGTCGAGTGGGGGGCGCTGCTCCATGGGAAGATCGTCGGGCAGGTCGCGATCGAGGGTGCGGAGCTCAACTTCGTCGACGGCGGCACCGACGACGACGCCGGCGCTGCCGACCAGACCGGCGCCGGCGGGCCCTGGCTCGAGATGATCCAGGACCTCTTCCCCTTCGACATCAACCGCGTCACCGTCCGCAACAGCTCCATCCACTTCCGCACCTACCGCGGCGCCGAGCCGGTCGACGTCTACCTCGGCAGCCTCGAAGCCAGCGTCGCGAACCTCACCAACGTCCGCGACGAGGTCACCCCGCTCGTCACCACCGTCGAGGCCACCGCCAAGGCAATGGGCGAGGCGCCGTTCGAGTTCAATATGCAGCTCGACCCGTTCTCCTATCGCCCGACATTCCACGTCACCAGCCGCCTGCTTAACCTCGACGTGACCGAGCTCAACGACTTCACCCGCGAGTACGGCGCCTTCGACTTCGAGCACGGGTGGTTCGACCTCGTCCTCGAAATGGACGCGAAGGAGGGCCGCCTCGAGGGCTACGTCAAGCCGCTCTTCCGCGACCTCAGGGTGCTCGCCCTCCCCGAGGACCTCGAAGAGAGCAACCCGCTCCAGGTCTTCTGGGAAGCCCTCGTCGGCGGCGCAACCGGCCTCCTGAAGAACCAGCCCCGAGACCAGTTCGGCACCATCATCCCCTTCACCGGCGACCTCTCCAGCCCCGACACCAACCTCCTCGCCATCCTCGCCGGCGTGCTCCGCAACGCCTTCATCCGAGCCTACCTGCCCCAGCTCCAGGAGACCGGCGACCCGCCCGCGGGGCTCGAGTTCGGCACACCCACTTTCGAGGACGCCATCACCACCGGAGACGGCGCCTGACCCATGGCGCTATGGTTTCAACATGACCACCACCACGATCCAGCAATACGCCCTGACCCTCGCCCTCCTGCTGACCTCCGTCACCCTCGTCGGCTGCGGCGGCGCCGAGCAGGCGGACCGAAGCTTCCACACCTCTGGCAGCCCCGAGGCCGACCAGCGAGCCGAGCAGCGGATGGCCCGCGAAGAACAGCTCCAGGGCGGCGAGGAGACGCCCAGGCAGGACGCCTCCCAGGGGCCCGGCGGCGCCGCGATCTCCCCCGACCAGCAGACGCTCTTCGCCCGGATCGGCGGCGAACAGGGGATCAACGCCATCGTCGACGACTTCGTCGCCCGCGCCCTCGCCGACCCCCGCGTCAACTGGGAACGCAAGGGCGTCACCCGCGGCGGATTCACCCTCTCCCGCGGAGAGAGCATGGAGTGGGACGCCACCCCCGCCAACGTCGCCGAACTCAAACGCCACCTCGCCCAGTTCCTCGCCGTCGCCACCGCCGGCCCGCCCCGGTACGAGGGCGGCAACATGAAGCAGGTCCACGAGGGCATGCAGATCACCAACGCCGAGTTCGACGCCGCCGTCGGCGCTTTCAAGGCCACCCTCGACAAGCTCCAGATCCGCGACCAGGAACAGAAGGAAGTTCTCGCCATCATCGAGAGCACCCGGCCGCAGATCGTCGAGGAACGATAACCCGCGGCACCCGCGCGCCCGCCGCTTCGCGGCTTCGCGAACCCAGCTGGCCGCCCCAAGGAAGCAAACCCGACAGGCTGCTAACGGCAGGAAGCCCGACGCCGCCGGCGGCCGCGAGCTGACCCTGCGCGAGCGGGAGATCGTCCAGCTGCTGGCCGAGGGGCGGCTGGCCAAAGACATCGCCCAGGAGACCGGCCTCAACGTCAAGACCGTGGAGAGCCACCGCCGCCGGGTGATGGAGAAGCTCCAGCTCGGCAGCGTGAGCGACCTGACCCGCTTCGCCGTCCGCAACGGCCTGGTTCGCCTCAAGGGCGTGACGCGGGACCGGCCGGCCGAGCCGCGAAACCGGGAGTAGCCGGTAGCGAAGTCGCCGGCCGGGAAGCGGCCGGCGGGGGAGGGAGCTTCCCCGACGAAGGGGCGGGCGGACCTGCCGGCACGGCACCGTGGATGGACGTGCTGTTGCGGCTGTCGATGCAGATGCGCAGGCCGATGCGCTGTTGAAAGGACGCTGAAGCCGATAGGTAAAAAAATCGCGGTCTGCCCCCGGATCCCACGGCCGCCGA
>CAZKRE010000006.1:0-37505 GCA_964555075.1 uncultured Phycisphaeraceae bacterium
ATGGCCAAGGGCGTTCGGATCAGCCTCGCGAACAAGTGCCAGTTGCTGTTCGGCGCTGCCGTGGTTCTGATCCTCACGTCCGCGCTGGCCGTGGTCTGGCTGCGGATGGAGCGGCTGGTGGAGCGGGTGCCCAAGGAGCGGGCCGAGGACTTCGCGGAGGCCTACCTCGCCGACCTGATTCAGCTCGGCGGGGCGCTCGTGCCGCTCGGCGCCGGCACCGGCACGCTGCGAGCCGACACCGATCTCACCCTCACGCTCCTGAGCCGCAACGACCTCGCGCACATTCCCGAGAGGGACGCGTTCCTCAAGCGCGTGATCGAGCGGTTCGAGGCCCACCCCGAGTTCGACCAGGACTTCACCAGCGCGATCGATGCCGACGGCAAGCGGTACTACCGCTACGCCCGCGCCATCCGCCGCTCCGATCTCGCGCAGTCGCGGCGGGCCTCGCCTCTGGTCGCGGAATCGATCGAGGACCCGCTCGAGCGCGTCCTGCTCATCCACCTCCGCGATCCCGAAGCGGCGAGCCAGCAGGCGATCAACCGCATCTACATCCTCGCCGCCGGCATCTTCGCCGGCCTGCTCGCGATCGGCGTGTTCTGGTTCATCACCACCCGCATCATCCTCTCGCCCGTCCGCATCCTCCGCGGCTACGCCGCCAAGGTTTCTGAGGGCGATCTCGACGTCCGCTCCGACATCAACACGGGCGACGAGTACGAGGAGCTCTCGAACATGTTCAACACCATGCTCGGGGGCCTCAAGGAGAAGCAGGACCAGCTCCGACAGATCAACAAGAGCCTCGACCTCAAGCTCGGCGAGCTGGCCGAGACCAACGTCGCGCTCTACGAAGCCAACAAGATCAAGGGCGAGTTCCTCGCGAACGTGTCGCACGAGCTCCGCACGCCGCTGAACTCCATCGTCGGGTTCGCGGAGGTGCTGCAGGAGACCCTCGCCGATCGCACCGGGCCGGTCGACGAAAAGCGCAAGCGATACGCCGCCAACATCATCACCTCGAGCCGGCGGCTGCTGGACCTCATCAACGACCTCCTGGACCTCGCGAAGATCGAGGCCGGGCGGATGGACGTACACGTCTCGCCCACGAGCGTGTCGGACATGTGCGAGGGCCTCGTCGCGCTGATGAAGCTCCAGGCCGAGCGACGGGGTGTCGCGCTGCGGCTCAAGGTCGAGCCGGGCCTCCCGCTCGTCCACACCGACGCGGGCAAGCTGCAGCAGATCCTCTTCAACTTCCTCAGCAACGCCATCAAGTTCACGCCCGAGGGGGGCACCGTCACGCTCGGCGCCGGCTCCGCCCCGCCACGCACGTCCGGCGGCGTCGCCCGCGTCCGCCTCAGCGTCACCGATACCGGCCCGGGCATCCCCGCCGAGGACCAGCCCCGCATCTTCGAAAAGTTCACCCAGCTCGCCCCGTCCGTCACCAAGGTCCACGGCGGCACGGGCCTGGGCCTGACGATCAGCAAGGAACTGGCCCAGATCCTCCACGCCGAGATCGACGTGGACAGCGTCCCGGGCCACGGCGCCACCTTCAACGTCGTGCTCCCAGTGACCATGCAGACGCGGACCGCCCCGCTGATGCCCGAAGCGGCGAGCGCCTGAACCGGCGAGCCGCCGTCGCCGCCCGGCGGGTCCGCCGACGGGCGTCGTTCACGCCGCCTGCGCGGCGGGGGTCGCGAAGATCGCCGTCAGCGGCTTGGGCGGCACCCCAACCGCGCGGGCCTCGGCCCCCACCGGTTTGGTGATCACCGCGCCGGCGCCGACGATCGCGCTCTCGCCGACGTCCGCCATGACCACCGCGTTCGCGCCCAGCCAGGCCCGCCGACCGATCGTCACCCGCTCGAACCGGACCTCCCCGTGCGCCCGCAACCCGCCCGCCGACGCGTGCGCGTGTCGGCCGGAAAGCACCTGCACCCCGTCCGCGAGGACCGCTTCCTCTTCGAGGTCCGCCAGCCCGACCGAGCAGAACCGCCCGATGTAGACGCGGTCGGCGATGCGGATGTCCGCGCGGCTGAACATCGACATGAAACCGAAGTAAACGTCGTCGCCCACCTCGCGGAGCGTGACCCGGTAAAACCACTGCCGGGCGTAGACGCCAAGCTGCCCCGTGAGCGCGCCAATGCGCTCGCTGCTGCCTCGGAACGCCCGGTCGCGGCCCATCGTGAAGCACCCGCCCCAGTACATCAGCAGGTACGGCATCGCCCACCCCAGCCCCGCGACCTTGCCCAGCAGCCTCAGCCCCCGAACCGACGCCATCGCCCGGTCGATGGACGGCGACGAGCGGGCGGCAGACGGCGGGTTGGTCACCGGCGCGGGCGTGGTCATGCGCTCGTTATCGACCAAACGGCCTCGATCTCATCGATCCCGCGGCGCCACCGCGGCCCCTGAACCGGCTGGTGGACAATCCCGCCTAGGTCAGGTATAATTGAACAGGCGCCTCGCGATCAGAATCGGCCCGGGCTCCCTCGCGAGCCCTCGTCGGCGCCACGGTCGCCGGAACCCGCTCTTTGACAACCACATACGGTGCAGGCGGGGGACGTCTCGCCACGCGGGCGGGCGTCTGCCGTGCCCGTCGGTCGCTGGCTTCGAGGCCGCATTCTTCCTATCATTCCGGCCTATGGGTATTGAAGCCGTCATGCCGACCGAGGGGTTCGCGACCACGCAGTTGCAGCGGATGATCAACTGGTCCCGCCGCAGTTCGGTGTGGCCGATGCCCTTCGCCACCGCCTGCTGCGGCATCGAGCTGATGGCAACCGCCGCCTCGCGGTACGACGTCTCCCGCTTCGGCGCCGAGGTCATGCGATTCAGCCCTCGGCAGAGCGACCTGATGATCGTCGCCGGCCGGGTCGCGGTGAAGATGCTGCCCGTGCTCCAGCGGATCTACCAGCAGATGACCGAACCGAAGTGGGTCATCTCGATGGGAGCCTGCGCCTCGACGGGCGGTGTGTTCGACACCTACGCCGTGGTCCAGGGGATCGACCAGTTCGTCCCGGTCGACGTCTACGTTCCCGGCTGTCCGCCCCGCCCCGAAACCCTCATCGAGGGCATCATGGCGATCCAGCGGATCATCGACGAAGACCGCATCCCCCCCAAGGGACCCGACGGCCTCCGCCGCCCCCTGCAGATCGCCATCCCCGGCACGCACACCGTCCGGCCCCAGCCCGTGCCGCTGACCGTCGGCGCCCGCTGATCGCTACGCCTCATCGGCCTATCGTTCCCGCGACGTTGGATGACCCGCGTCACGGAGAGCGACATGCCACTGAACTTCAGCTTCAACAAGCCCCTGGTCAACGAGCCCGTGCCCCGCGGCCGGCGGAAAGTCCTCGTCACCGGCGCGTCCGGCGACATCGGTTCCTACTTCGCGGAACACTCGCACGAACGCTACGACCTCCGCCTCATGGTCCGCCCGAAAGACGACGGCAAGTCCGTCGACAAGTTCGGCGAGGTCGTCAAGGCCGAGCTGAGCGACCTGCCCACGCTCAAGGAGATCTGCCGGGGCGTCGATACGGTGGTGCATCTGGCGGCCGACCCGAGCCCCAGCGCGACGTGGGACAGCCTCATCGAAAGCAACATCCGCGGCCACTACCACATGTGCGTGGCGGCGAAGGCGGCGGGGTGTCGGCGGCTGGTCTACGCCTCCTCGATCCACGCGATCTCCGGCTATCGCGCCGACGTCCAGGTGAAGGCGACCGACCCGGTCAACCCCGGCGACCTCTACGGCGTGAGCAAGTGCTTCGCCGAGGCGCTCTGCCGCTATATGGCGGAGCAGGAGGGCCTCTCGTGCATCGCCGTCCGCATCGGCGCGTTCCAGCCCCGGGAGAAGGCGAAGCAGGAGGAGGCGATCGACGTCATGATGGACGCCTTCGTCTCCCGGCGAGACCTCACGCAACTGCTGCAGAAGTGCGTCGACGACGAGACGCTCAGGTTCGCGATCGTTCACGGCCTGTCCGACAACCGCTTCAAGCGGATGGATATCTCCAGCGGCCGCGAGTTGCTGGGGTACCAGCCGCAGGACGACTTCACCGAGCTCAATGAGGAACTGCGGAAGCTGGACCTGAACGACGTGGCGTCGCACAGCGCGAAACGGGATCAGGGGAAAAGCGGCCTGCGGAACGATCTTTGATGGGCTCCGGCAGACCGCGCCGTTCACCCCCCCGCCGCCGCGAGGAGTTCTTCCGCCTGCTTGCGGGTGGTGGCGGTGGCGTCTTTGCCCGCCATCATCTCGGCGAGCTCTTCGACACGGGCTTTGCCCTCCAGGGCGACGACGGTGGTGCGGGTCTCGCGCTGCTTGCCTTTGCCCCCCCCGCCGACGCTCTTCTCGATGCGGAGGTGGCGGTTGGCGAAGGCGGCGATCTGCGGGAGGTGCGTGATGCAGAGGACCTGGTGCGAGGAGGAGGGCGGCTGGGTCTTGCCGCCCTTCTTTCCCCGGCCGTTGTTCCGGGCGTTGAGGGTTCCGCCGTTCGCCAGTTCGCGGAGCTTCTCCCCGATGATGCTGCCGAGCCGGCCGCCGATGTTCGCGTCGATCTCGTCGAACACGAGCACGCTCACGCGGTCGCTGCCGGCGAGGATGCTCTTGATCGCCAGCATGATTCGGGACAACTCGCCGCCGGAGGCGATCTTGCGGAGCGGCTTGAAGTCCTGGCCCGGATTGGTCTCGACGACCATTTCGACGAGGTCGAGCCCCGAGGCGGGCAGGTCGGGCGAGTCGAGGGTGACGGGCTCGAACCGCACGTCGAACCGCGCCTCGCCCATGCCAAGTTGCCTCAGTTGACTTTCGATGAGCGGCCTGAGCTCGGCCGCGGCCCTGGTGCGGGCCGCGCGGAGCCGTTCGCCCACCGCCTGCAACTCCTTTCGGAGTGACGCCATCTCCGTGTCCATGTGGGAGAGGTCGTCGTCCTGGCCGCGGAGGCGGGTGATCTCCTCGCCGATCTGCGCGCGGTAGGTGAGGAGCTGCTCGACCGGATCGTCGCCGCCGATCTTCGGGTCTCCGTACTTCGACACGAGGCGGTTGAGGGCGTTGAGCCGGTCCTCGACCTCGGCGAGTTCGGCGGGGTCGTGCTCGAGGCGGTCGACGTATCGCCCCAGTTCGAACGCCGATTCCTGCAGCGACAGCGTCGCACTCCGCACGCCGTCGGCGATGTCGCCGAGCTCGGGGTCGATCGCCGCGAGCTCCAGCAGCAGGTGCGTCACGACCTGCAGCCGCTCGCTGATCGATCCCTCGGCCTCGTAGAGCGCGGCGTGCGCCTGGCCCGCGTCTCGCTTGATCCGCTGCACGTTCGACAGCACGTCGTGCCGGGCCTGCAGCTCGGGGAACTCGCCGAGCTGCGGATCGGCGGCGTCGATCTCGTCGGCTTGGAACTCGTAGAGCTCGAGCTGCTGCCGGCGGAGGGTGCGGCTGGCGCCGAGTTCCTCCCGCCGGTCCCGAAGCTCCCGGAGCTTCGCGAGCGCGTCGCCGAACCGCAGCCGGTCGTCGCCGCAGCGGGCGAAGGCGTCGAGGATGACGAGCTGGTTGCTCGGGCGGAGCAGGTACTGGTGGTCGTGCTGGCCGTGGATGTCGACGAGCAACTGGCCGACCTGTTTGACCATGGCGGCGGTCGCGGGCATGCCGTTGACCGAGACGCTGGTTCGGCCGGAGGCGTGGAGCTTCCGCGTGATCAGCAGCCCCTCCCCCTCCGCGATGCTCTGGTCGAGGAGGCGGGACACCTCGGCGGCAACGCCCGCATCGCTCACCTCAAACACGCCGGACACGCGGCCCTCGTCGGCGCCGGGGCGGAGCATGTCGGTCGCCGACCGCAGCCCCAGGAGCATCTCGAACGCCCCGATCACCAAGCTCTTACCCGCCCCGGTCTGGCCGGTGAAGACGTTGAGCCCGGCGTCGAACTCGATCGTGGCGTCCTCGATCACGGCGAGGTTGGAGATGTGCAGTTCGCGAAGCACGCGGCGGGAACTCCTGGCACTCCGTTGCGATGGAGTTCGGCACCCCCCGCCTCGTCCGGGCGAGGGGACCGGAACAGTTGCCGAACATCATACCGCGACGCCGCGCGAGTCGTCGCGTCTGCCGAGGGGCGTCCTGCCGGAAGGGGTCGACCGTTGGAGCCGGCCACGAGCACCCGGAGCTACACCGCCCGGGGTGCAGCGCCGCGGAACCCGCCGGGCCGGCGTTGGAAGAACCACCACTCTACGAGCAGCAGCGCCAGCCCGGCGAGCGCGAGCCAGCGCCACAGCGGGCGGTCGACCTTCACGGGCGCCTCGGTGGCGGCGACCGCGAGTTCGTTGAAGCGGATCTCATCGACCCCGGCAAGGGAGGTTTCACGGGCATCGAGGAGGCTGGCGACGACCTGTCGATCGTGCTCCCCGCCGGTGATGCGGTAGACGCCCGCCCGCGGCGCGGGCACGCCGACCACGACGCCCGCCGCGTCCGCCTGCGCTTCGCGGGTGCCGCCGCCCGGGAGCGAGACGCGGAGGGTCTCGTTCGGCCGGAAGTGGGCGACGCGTGGGAGCACGCCGGTGCGGGCACCGGGCGTCTCGAGCAGGCCGGCGTCGTGCATGGCGATCCGCACGAGGTTCTGCAGGAGGATGGGGAAGCCGACGCGGTACGGGAGCGTGGATCGATCCGAGTCGAAGAGCAGGTAGAACGACACCCGCGCGGCCTCGCGTCGCTGGACGAGCAGCGGACCGCGCTGGCCGTAGACCAGCACCTCGAACCCGAGGTTCTCGTAGTCGTTCTCGCGGACTTCGGGGCGGGCGACGGGCCCGCCGAGGAGGAGCACATCACCCCACTGCACGTGGGCGAGCAGCGGCGCGTCGCGTCGCCAGTCGATGACCGCCCCGCCCTCGTCGGAGACCGCCAGCAGCGGCGAGAGATCAGCGGGGATGACGCCGACGTGGAACGTCACGGGCGCGACTTGGGAGGGGTCGGCGGCATCGGTGATGACCAGGTCGAAGACGCCGCCGTCGGTCGTGGCGCCGCCGTGGAGCTCGACGTCGGAGACCGAGCGGAGCGCGGCGCGGTAGGCGGTGAGGGAGTCGGGCACGAAGACGTCGAGCCGGCGCGCGGGGTCGAGCCGGATCGCGGCCTCGTCGTCGATCCGCAACGCGTCGAATCCCTGCGGGCGCAGCCGGACCGACACGACACCCGCCCGCTCGAGAAACACCGGGAAAAGAATCCGCTCGGACTGGCCGGCGGCGATTGTCACGACCTGATCGGCGAGGGGCTGGCCGTCGAGCAGCACCTCCACGATGCCGGTCATGCTGGTCGCTTCGCTGCCGGGGACGGGACGGGAGGCGGCGATGTGGACGAAGACGTCCCACCGGCCGGCGGCGCTGGCGGTGCTCGCGCTGCCGCGGCGGGCGACGAGTTGGGTGACGCCCATGTTCGGGCCGGCCGGGTCGAGCCGCTGATAGTTCACGCGGAACGATTGGGCGACGTCGGTCTCGGTGGGGAAGTTGCCGTCGGAGAAGAGCACGGCCTCGTCGAATGGGGTCCGCTGGGACATCGCCTGCGTGATCCGCAGCGCGTCGGCGAGGGCGCTGGGCACGTGCTCCACCTCGAGGCGGTCGAGCGCGTCGTGGAGCAGCCGCTTGTTGCTGGTGAAGTCGGTGAGGCGGGTGGCCGAGTCGCTGAAGGCGACGAGCGCAAGCTCCTGCGCGGGGGCGAGGTTGTTGATGATGTCTCGCACCTTCGACTTCGCGGCGTCGAGGCGGGTCTGGCCACCGGGCTTGTCGAGAGCGGCCATGCTGGCGGAGCGGTCGATGAGGATGGGGGTGCGGCGGGCCTTGGCGGCGCCGCCCTCGCGGTAGGGTTGCATCGCCGCGAGGATCAGGAGCGCGAGCAGCAGCAACTGGAGCAGCAGCAGAATGTGTCGCTTGAATCGCTGGAACGGCGAGTTGACCCGCTTGTCGTCGAGGACCTGCTTCCACAGGACCAGCGACGGGATCTCCAGCCGCGGCCGCTTGAGCTTGAGGAAGTACAGCGCCACCAGCGGCGGGATGAGCAGCGCGAGCCAGGCATAGGAGAGTGCGTAGAAGCCCATGATCAGTCTGCTGTTCGATGGGGGATGTTGGATGTCGGATGTAGGGCGAGGCGGCGCGGCGACTTGTTTCCCGCGTCACCGTCGCACAACCGACATCGCGCGTGCCCGATCATCGGACCCATCCCTTCCGTCGCAGCTCGTCGAAAAGCACCTTTTCGAGCGGCATCTGCGAACTCAGGCTCAGGAACCGGCCGCCGCGCTGCTTGCACATCGCGGCGAGGTGGTTCTCGTAGCGTTGGCGGTATTCGTGGTAGATCGCGAGGACGTCGCCGCCCGCGGTGACGTCGAGCGTGCCGGCGCCCTCGCTGTCGACGAAGCGGATGTCGCCGCCGAGTTCGGGATCAATCTCGGTCGGGCCGAGGATCTGGATGGCGAAGACTTCGAGGCCGGCGCTGAAAAGCCGGGTGAACGCGGCGCCGGGATCGCTGTAGGTGAGGAAGTCGGAGAGGACGATGCAGACGCCGCGGCCGCGGTGGTCGCGCATCATCTGCTCGACGCCCTTCTCGAGTGGCAGCGGCCCGCCCGCCTCGATCGGCTCGATAAATCCGAACAGCTTCCGCAGGCTGCCTCGCCCGGAGCACGCCGGGAGGCGGGCGATCGGTCCTCGGCCATCACTGAAGGCGCAGACGCTGACCTTCTCCTGGTTGAAGAGCCCCATGACACCGAGCGCGGCGCCGAGCTGCTTGGCGCGGTCCAGCTTGCCCTCGAAGTTCATCGACGTCGACGCGTCGATGAGGATGACCACGTGCAGTTCCTCCTCGTGGTGGAAGAGTTTGAGATAGGGTCGCTGGAGCCGGGAGAAGATATTCCAGTCGACGTAGCGGATGTCGTCGCCGGCGGTGTAGTCGCGGTAGTCGCTGAACTCGGTGGACTGGCCGCCCTTGCCGGTGAGGTGCTCGCCGCGGCTGCGCACGGTGAACCTGCGGTTGGGGTTGAGCCGCATCCGCTCGACGCGCGAGAGCACGTCGTTGGGCAGGAGCCGGGTGAGCTGCGTTTGCGTCACGTCCATCTCGTCTCACGTTCAGCGGGCGCGTTGCGCGTGCCAGCGAGCGGTACCTCAGGCGTGCGGGTTGACGCCCTCGATGATCTTCTCCACGAGCTGCGCCACGCGGATCCCCTCCGCCTGCCCGTCGTAGTTCAGCAGCACGCGGTGCTGGAGCACCTCGACGGCGTAGGCGCGGATATCCTCGAACGCCGTGTGCGCCCGCCCCTCCGCGAGGGCGTGGACCCGCCCCGCGCGGACGAGCGCCTGGGCCGCACGCGGGCTCGCGCCCCACTTCACGAACCGCTTCACCGGCTCGGGCGCCACCGGGCTGTCCGGGTGCGTCGCCAACACGAGGCGGACCGCGTAGTCCCGCATCGGGTCGGCCACGACGACCTTGTCCAGCGTCTGGCCGAGTTCCACGATCCGCCGGCCGGTCATGACCTTCTCGACTTCGATCGGTTTCTTCAGGATCGTCCGCGTGAGGATCTCGTTGAGTTCCTCACGATTCACGAACGGGACGTCGACCTTGAACATGAAGCGGTCGAGCTGCGCCTCGGGGAGCGGGTAGGTGCCCTCCTGCTCCAGCGGGTTCTGCGTCGCGAGCACGAAGAACGGCGGGACGAGGGGCATCGTGTGCCCGCTCACGGTCACCGCCTTCTCCTGCATCGCCTCCAGCAGGGCCGACTGCGTCTTCGGCGTGGCGCGGTTGATTTCGTCCGCGAGCAGCAGTTGCGTGAAGATCGGCCCCTTGCGGAACTCGATGCGGTACGCCGCTCCGCCCGACGTGTCGCTGCCCTCGGTCATCACATTCGTGCCGATGATGTCGGCGGGCATGAGGTCGGGCGTGAACTGGATCCGCCGGAACTCGAGGTCCAGCGTCCGCGAGAGCGCCTTCACGAGTTCCGTCTTACCGAGCCCGGGCACGCCCTCGAGCAGCACGTTGCCGCCGCAGAAGAGTGCGGTGAGTGTCGCCTCCACCACCCGTTTCTGGCCGATGATGACGCGGCCCACCTCGTCGCGGATGCGCGACAGCTCGTCGCGGAACTGCTGGGCCTCGGACTGAAGCATGTCGAGCGTGTCGGCCGCCTGGGTCATGGTGTCGCTCCTGGGATCATCTGGGGTCGTCGTCCCGCAGCCGTCGCCGGCGGGCGAGGAGCCGCTCGGTTGTGGAAGACGGCGTCTCTTCCGCCGCCGGTGGCTTCGCCGCGGCCGTGTGCAGCGCCGCGGCGACGTCCTCCGCGGCGGTGGCTTCGGCCGTGTGCAGCGCCGTCTGCCGCGCCCGCGCCGCGACCAGTTCCTCGTTCGTCGTCTGAAGCGTCGCGCTGACGCTCCGCTTCGTGTGCAGCAGCTTGGAGAACGTCTCCTCGCTCGGGCGGTGGGTGGTCTGTCCGAAGTAGCCGCGGATGGTCGCCCAGTCGAGCTGTACCCGGCGCATCGCCACGTCCAGCGGCACGAGGCACGCCAGCGCCACGAGCAACCAGTCGAACACGGGCAGCGAGCGCCGCGTGTCCGGACGGTCGGGCACGTAGATGTCGCGCGCCTCCTCGTCCCCGGAGAGGACGCGGCCGCCGGTTCGCTCGGCGATCTGCTCCATCACGATCGGGTTGGAGCGGAGGCGGAGGAACTCCTGCGAGTAGGCGACCATCAACCCGCCGAACGCGCGTTCTTCGCGCGTCCCGCCGGCGGTCCCGCTTTCGTCACCGTCGGCGGCCTCGACCGCCGCGCCCGCCCCACCGCTGCCTCGGCCGACCGCGGCGATCTGATACCGACCCTCCCCGTCGAGCGGGAACCGCCCCTCGTACCGCCGCGGCCCGACCTGTCGCAGCGAGACCTCGCTCTGCGCATGGCGCGGACCATCGACGCGGGCGACGACGTCGAGGAAGCCCGCCTCCTCCGCGAAATCTTCCACGACGATCACGCCCTCGCTCCCCGCGGAGTAGGCGTAGAGGCGGAGATTGCCCGGGTCGCCCACGCGGGAGATGTCGATGATGAGCTGCTGCACGAACGCGCGGTACCGGTCCCACGTGACCCAGTCTTTGCCCCAGTTGGAGGACAGATCGCTCGTGAACGCGGCGGTCGTCCCCAGGCCGTGCCGCCAGGTGGCGAGCACCGGCTCGGGCTCCTCGGCGTCGGGCACTTCGAGGATCGTCGTGCTCCGCGCCTTGGCGGTGGTGATGACGTAGCCGTGCAACTCGGGCATCGCGTCGATCCCCTTGAGGATCGGTGACGGGAAGCCGGACGCGGGGGTGAACGTCTTGTTCTGGATCATGCTCCGCCGCAGGGTCTTCGCCTCCTTGATGAAGATCTGCGGGAGCGTGTTGGGGTCCTGCGGGAAGTAGAACCGCCCGCCGGTGGCGCCGGCGATGTGCTGCATCACCTGCGTGGTGTTGCCGTGCGGGAACACCGCCACCGTCGACACGGTGATCTGCGACGCGAGGTACTGCGCGAGCAGCGCCGGCGACGGCGGCTGCGGGTCGCCGTCGGAGATGATGATCATGTGCTTGGTCATCGCGTCGCTGGCCTGCAGCCCCGCGAGGCCCATCTGCATCGTGCGGGCGAAGTCGGGCATGTCGCCGATCTGAGCGTTGTTGATCAGCGGCACCATCTGCTGGTACTGCCCCGCTGGCGTGAGCGGGAAGAGCCATTGCTCCGCCCCTTGCCAGTCGAAGACCAGCACGCCCACCTCGTCCTGCTCGCCCAGCACGCGGATCGCCGCCTTCGTGATCTCCTTGCCCCACGAGTTGCCTTGCGGGAACTCGCAGGTGTGCAGCACGATGGCCAGGGCCGACTTGGGCAGGATCTTCCGCTGCGTCACGTCCATCGTGACGGGCAGCACCTCCTCCACCGGGGTGCGGTGGTACCCGCCCGGGCCGAAGCTGTTGCCGCCCCCGAGCATGAGGAACCCGATGCCGTGATCGGCCACCGCCTTCTTTAACGCGTGCAACTGCGTGATCGCGAACTGATCCGCCGGCACGTTCGCGAAGACGATCGCGTCGTACGGCATCAGGGCCAAGGGGTCGCTGGGCAGCTCGAACGCCGACATCACCTGCACGTCCCGCTCCGCCTCGTGCAGCGCCCGCACGAAAGGCTCGACGTCCCGCGGGTCCCCCTCGCTGTCCGCCACCACCAGCACGCGCCCCTCGCCGCGGAGGAACAGGTAGCTCACCGCCTTGTTGTTGTGGGCCCAACTGTCCTCGCCGCGCGGCGGCTCGATCGTGGCGGTGTACTCGTAGTAGCCCGGCTCCCGCAGGTAGATCGGGATCACGTACCGGTTCTTACCAGGCTCGAACTCGACCTCCTGCTCGAAGACCGGGACCCCGTTCTCCCGCAGGTAGAGCTTCGTCTTCCCCGCGTGCGCCGCCCAGAGGATCGCCACCGCCTCGTAGCTCTCGCCCACCCGGACGTTCCGCGGGAGGTCCAGCCGCTCGACCAGGACCTCCTTGTCGTAGTCGTACGCGATCGGCAGCACGTCGACCGGGACGTTGCGGCTCCGAAGCTCGTCGAGCACCCGCGCCGCCTCGCCGTCCGTCTCCACGCCGTCGCTGATCAGCACGATCCGGCCCGCGTGCTCCTCCGACAGCACCGCCGCCCCCAGCGACAGCGCCTGCTCGAGACTCGTTCCGTCTCGCTCGACCTGGATCGCCAACCCCTCGAACGGAAACGCCACGCTCGGCGGCATCTCCACCACCGCGCTGCGACCGAACGTGACGAGCCCGACCTCGTCCCGCTCCGGCTTGCCCTGCGCGAGCCTGGTCACGTACCGCAGCGACGCGTCGAGCGCCTCCGGCCGGACCGACTGCGACTGATCGACTACGAACACGACCGACAGCGCGTCGCTCTTCCGCACCGCGCGCGGTTCCGCGAGCAGGACGACGAACAGGCCCAGCAGCGACAGCCGGACGAGCAGCGATGCGGTGTTCCGCCAGCCCCGCAGGCCGCTGTAGCCCGCCTCGTTCAGCCACCACACCCACGCCGCGGCGATCAGCAGCACGAACGCGAGCGGGTAGGTGAACACGATCACCTCGCCGACCTCCAGCGCGACGCACAGCACGCCGAACGCCGCGAGGAACAGCACCGGCGGCAGCCACGACCGCCACGTGATCGGCCGCCGCTTCGGCGGGAACAGGCTCAGGATGAAGGCCTTCAACCGTTCCATGATGATCGACGATCGAAACGCTTCCCCGCACCGCCTAAAGCGACAGGCTCACCAGTCGCCGGTTCTCCGTGTCCGCCACCCACACCCGCATCTTCGAGTCCACCCCGATCCCCCAGGGCGTCCGCATCTGGTCCAGCCCGCTCCCCGGTCGGCCCCAGCGCCCGACCAGTTCCCCCTCCGGCGTCAGCCGCGCCACGCACCCCGCGCCCCATTCCACCACGAATACGCTCCCGTCTCCCGCGACCGCGATGTCGTACGGGAACCGGAACGACGCGGGCGTGCCCCCCTCCCCGAGTACTTCAATGAAACGCCCCTCCTCATCGAACACCTGCACGCGGCCGTTGGACGCGTCGGCGACGAACAGCCTGCCGTTGTACCACGACACCCCGGCGCACCGCTGAAACTCGCCGGGGCCGGTGCCCACCGCCCCGAATGCCAGGACGAACTCGCCCGCGGGCGTGAACTTCTGCACGCGGTCGAACCCGCCGTATTCCGCGATGTAGATGAACCCGCGCGGGTCCTGCGTGATGGAGACGGGGAACTCGAACGTGCCCGGCTCGCCGCTCGTCGTCCGCCGGCCCCACTCGTCGACCACGTTGCCGTCGCGGTCGAAGAAGAGCACGCGGTGGTAATGCGTGTCCGCGACGGCGATCCGCCCGTCTTGCAGGAAGCAGGCGCCTTCCGGGTTGCCGTTCGCGTTCGTCGGCATCTTCCACTGCCGCTGGGGCACGCCCGCCCGATCGAAGATCAGGACGCGGCCGGCGGTGTCGAGCACGAGCACGCTGTCATCCGGCCCGATCGCGACGCTCCGCGGCGCCGGCACGCGCTGCCCGTCCGCGGGGAACGGGACGTGCCGCACCTCCCGCACCGCCAGCGCCCTCTCCCCCGTGTCGCCGCAGCCGGCCAGCAGGAGCGCGACCAGCAGCAGCGTCAGCACCCGCAGCGCCACCCGCTGCCCCACCGCCAGCGACGGCCACCGCGGGCGGTGCCAGAACCACCGCCGCCGGCCCGAGGGCTCGTGCATCACCTCCGACTCCGCGGCCGGTCCCGCGTGGCGTGTGTCCGTCAACCGCAGCGGCGCCGCCTCGTTCGGCTCGACGTCCAACCGCTCCGGCCGCACCACCTGCGGCCGCACCGCGCTGCCGAGCCACACCCGCGCCTCGTCCGGCTCGAGCCAGTTGCCCCGGCCCATCGCCCGCGCCACCCGCTCGTTCTCCGGGCGCCAGTACAGGTCCTGCACCGCCCCCGCCGCCAGCACCCGCCCGCCGGAGAGGCAGACCGCGTGGCTCGCCTCCCGCAGCGCAACCTCCGGCTGGTGCGTGGAGAACACCAGGGAGGCCCCCGCCTCCCGCACGTGGTCCCGCACCGCGGCCCAGCACGTCTCGGCGAGACCCCCGTCGACGTGGACCAGCGGCTCATCCATCACCAGCACGGCCGCACCGGACGCGAGAGCACGCGCGACGCTGAGCCGGTCCACCTCTCCGGCCGAGAGCGTCACCGGAAACGACGCGGACCGGTGGCCAAGGCCGAACCGTTCCAGCCAGGTGTCGCTGGCGCCCGGTGCGACGGCTTCGATGTGGCGGCGGACACTGAGGTGAGGCCAGAGTCCCCCATTCGACGGCGCCCAGAAGACCGGCGGCCGCGACGGGTCCCGCGGGCCGCGCACCACCGTGCCTCGCCGGGGCGCCTCGAATCCCACCAGCAGGTTCAGGAGCGTCGTCTTCCCGGCGCCACTGCCCCCCAGGATCGAGGTGATGCCCGCCGGCAGGTCGAGCGACGCGACATCGAGCCGGGGCGCATCCGCGCCCGGCATCGTCACGTCCCGCAGTTGCCAGAGCACGTCACACCCCATCTTCACCCGTCGTTCCGGTCGCCCGCCGCCACGGACGCGGCAGGGAAGGCATCACCTCCACCGCGCCCCGCGCGGCGGCGAGGGTCAAAAGCAGCGCGAGGACGGACACCATCGTCATCGCCGAGAGCACCGCGTTGTGCCCGTAGTGCATCAGGTTGTACAGCGTCACGGTCGCGGGCGTGTCGCCCGACGGGGCGAGCATCGCGCCGGCGGCAAGGTCGAAGTAGGCGACGAAGACCAGGAGCCCCGCGACCCAGAACCACGGCCTGCCGCGCATCGCCCAGGTGATCCGTCGGCCCGCCGCGCGGACCGCCGGCCGCGACGCCTCGCGCATGTGCGCCGCGACGTGGAGCGACTCCCGCCGGGCCAGTGCGCCGACCAGCAGGGCGAGGAGCGTCGCCAGCGGCATGAGCAGCAGCACGAGCGTCAACGCCCACGGGACGGGGGTGTCGTAGAGGCCGGTCAGTGGCGTCCGCTGGAACAGCGCAAGGATCACGAGGGCGAGAACGAGCGATCCGAAGAGGCCCGGGAGGCTCACGAGCACCCGTGCCGCGGAGCCGCGTGTCGCGGTTGCCGCGATCAGCAGGAGGGCGAGCGCTGCGGCCGCCGCGGCGTAGGCGAGGCTCACCCGCAGGTCGGGCAGGATGTTGCCGGTTCGCGCGAGCGAGCCGACGTCACCCAGCACCTCCCAGAGGACACCCACGAGCGGGCCGAGCGCCGCCGCGATCGCGGCGGCTGCGAGCCACGTCGCGGCGAGGGCGCCACTCCAGCGGCCGCGCGGCCGGGGGTCCCGGCCGCCCGTCTCCCCGGTCCGCGTGAGCAGGATCGCCCCCAGCGGCACGAGCACCGCGACCTCCACCGCGACCGGGAGCGCCGCGTACCGCAGCGTGTCGGTCAGCGGGAGGCCGCCCACCTGGGCGTCGAACAGCCACACCGTCCACCGCGTCACCCCCATCAGCGACGCGATCTCGAACTCCTGGAACGCGAGGAGAAACACAACCCCCGTGCCGACCGCGACGGCCCGGCCCGGACCGTGAACCAACCACGCGCGAGCCGAGACGACCCGCCCCGCCGGGACCAGCGACGCGCAGAACCGCGACTCGTCCGTGAGCGGCGGCGCGGGGGAGAAGTAGACCACGAGCGCCGCGACAGGCACGTACCGCGCGGCCATCAGCGCGGCGTACATCGCCTCGTTCAACCACGGTTGGCGGACCAGCGAGAGCGACGTCCCCCAGTAGGCGTACCCCACCAGGAGCGAGGGCGTGACGGCCGGCAGCAGCAGCGCGCCCCACAGGACCCACGCCAGTCGCGTCCCCCGTGTCCGTCGCACGAGTGCCGCGATCGGTCGGGCCAGCGCGCATGCCGCCCCCGCGACGAGCGCCGCCTGACCCGCCGCGTGTGCCGTCGCGACCGCGATGCTCAATCCCGGTGCTCCGTCTTCAGCCACTCGAGCGTCGCCGCCCGGTCGCTCACGAGGTCCGTGAGCGGCACCGCCGTCTCGACATGGGGCATCATCTCCGCGACCTCCGGGGGCAGCCGCGTCGGGTCCGTCGGCCCCAGCGGAAGCTGCCGCGCCTGCGACTTCGCCAGCCGCAGCTCGACCTCCTCCGACGCGAGGTAATCCACCAGCCGCTCGGCCCACTTCCGCCGCTGCGTTCCCTTCACGATCGCCGCCGTGTTGGGGATGAGGATCGCCGCGCCCTCCGCTTCCGGCAACTGGTAGACGAGCATGGTCACCGGCTTGTCCGCGTCGACCGCGACAAAGTAGTCGTCGGTATCGGTCAGGCCGAAGTCACACGTCCCCTGCGCGACCAGGTTCATGACGGTCCCATTGCCGCCTTGGACGATGAGCCCGCGCTGCCGCCAGTCCGCGAACCGCTCCCGTGTGGCGTCGCCGCCCCACCGGTTCCACCAGACCGTCATATGCGAGAGCGTCGTGCCGAAGATCGGCTTCGCCATCGCGACGCGCGACAGGTCGCTCGCCGCCATCCGCTCGACGATCTGCTCCGGCGTCGGGTCGGGCACGCGGTCGGTGTTGACGATCCAGACCCGCAGCCGACCCGCGAACCCGACGTACCGCCCTTGCGGGTCCTTGAATCGCGCCGGGACCCGCTGCCAACTCGGCCCCTCGTACGGCTCGAGGAGGCCTTCATCGGCGAGTTCCGCGGTGCCCAGCAGCAGGTTGTTCCAGAACACGTCGCACCGCGGGTTCGACGCCTCCTGCTTGATCAGTTCCGTGAGGCCCAGCGACTTCGTCGCTTCAGTGTCGTACCGCGCCTTCACCGGGATGCCCGTCTCCGCGGTGAAGGCCTTGAGCACCTGCTCCGAAAAGACCTGGTCGTGGGCGACGTAGACGACCAGCGCGTCCTCGTTCCCGTCGCCGCCGCCGCAGCCCGGCAGGGCCACCGCAACGCACATCAGCAGCGCCAGGCACCACCCGCGGAGACGACACCGTCTGTCGATCCGAGCGTTCCCAGCACCGAACCTGTCAGTTTCCATCCACCGTTCCCGCTGCCGGCGTCGATGCGCCCGTTTCATCTGAAGGGTCCCCGCCCGTAGCCGGTGTCGGTTCGAGCGTGTCGAAATACTTCTGGATCGCGTCGTGGTAACCGGGCGGGACCTGCTCCTGGAGGATCGCCTCGCTCGCCCCCTGCTTCACCTCCACCAGTGCCTCGCGGTAGTCCCGCTGGACCTCCCCCTTCTCGCCGATCTCCTTCGTCTTGAACTGCATGAGGATCCGCCCCGCCTGCAGCGCGGTCTCGGACTTCTCGGTCTTCGTCGCCATCTGCTGCGTCGGATCTTCCGGCGCGACGTTGCCCCGCCCCTGGCCCGGGCCGCCCATCCCGCCGCCCATCCCGCCGCCCTGGCACTCGGCGAGCATCTGCTGATAGAGCCGCGCGTACTCCTCGAGGCTGGTGGCCTGGCCGGCCTGCGACCCGTCGAGCGGCTGCAACTGGTTGAGCGCCATCGCGGTCTGCATCGCCTGCATCGCCTCCTGTAGCGATTGCATGTCCCGGGCCGACTGGGCGAGCGACTCGATCTCCTGCTGCGACAGCGACAGAGACTGCGACAGCGCCTGGAGCGACTCCTGCGACAGGCCGTCGAGCGACGCCGAATCGAGCTGCTGCATCGCGCGGTTGACGGCCTCCGCCAGCCCGGCGGCCCCCAGGTCCTGGGCCATGCTCGCCATCTCCTGGAGCCCCTGTTTCACCTGCTGCTGGAGCTTCTGCTTCTCGACCGGGTCGGTCGCCTGCTGCATCTCCTGCACCTTGCGTTGCAGTTCCGCGGCCTTCTGCTTCGCCGGGTCCGGGTTGCCCTGCTGGAGTTGCTCCTTCATCTGCCTCGACTGGCTGGTTGCCCCGCCGAAGCGCTGCGCCATCGACCCACGGCTCAGCGACTGCTTGAGCTGCTCCTCGCTCTTTTTCCGCCACTGGTCTTCAAGGAGCTGCTTCTGCTCGTCGAGCCTCCGCAGGTTCCCCGCCGGGTCCTGCTGCTTCATCTCCCGGAAGGTCTTCATCAGCTCCTGGAGCTTCTGATCGACGGCCGCGGAGTGCGGGGCCTGCGGCTCGGCCTTCGCGAGCTGGGTCGCCCGGCGGATCGTCAGCTCCTGCTCCGCCTTGAGCTGCTCCTTCTTCGCCGCCAGCAAGTTCGCTTGCTCCCGCTCGCCGAACGGGTCGAACTGGGGCAGGAACAGCAGGCCGAACAGCACCAGCATGGCGATCGCGGCGTTGCCCGCCCGGCCCCACGGGTGGAACGGCACCACGGCTGCCGGCTGCGTGGCCGCCGCCCGGGCTTCCGCGTCCCGGATCACGAGGGGCTGATACTCGCCCGGGCTGCCGTCGAGCGTCGCCGCGGTGAGGAAGAGGTCCTTGTTCCTCGTCGCCTCGTCCGCGCGTTCGGCCGCGTGCCGGAGGGTTGGGCCGCGGTGGAGGAGGAAGCCCGCCGCCGCCGCCGCCGCGGGGACCAGGGCCAGCGTCCAGAGCTCGAACCGGTCCGGGATCCATCCGGTGGCCCGGCTGACGAGCAGCAGCGCCGCGTAAACCGCCGCCGCCACCAGGAGCGACCGATACGCCCACACGCCGAAGCGGGCCAGGCGCATCCGCAGGGCGACGCGTCGCAACAGGATCATCGTGCTCGCCGCACCGGTTGTCTTTGCCATGCCTGCCCCAGCGTCGAGAGTGGGTCGCGGAACGCGATCGACGGCACCATTCTACAGAACGTTGGAGCGGTTCCGCGTTTCCTCTCGGAAATGAGAAAGCTCCGCCGAGCACGGCCTCACGAGGCTCAATCTTCGACCGCGACGCGGTAAACGGTTCCATCCGCCCCGGCCTGGTAGTCGTACCCATCGCCCGAGGTGACGTACAGGTAGCCATCGTGGAAGAGGACGTTCTCGCTCTTCATCTTTGGGTTGCCCATCACCTCGGCGAGGTGGACCCAGGGTTGCCGCGGCGTCTCGACGCCCGGTCGGGCATCGAAGACGTGCGCGGGGTCGGGCGTGAAGCGGTAGATCCGCGCGGGCTGGGCCGCGACGACGTACAGCCGGCCCCGATCGTCAAACCCCATGTCGGTCAGGTCCGCCGATCGTTTCTCAACCGGATCGTACGGCTCGAAGCGGGCCACCAGCTCGGCCCGGATCGGCTGCACCACGTCAAACGCCTCATCCACCGGCACCCGAACGATCACCGACGAAGTGCGGTACGCGATGTACAACCAACCGTCGTGGTAGGCCAGCGCGCTCTGCCCGTAATACGTCTGCGGCCCGAGCCCCTCGACCTCGACCTCATGGTTCATCAGGACACGGCCCGGCGCGGGCGCCGCTTCGGCGTCAGCCACGAATGGGGACAGGTCGTAACGCACCAGGACGCTGTTGTCCTTCGCCACGGCGTACAACCACCGGCCCAGCGTCAGGCAGTTGTCCGGCCCCTTGAGCAGGCCCCGCATCGCCGTGCCCGGCTCGCCCGCCGGGTACTTCCACGTCGACCCGTCGTGCCGGTCGACCTCGTACCACTTCCCGGTGCGGAGGTCGTACCGGAGCATCGCATCGGTGTAGTTCTTGCTGAAGGCGATCGGATCGCCCGGCTTGTTCGGCTTGTCGACCCCGCTGAACGCGCAGAGATAGAGGCTCTGGCTGGGCTCGTGATACCGCAGCGTGCAATAGGGCCGGTCCGTCCGGGTGTCGGCCTCCGGCGGGTCGCTCGCGCGGTCCCACAGCCGGAACGGCGGATCGGTCGGCCGGGCCACGAGGCGCCCGTTCCGCTGCACCGCGTCACCCACCGGGTCCGACGCGGGCTCCGCCACCTTCGGGTCGATCGCGTACAGCGTCCCCGCCTGATCGTCGACCTCGCGCGAAACGCCGCCCGAGCTGCGGACCCGGCCGCGGCAGAGCACGTACATCTCGTCGCCGACCATCGCGAGCCCGCGCGGGAACGGTGCGATCGTGGTCACCCGCTCCACGACGGGCGCGGCCCAGGCAGGAAGCGAGGTCAGCGCAACGACGATCGCCAGCACAGAAGCGGAACGGATCGGGAAACGATTGTGCAAGGCTGCGCTCCGGAGACAGACGGGGAACCCCCAACGGTGCGACGCCGCGGGCGGCCCGGTGTTTCACCGGATACACTCGCCGGATGCCGGCGGTCGTCGTCGAAAACCTTACCAAGATCTACCACGTTGCGGACAAGCAGCCCGGGTTCGTCGGGACCCTGCGCCACTTCGCCCGGCGGAAGCACCGCGCGATCGACGCGGTGCGGGGCGTCAGCTTCACGGTCGAGCCGGGCGAGGTTGTCGGGTTCCTCGGGCCCAACGGCGCCGGGAAGACAACGACGCTCAAGATGGCGACCGGGCTGATCCATCCCACGGCCGGGCGGATCGAGGTGCTGGGCCACGTGCCGTTCCGTCGGCAGGCGGCGTTCCTCAAGCAGATCACGCTGGTGATGGGGCAGAAGCAGCAACTGATTTGGGACCTTCCCGCCGCCGACTCCCTGCGGATCAACGCGGCGGTGTATGACGTGCCGGATGCGGAGGCGAAGCGGCGGATCGCGTCGTTCTCGGAGATGCTCGGGCTCGGGCCGGAGCTGACCCAGCCGGTGCGGAAGCTCTCGCTGGGGCAGCGGATGAAGTGCGAGCTCATGGCGGCGCTCCTGCACCACCCCAGGCTCCTCTTCCTCGACGAGCCGACGCTCGGGCTCGACGTGAACGCGCAGGACGCGGTCCGCGACTTCCTCCGCGTGTACAACCGCGAGCACCAGGCGACGATCCTGCTCACGAGCCACTACATGGCCGACATCACCGCGCTCTGCGAGCGGGTGGTCGTGATCCACGAAGGGCGGATCCTGCACGACGGCAGCCTGGCCGCGGTCGTGGATCGATTCGCCCCGTACCGCGAGGTGACGATCGAGTTGAGCGGCCCCGCCGACGCGGAAGCGCTGCGGGTCTACGGCGACGTCGAGACGGTCGACGGGGCCGTGGCAAAGCTGCTGGTGTCCCGCGACGGGCTGCGCGCGACGGTCGAACGGGTGCTCGCGGACCTGAGCGTTCGGGATCTGACGATCGCCGACCCCCCGGTCGAGCGGGTGATCGGGAAGCTGTTCACGGAGGGGCGCAGCGATGGCTAGCCGCAGCGGTCGCGTCCGGTCCCCTCGCCCCCTTGGGGATAGGGTTAAGGTGAGGGGCGAACGTCCACGGACATCGCTTCCACCCTGCGCCGGCTCGCCGTCGATCATCCAATCACGCTCGCCCCTCACCGCGGCCCTCTCCCCGGAGGGGAGAGGGGGATGAAAGGCATACCCCGCCGCTTCCGCGCGATCTTCGTCGTGTACTACGCGATGATGGTTGAATATCGCGCGGAGCTCGCGCTCTGGTCGATCGCAACCTCGATCCCGCTGATCATGATGGGCGTGTGGTCGCAAGTCGCGGGCAGCGGCGAGCTGATCGCGGGGGAGGGGGACATCGGGATCCTGCGGTACTTCCTGGCGGCCTTCCTCGTCCGCCAGTTCACGGTCGTGTGGGTGATCCACGAGTTCGAGTGGCACGTGGTGAGCGGGCGGTTGTCGCCGCTGCTTCTGCAGCCCGCCAATCCCCACTGGCGGTTTGCCGTGTCCCACTTCTCGGAGCAGCTCGCAAAGCTGCCGTTCACACTCGGGATCCTGGGCCTGTGCTTCTGGCTCTACCCGCGGGCGCTCTGGGGCGGCGAGGAGGGAGGCCTGTGGCTGCCGTCGCCGATCCAGGCGCTGGGGTTCCTCCTGTTCGTGGCGTGGGCGTTCGCGGTGCGGTACCTGATGCAGAACGCCATCGCGATCCTGGCGTTCTGGGTCGAACGCGTCCTCGCGATGGACCAGCTCGTGTTCCTGCCCTACCTGTTCCTCTCGGGATTGCTTGCGCCGCTGGAGGCGTTCCCCGAATGGGCGCGGCAGCTCGCGCTGCTCACGCCGTTCCCTTACTCGGTCTGGCTGCCCGCGCGGCTGCTGATCGACCCGACGGGGCTGCCCGTCATCCAAGGCGTCGTCGTCATGTCCGTGTGGACCGTGGCGCTCGGGGTCGCCAACCGCGTCCTCTGGCGCGCCGGGTTGAAACACTATTCCGCGATGGGCGCGTGACCGTCCCGGAAGCCGCTGCGGCTTCGCGAACCCGCCCGACGTCATCGCACCCCGCGAAGCCGCAACCCGCATGAGACCATGAACACGCTCCGCCGATACCTCCGCACCGTTCTCCGCTTCTGGGGCGCCTCGCTCGCCGCGGACATGGAATACCGGCTCAACTTCACCGTCGCGACCCTCGCCGCGCTCACGAGCCTGGTGGGGTCGGTGTTCACGCTTTCGCTCTTCTTCCGGGCAGGAGATGGCGCCACCCTCGGCGGGTGGACGTGGGCGCAAGCCCTGATCGTCATGGGCATCTACACCCTCGTCGCCGGGATCCAGTCAGCGGTGATGACGCCCAATCGCATGCGCGTGACGGAGTACGTCCGCGAGGGGACGCTCGACTTCGTCCTCCTCAAGCCCATCGACAGCCAGTTCTGGCTCAGCACGCACAAGTTCTCGCTGTTCGGGCTGCCCAACGTCGTGTTCGGGCTGGGCCTCATCGCCTACGCCGCGGCCCACGTCGACCCGCCGCTGTCGCTCGGGGGCGTGCTGCTCGGCCTGCCGCTCGTCGCGCTCGGCGTGCTCGTGCTCTACGGCATCGGGTTCATGCTCTGCACCCTGACGATCTGGTTCGTGAAGATGTGGAACATCACGATCGCCATGCAGGAACTGGTCGAGGCGGGCAAGTACCCCCTCTCGGCCTACCCGCTGGGGTACCAGGTGTTCTTTACGTTCGTGCTCCCGGTCGCCTTCATCACCACGGTCCCCGCGGAGCACATGCTCGGCCGGGGCACCGCCGGGTGGTGGCTCGCGGCGGCGGGGGTCACGCTGGTCGTGCTGCTGATCGCCCGCGCGTTCTGGCAGTTCGCGCTGCGGTCGTACACCAGCGCCTCGAGTTGATGCGAAGCGGCCGGCGGCGTCGAACCTCACAGACTCTCTTCGAGGTCCCGAAGGGCCCGCTGGTTCGCCCGACGATCGATGGCGGGCATCCGGTCGATGATCAGCGTCCCGTCGAGGTGGTCGTTCTCGTGCTGCCAAACCCGCGCGGCCAACTCGTCGCTCGTCTCCTCGAACGGCTCGCCTTGCTCGTCCAGGGCGCGGATCGTGATCGCGGTCGGGCGGGTGATGTCGCCGTGGATGCCCGGCAGCGAAAGGCACCCCTCCTCGCGCGAGGCGGTTGCGCGCGAGGCGTTCACGAAGACGGGGTTGATATAGACGCGGTCGTCCTCCGGCTCCCCGGTGGGGTTGGCGACGAAGAGTCGCCAGGAGAGGCCCACCTGCGGGGCCGCGAGGCCGACACCGCGGGCTTCGTGCATGAGTTCGATCATGCGGCGAGCGACGGCCCGGACCTCATCCGTGACGGCGGGGAGCTCCTCGGCCCGTCGGCGGAGCACCGGATCGGGGTAGCGGACGATGCGCAGGGATGCCGGATCAACGGGCATGGGGGCATCGTAAACCGGGTTGAGGGCGTGTACAAGGCGGGCTAATCTCCTATGGCATCTGGATTTGGCGCTTGACCCGGCATGGGCGCGGCGTCATACTGCCGCGTGTTCGCCTACCCCGTGGGCACTTCGGATCGGAGGCAACGGCGGGTCGGCCGCCGACGCCGCCCGCCGCCGAGCGTCCCGCCGGATCCGGCACCCCGCCGGGCGAACGCGTGGACGTATTGGGCTCGAGGCCACCTTTGGAGAGGGGCTTGCGTCGATGGCAACGGTGACCAAGAAAGAGCTGATCGACAACATCGCCGATGCCACCGGGCAGAAGCGGGTGATCGTCAAGCGGATCGTCCAGAGCTTCCTGGACTCGATCATCATCGAACTGGGCAAGGGCAACCGCCTGGAGTTCCGGGATTTCGGCGTCTTCGAGGTCAAGCAGCGGCGGGCCCGCATGGCCCAGAACCCCAAGACCCTCGAACCCGTCGAGGTTCCGCCCAAGCGGACCGTGAAGTTCAAGGTCGGTCGGCTGATGAAACAGACGCTCACGGGCGAGGGGCTCCCCTTGGACCTTGCCTCGATCGAACACGACGATGACGACGAGGTGTGATCGGCGGGCCAGCCGCTCCCGCCGATGACCACGCAGCCGTCGCTTCCCGCCATTTCCCATGCATGCACCGCCTGAGCACCCGTCGAAGCGGCTCGACGCCGAGTCGGCCGCGGAACTCGATGCGCTCCACGCCCGCTCCCTCGGCCGATCCCTCCGGATGCTGCCCGGGCCCGGACCGACCGTTGAGGTTGATGGTCGGCCACTGATCAACCTCGCCAGCAACGACTACCTCGGCCTCGCGATCCACCCGCGGCTGATCGCCGCGGCCCGTGAGGCGACGGCCCGGCACGGCACCGGGGCAGGCGCGAGCCGGCTCGTCGTCGGCCACTTCGAGGCACACGAACGGGTCGAGCAGGCGTTCGCCCGCTTCAAGCACCCCGGGTCGGACGACGCCGCGCTGCTGCTGCCCACCGGCTTTCTCGCGAATCTCGCGGTGCTGACCACGCTCGCCGGACCCGGTGACCTGATCTGCCTCGACAAGCTCTGCCACGCCAGCCTGATCGACGCGGCGCAGGCGAGCGGCGCCGCCGTGCGGACCTACCCGCACCTGGGGACCGAGAAACTCGACCGGTTGCTCGCCCGGCACGCGCAGCGCGCCCCTGTCGGTGTCGCCGCGCACCGCCCGCCGCGGCGCTTCATCGTGACCGACAGCGTCTTCTCGATGGACGGGGACGTCGCGGACCTGCCCGCGCTCTGCGACCTGGCGGAGCGGCATGACGCGATCCTCCTCGTCGATGAGGCGCACGGGACAGGCGTCCTCGGCGAAACCGGCGCGGGGCTCGCGGAGCTGCAGGGCGTGGTCGACCGGGTGCCGGTCACCGTCAGCACGGCCAGCAAGGCGCTCGGGGGGCTGGGGGGGATCGTCACCGCGTCGCGGACCGTGATCGATCTGATCGTCAACCGGGCGCGGCCCTTCATCTATACGACAGGCGTTCCGGCCGCGCAGGCGGCGGCGCTCGGCGCGGCGCTGGAGGTCGTACGGGACGAACCGTGGCGCCGGGAGCGGGTGCTGCGGTGGTCGCAACGGCTGCGCGAAGGGCTCGCGGAACAGGGTTGGCGGCTGCCCCCGTCGCGGGTGGCGACGCCGATCGTGCCGCTTGTCACGGGCGACGCTCCGGCAGCGTTGGCGCTGGCGTCGCGACTGCGGGAGGCGGGGCTGCTCGCGGTGGCGATCCGCCCGCCGACGGTACCGCCGGGGGCCGCGCGCGTGCGGGTGTCGCTCCGGGCCGACCTGGACGAGGGGGTGATCGAACAGCTCCTCCGTGCCGCTGGCACGCCGCCCGCCTGAGTTGTCGGCGTGTACCCCACCCGACGGGCGCGCTCAGCGGACGGTGAGCGTCGGCCCGCCCGCGCCAAGCTCGTGCACCTTGACCTGCGCGCCGACTTTGCGAACCACCGCCTCGAGGTCGCGGGAGAGCTGCGACTCTTCGTCGAAGTTGAGCGTCGGCTCGCCGGCGTCGCCGTTGCGGCGGAGGGTCGTCGAGATCGGCACGGTGCCGAGGAACGGCAGCCCCATCTCCTGGGCCATCATCTCCGCCCCGCCCTTCCCGAAGATGTCGTACTCCTTGCCGTCGTCGCCGATGAAGTAGCTCATGTTCTCGACGACGCCGAGCACCTCGATGCCCAGCTGCTGGAACATGCGAACGGCCCGGCGGGCGTCGTCCTGCGCGACCTTCTGGGGGGTGCAGACCACGACCGCGCCCGTGAGCGGGAGCATCTGCGCCATGGTCAGCGGGATGTCGCCGGTGCCGGGGGGCAGGTCGATGATGAGGTAGTCGAGGTCCCCCCAGGCCGTCTGCATGGAGAGCTGGCGGAACGCGCCGTGGGCCATGGGGCCGCGCCAGATCAGCGGCTTCTCATCGTCGACGAGCGCGCCGAGAGTCATCGCGCGGATGCCGTGCGCATCGAACGGAAGCAGCGTGTTCTGGCCGCGGACCTGAACCTGCATCTGGTCGATCCCGAGCATCGTCGGCAGGGACGGGCCGTAGATGTCGGCGTCGAGCAGCCCGACGAACGCCCCCTGGCGGGCGAGCCCGACCGCAAGGTTCACCGCCACCGTCGACTTGCCGACGCCCCCCTTCCCGGCACCGACCGCGATGATGTGCTTGACGCCGGGGAGCGGGTTGTTCGCGCGGGCCTCGTCCTGCGGGTTCTGCTGCGGCGCTGCGGCCTTTGCCCCTTGCTGCGGTGCCTGCCCCGCCGACGGCGGCGTTTGGCCGCCCGCGAGGTCGAGCGAGACGGTGACGTTCAGGTCGACCACCTCGGGGCCGAGTGCGCGGATCGCCTGCTGGACCCGGGCCTTCAGCTCGTCGCGCGAGCTCCCGGCCCCCCGCGGGATGCGGAGTTCGACCGCGGCGCTGCCGTCGCACCAGGCGACCGACTTCACCCAGCCGAGGGACACGAGGTCGCGATGGAGATTGGGATCGGTGACGCCGCGCAGCGCGTCGGCGATCGATTCTTTCGTCACTGCCATGATGTTTCCCGTGTGCCCCCGCGATCCGATTCCCCGAGAGGGGATCATAGAGCGGTCGGCAGGGCGTTGCTAGGCTGCAATAGCCGGTCGCCAGGTTCGTTCTACCGGAGAACGTGTGGGAGAAGGGTGCAACGGCCTGACCCGCGTCTTCCGGGGGCGCGGGCAAGCCGTGGCGCCCTGATCCGCTTCTCGCACGGCTTCTGAGATGGCGGGCGGTGGCGAGCGCGGGAAAGGATGCGGGTATGAGGCGGCTGAAGTGGTGGCAGGTTGGGGCGGTCTGCACGGCCATGTTCGTCGGTGTCGGCTCCGTGTCCGCGGAGCCCGCGAGCGGGCAGCCGGAGGACTCGGCCGGGACTCAGCGTCCAGAGGCCGGGGATTCGTCCGTGGGGGCCGCGGACAGTGCGGCGAAGGATGCCAAGGCGTCGGATGACGGGGCGCAGCACCGGGCCGAGCGCCGGGACCGGATGCGGCAGCGGATGTTTGAGGCGCTTTTCCGCGACATCGAGCTGACACCCGATCAGCGCGAGCGGGTCGACGCCGCGATGGAGACGTGGCGGGCATCGCGGAAGGCGTGGATGGCGGAACACCGCGAGCAGTTCCGCGAGGCCGTCCGCGCGATGCGCGAGGCGAAGCAGGCGGACGATCAGGCGGCGGTCGATACGGCGAAGGCGGAGCTGACCACCCTGATGGAGACGTCGCCGAAACTGCGTGTCGCCTCGGACGCGATCTTGCGGGTGCTGACCGAGGATCAGAAGGAATCGTTCAACCGCAACGTGGCGGAGCTTCAGAAGCGGTTTGAGCATCGGCGGGAGGATCGGCCGCGGAAGCGAGGCGGCGACGGCGAGAACGTTGAGGCGCCCGCGCGCGACGCGGGGGACGCTCCCGACGCGGGATGATGGTGGACGCACGGGACCGTGAGGCCGCGGGTCTGGCGTTCGCGGCCTTCTGCATCAAGCTCGGCTATCCGCCGCGGGCGTCAACCCGCCGATATCCGATCACCCACTGCCACCCGGCCCGTTGGCGGCGGTATGCTTCAAGGCAACCGACCGCCCAGCCCCCGGGAGCCCCATGCGCCAGACCATCATCAATGTCTCGAACCGCCTGCCGGTCACCCTCACGGAGGAGGGGATTCAGAAGTCTTCCGGCGGCCTGGTGACGGCCCTCGAGGGTGTCTCGGCCGGCCGGTTTGAGCTCAAGTGGATCGGGTGGCCCGGGGGCGGCATCTCCGAGCCGCAGCGGCAGAAGGAAATGGAGTCGTTGCTGACCCGCGACTACGGGTACACCCCCGTCTTCCTCACGGAGGAGCAGATCGAAGGGTTCTACGAGGGCCTGAGCAACTCGAGCATCTGGCCGCTGATGCACTACATGCCCAACTACATGCGCTACGAGGCGCAGTGGTGGGACGACTACGTTGCAGTGAACCGCCTCTACGCCGACGCCGTCCTCTCCGTCGCCCGCCCCGGGGACATGGTCTGGGTCCACGACTACCAGCTCATGCTCCTGCCGGAGATGCTGCGCCAGGCCCAGTCGTCGCTGCGGATCGGCTTCTTCCTCCACACGCCGTTCCCCTCCTACGAGATCTTCCGGTGCCACCCGCACCGCGTGGAGCTGATCTCCGGGCTGCTCGGCGCCAACCAGATCGGCTTCCACACGTTCGGCTACCTGCGCCACTTCCGCAGCGCGGTGCTCCGCATCCTGGGGATCGAGTCGGAGCTCACGCGGATCCGTCACGAGGGGCACATCTCCCACCTGGGCGTGTACCCCATCGGGATCAACGCCCGCAAGTTCGAGGAAGAAATCGACTCCCCCGCCCACGCGGAGCAGGTCGAAGCCTTCCGGCAGAACTACGCGCACAAGCGGATCATCCTCTCGGTCGAACGGATGGACTACACGAAGGGGATCCTGCACCGCCTCGACGCGATCGACCTGTTCCTCCGCGACTGCGCGTTCATCGACGAGATGAAGTTCATCTTTATCAGCGTCCCCTCGCGGGAGAAGGTGGAGGAGTACCAGGAGCTGCTCGCCGAGGTGGAGTCGCGGATCGGCCGGCTCAACGGGAAGTACGCGACGGTGAACAACTCGCCGATCCACTTCATCCATGGTTCGGTGACCTTCACGGAGCTGTGCGCGCTGTACGCCCTCGCGGAGGTGGCGATGGTGACGCCGCTCATCGACGGGATGAACCTGGTCGCGAAGGAGTACGTCGCCGCGCAGCGTGAGGGGTCGGGCGTGCTGATGCTCAGCGAGTTTGCGGGCGCCGCGGAGGAGCTCTTCAACGCGGAGATCGTGAACCCGTACGACGCGCAGGGCGTGGCCCGGGCGCTGCGGTCGGTGCTGGACTGGCCGATGGATCAGCGGCGGGAGCGGATGGCGCCGATGCGGGAGCGCGTGATGAAGTACGACGCGGGCGCGTGGGCGGGCTCGTTCGTGCAGGACCTGTCGACGCGGGAGCCGGACGTTGACGCGATCAGCGACATCCATGACGCCGCCGATCGTGTCGCCGCCGCCCGGGCCGGGGACCAACCCCTGGCGCTCTTCCTTGACTACGACGGCACGCTCCGCGAGATCGTCCGCGACCCCGCCGCGGCAAAGCCCACGCCCGAGGGCCGCGCCCTGCTCGACGCGCTCGTGCGGGCGCCGGGGCTGGACGTCACCATTGTTTCCGGCCGCACCACGGCCGATCTGGAGACCTTCCTGGGGGACTACCCGTTCGGCATGGTCGCCGAGCACGGCGCGATGCTCCGCCGCCCCGGCGAGAAGGAGTGGGAGCAGCTAGACCGCAACGTGAACTACAGCTGGAAGCGGGAGCTGATGCCCCTGCTCAAGCATTACGAGGCGTCGACCCCGGGCAGCCGGATCGAGGAGAAACGCACGAGCCTCGTCTGGCACTACCGCCAGGCCGACCCCGAGTTCGGGCAGCACAAGGCGATGAACCTCGCGGACGAGCTGTCGACGCTCGTCGCGAACGACCCGGTGCAGATCCGCCACGGCCGGAAGATCGTGGAGGTCGCGGCCGCGAGCATCAACAAAGGCGCCGCCGTTTCCCGCGTGCTCGAGGAACGGTCCTACGCGGTGATCCTCTGCGCGGGCGACGACACGACGGACGAAAGCATGTTCCGCCTCGATCTCCCGAACATGGTGTCCATCAAGATCGGCCGGGGAGATACCCAGGCGACCTACCGCCTCGCGTCGCCGGCGGCGCTGCGGTCGTTCCTGTGGGACTCGCTGCGGCTCGGGAACCGGTGAGGCGGACGCTACCGTCGCGTACCGCGGCCCGCTCTGGGCCACGCGCAGGCGACCTGCCCCACTCGGAGGCCGCCCCGGGCGGCGGCGCGGGCGCCCCGGCTTACACGTCGAGGTTCTTCACCTCGAGCGCATGTTCCTCGATGTACTTCCGCCGCGGCTCGACCTCTTCGCCCATCAGCACGCTGAAGAGCTTCTCGGCCTCGCTCGCGGCGTCCCACGTCACGCGGAGCAGCACGCGGTTCTCCGGGTTCATCGTCGTGTCCCAGAGCTGGTCGGCGTCCATCTCGCCCAGGCCCTTGAACCGCTTGATGTCCAGGCCGTGTTTGCCCGCGTCGAGGACGGCGGCGACGAGCTGATCGAGCCCGGTCACCGGCACGATCTTGGTCTCACCCTTGGAGCCGGTGTGGTGCAGCTCGAACTTCGTCGGGCCCGCCTCGCCGGCCGAGGAGCTCTGCTGGAGCAGGGACCAGTCATCGGGCGAGATCCCCAGTTCGCGGAGCACGCCGAGCAGGCGGTCGAGTTCCTTGACCTCATGCAGCTCCTTGCGGGTCGCGAGGAGCTTGACCGCCGGACCGTCGCTCGCCGGGCGCGCGGGTTCGGCGGCGGCGGGCGACTCGCCGATCACGGCGTCGAGATCCGACGCTTCCTCCACGAGCCCGTGACTCTGGCGGAACGCGTCCTCCTCGTCCTCGTTCCAGAAGAAGTGGTGCCCGAGGATCGCCGCCTCACCGTTCGTGGCCTCGCCGGCCACGTGCAGGTGGATCCGCGGCAAACGCCCCGCCCCCGTCGGGTCCCGGTGACGCTGCGCAAGCAGGTCCGTGAACCGCAGCCCGCGGCGCTCGACGGTGTTCGACAGGTCGTCGATCGAGCCGAGCGTGTCGAACAGCCGGCGGAGCTCGGGTCCGCTGATGTCGCGGGTCTGCGAGCGGTCGGTGTCGTCGAAGACGACGACTTTCGCGCCGTCGAGTCCGAGCGTGGCGAGCGTGCTGCGCATCCGCTTCTCGTTCAGGACGTACTCGCTCTTCTTGCCGCGGCTGACCTGGTAGAGCGGCGGCTGGGCGATGTAGATGCGGTTCTGCCGGATGAGCTCCGGCATCTGCCGGAAGAAGAACGTCAGCAGCAACGTGCGGATGTGGCTGCCGTCGACGTCGGCGTCGGTCATGATGATGACCTTGCCGTAGCGGAGCTTGGTGAGGTCGAAGTCGTCCACGCCGATGCCGCACGCCAGCGCCTGGATGATGATCCGGATCTCCTCGAAGCCGAGGATCTTGTCGAGGCGGGCCTTTTCGACGTTGAGGATCTTGCCCTTGAGCGGCAGGATGGCCTGGGTGCGGTGATCGCGGCCGCCTTTGGCGGAGCCGCCTGCGGAGTCACCCTCGACGAGGTAGAGCTCGGATTCCTCGACGTTTTTGCTCGTGCAGTCGTAGAGCTTGCCGGGCAGGCCGCCGCCGTCGAGCGCGCCCTTGCGGCGGGTGAGATCGCGGGCGCGGCGGGCGGCTTCGCGGGCCTGCGCCGCCATGAGCCCCTTCTGGCAGATCCGCTTCGCGTCGGCGGGGTGCTCCTCGCGCCAGTTCGCCAGCCGTTCGCCCACCGCGGAGTTCACGAACGACTCCACTTCGCTGTTGCCGAGCTTCGTCTTCGTCTGCCCCTCGAACTGCGGGTCGCTCACCTTGACCGAGATGATCGCGCACATCCCCTCGCGGATGTCGTCGCCCGTCGGGACCAGGTCCCCCTTGATGAGGTTGTGGTTGCGGCCGTAGGTGTTGAGCGTGCGGGTCCAGGCGGTCTTGAACCCGCTCAGGTGCGTGCCGCCCTCGATCGTGTTGATGTTGTTCGCGAACGAGAGCAGCGTCTCGTTGTAGGAGTCGTTGTACTGCGCCGCGACCTCGATGACGAGGCCGGCGGCGGGCGTGTCGTCGCCGCCCTCGACCCGCAGGTAGATGGGGTCGTGCAGCGCCGACTTGCCCTCGTTCATCGCCTTGACGAACGCCGCGATGCCCTCGGGGAAGCAGAACGTCTGCTGCTTGTGCGCCTCGGGGGCCTCGGGCCGGTCGTCGCTGATCACGATGGTCAGGCCCGGGTTGAGGTACGCGAGTTCCTTGAGCCGCGTCGCGAGCGTCTCGAAGCGGAACTGGGTGTCCGGGAAGATCGTGCCGTCGGGCTTGAAGGTGACCTTGGTCCCGGTCTTCTCGCGCGTGCCGATGACGTGGAGCTTCTCGGAGACGTCGCCGCGCTCGAAGCTCATCGCGTGGAGCTTGCCGGCACGGGCGACCTCGACCTCGAGCCACTCGGAGAGCGCGTTGACGACGGACGCGCCCACGCCGTGCAGGCCGCCCGACGTCTTGTAGGCGGAGTGGTCGAACTTCCCGCCCGCGTGGAGCACCGTGAGGATGATCTCGACCGTGGGCCGCCCGTGGAGCGCGGGGTTGGCGTGCTTGTACGGCCCGACGGGGATGCCGCTGCCGTCGTCGATGACAGAGCAGGACCCGTCGGCGTTGAGCTTGATCTCGATCATCGAACACCGGCCCGCCATGTGCTCGTCGATCGCGTTGTCGACGATCTCGTAGACCAGGTGGTGCAACCCGCGCGCGGCCGTGTCACCGATATACATGCCGGGCCGCTTGCGCACGGCCTCGAGGCCCTCGAGGACCTTGATGTTCTCTTCGGAGTACGCGCCCGCTGCGGGGGCGGGGAGAGCGGTCTCAAGCGTGGAGCGATCTTCCATGCGGTCCTTGCACGCCTCGTGGCATTGGGGGGGGTGGATCGGGGCCAACTAAAGGGGGCGGCGGTCGGCGTCCTCCGCCCGCTGCGCAAGCGGTCATTCTAGCCGAAATCCGGCCGGTTTTCCACTCGGCATGTGCTTTGCAACCTCAGCTGCGACAGGGCGATACAAAAAGCGTTACCCGGCCGGCCCGCGACCCGTTCATTCGCCCATCGGGACCGCGTCCGCCGCCGGTTCCTCGTCCCCCTCCGCTGCCCCCTCAGCGTCGGGTTCCGCGGCATCGGAAGCGTCCCCATCCCCCTCGAACACCATCGCCGCGGCGGGCTCGTCCGGCAGCGGCGTGACCGGCACCGCCCGGTTGCGCCGCGTCGCACGCACCTTCGCCTCCACACGCTCCACGAGCGTGCGCATCTCCGGGTCCTCGTAAGGCACCTCGCCCCGCTCGAGTTGCCGGGCACGCGACCACAGACGCACCGCGTCCGCCACGCGCCCCATCTGGTACAGCGCCTCGCCCGTCCGATCCAGGTCCCGCGCCAGCAACCGCTCCATCATCGTCTTGGCCTGCGTCCAGTTCTGCACCGCCTCCTGCCGCCGACCGAGCCGAAACAGCGCATCCCCCAGGTGGTCGATGATGACCGGGTTCCCCCCGCCCGGCTGCTGGCGGGCCTGCTGCAACCAGGTGACGGCGTCGTCGAAACGGCCCTGCATGTAGTACGCCCACCCCAGCGAGTCGAGGTACGCCGACGTGCCCGGCTCGGCGTCCACCGCACGCTGGATGAGCTGCTGGGCCCGCTCCAGGTCCTCACCCTTCACAACGAGGTGGTAGCCCAGGCCGTTGTTCATCCCCGCGTGGTCCGGCCACTGGCGGAGCGCCGACTCCATCAACTCCATCGACCGCCGGTCGCCGCCTCGCACCAGCACCAGGTTCGCGCGGGCGTGGGCGAGGTCCGCGGCATGGTTCGCGAATCGGGCCATCGCGCCGGCGTATCGCTTCTCCGCCTCGTCGAGTTGATCCAGGTCCGCCAGCGCCTCGCCGAGCACCTCCAGCGTCCGCAGCGGGTCCTCCACCTCCGGCTGGGCGTAGACCGACTCCGCCAGTTCCCGCGCCCGGTCCGGACGATCCGCCTCGAGCGCGAGCAGCGCCAGCGAGAGGTCCCGGTCCTGCGAGGCCGGGCGGGTGTGCAGGTACCGCTCGACCGTCTCGAGGAGCTTCTGCTCCTCCCCGAGCCGCTTGTACGCCAGCCCCACCATGAGCAGCAGCTTCTGATCCTGGGAGTTCTGCGTGAGCCGGCCCTCGAGGAGCTGGATCGCCTCGTCCCGCCGATTCGTCGACAGGTACAGCGACAGCAACTGCTCGAGGGCGCGGGCGTCGCCCTCGTTCTCCTCGATCAGCTCCCGGAGCAGCCCCTCGGCCTGCGCGACCTCGCCCTTGGCTTCATGCAACTCCGCCCGGACCAATCGGGCGATGCGGCTCTGCGGGATCGTGCCCAGGAGCCGACGCACCAGCCGCTGCCACTGCCGCATCGAATCCTCGATCGGCGATTGACCGGTCGACGGGTCGTACAGGTCGAGCATCGCCTCGTAGATCCGCTCGTCCTCGGGTCGGACGTTCAGCGCATCCAGCAGCGTTCGCTCGGCGGCGGCCGCGTCCCCCGCCCGCAGATGCAGCGACGCCTTCTGCAGGATCAGCCCCGTGTCGACCGGGCCGCCGCGGATCAGTTCCTCCAGCAGCGCGATCGCTTCCTCGGCCTGCCCCGTCCGGCTCAGGACCAGCACCCGGAGGCTCACCACCGCCGGGTCCTTGCTCGCCTCCACCATGCTCAGGAACCCGGCCGCCTCGTCGAACCGCTCCCGCAGGACGAGCAGCTTCACGAGCTGGACCCGCGCGACGAGCAGGTCCGGGTCGGCGTCCAGCGCCGCCCGCAGCTCCGCCTCCGCCCGGTCCGCCACGCCGGTCGCCGCCAACGCCGTCGCGCGGAGGACCCGCGTCTGCGGGACCGCTTGCTCCTCGGCGGGCATCGCGTCGATCGCCGCCAGCAGCGCGTCCCGGTCCACCGCCGCCTGCATCAGCATCGAGGCCATCGCCTCGGCGTGCTCGGGCGCGGCATCCATCAGCCGCGCGACCCGCCGCACCGCCTCGCCCACCCGGGCCCGCGGCGCGGTGCCCGCCCCGTCGGGCATCATGAACCGGCGGAGCAGGTGGTCGAGGATGCGCAGGTCTTCCGGCTTCGCCTCCAGGTGCTCGACGAGCAGCGCCTCCGCGTCATCCGCCGGCAGGACGTCCGTCAGCGCCAGAAGCAGCGACGTCGGCCGCCCCTCGCGGACGTACAGCGACTCCAAACGCGACACCAGGCCCCCCAGCCCAGCCCCCTGCTCGCCGAGGTAACGCACGAGCGCCAGCGTCGGAACGTCCGCCCCGCTCTGATCGACGCGGCGGATGACCAGTTGCTCCGCCTCGGACTCTCGCCCGAGGCGTAGGTAGGTGTAGACCAGCCGGCGGACGAGCCCGGTCCCGTCGATCACGCCGGCCTCCCCGGCCTGGGTGTACGCCTCCAGCGCCCGCGCGGGACGGTCCAGCCGGTGGTACAGGTCCCCCAGCGCCTGCCAGGTCGCGCCCGCCTGCTGGTCGAGGATCTCGGCTTCGCGGCCCCAAGGCGTGGTCTGCGAGCCTCCCGCCGCGCCCGCGAGGAAGGCTTCATAGGCCTCGACGGCGGCCCCGGCGTAACCCTCACGCATCAGCGCGGTCGCGAGGTAGTGGCGGAGCAGCCGCCGCAGCGCCGGGTCGGGGTCGGGCTGAGTCGCTACCCGCGCCGCCGCGGCATTGAAGATCGCGATCGCTTCGGTCCACTCGCTCGCCTCCAGAGCGTGCCGGCCCAGGTCGACCAGCGCGTCCACGTCGGTGGGGTCGGCCTGGACCGCCTCGCGGAGGTACTGTGTCCCCCGGACGCGGTTGCCGATCGTGGCGTAGATCCGCCCGAGCAGCCGGAGGATCTCCGCCCGCTCGGGCGCCGTTCGCAGCGCCTGCTGGAGGTGCTTGATCGCGTCGAAGTTCCGCCCCTCCCGCCACGCGGCGCGGGCCGAGAGGTAGAGCCGCTGGGCTTCGAGACTCGGCGGATTCGGGGGCGAGGCGCTCGGCTCGTTGGTGAGGTAACCGGGCGACGGAACCTCGGCCAGCACCTGGTCGAGCGGGAGCTCCGCCCGTTGCCGCGCTTCGCCGGTCGCGGGCGTGATGGCCGCGGCGTCGAGGCCGGGCGGGGGCAGGACCTTCGTTCGCTGCGCCCGGGCCTGAGCCGTGGCGGTTGCGGCGCGCTCGTCGCCCGGGCTGGGGGAGCGGCAGCTCGTGAGCGCCACCGCCAACAGCATCAGCCCGACGATGACCCGCGTGTGCCGCATGTCCAGCCCCGTGTTCGTGACCCCGATCGTTCCCGGCCGCACCGTTACGGGATCACCTTGTTGAGGGGGTAGCTGAAGATCCCGGTGGCGCCCGCCCGCCGCAGCGCCGGGACCAGGTCGCGCTCCACCTTCTCGTCGACCAGCACCTCGACCGCGACCCACTCCTGATCCGCCAGCGCGTTGACCGTCGGCGACTGCTGCGCCGGCAGGATCGAGAGCACCTCGTCCATCCGCGCACGCGGGACGTTCATCTTCAGCCCGACCTTCGCCTTCGCGGCGATCGCGCCCCGCAGCAGCAGCGCCAGGTCCTCGATCTTAGCCCGCTTCCACTCGTCGGCCCACGCCTGCCGATTCGCGATCATCCGCGTCGTCGACGTCAGGATCGTGTCGATCACCCGGAGCTTGTTCGCCCGCAGCGACGAGCCCGTTTCGGTGATGTCCACGATCGCGTCGATCAGCCGGGCCTTCACCTCGGTGGCGCCCCAGGAGAACTCGACCTTCTTCACCGCGATCCCGCGCGACTCGAAGTAGCGCCGGGTCGCCCCGACCAGTTCCGTCGCGATGATCCCCCCCGCCAGGTCTTCCGGCGTCTTCACCGGCGACTCGTCCGGCACCGCCAGCACCCACTGGGCCGGCTTGCTCGTGGCCTTGGAGTACCGCAGCTCGCACACCTCGTGCACGTCGCTGCCGTTCTCCACGACCCAGTCGTGCCCGCAGATGCCCACGTCGACGACCCCGTCCTCGACGTACCGGGACATCTCCTGAGATCGGAACAGGACCCCCGACAAGTGGGCGTCGTCGATCTCCGGGACATAGCTCCGGCTGGAGACGTTCACGTTGTAGCCGGCCCGGTCGAAGAGGTCGATCGTGGCCTGCTCCAGGCTGCCCTTGGGGAAGCCGATGCGGAGGACGGGTGGGGGCGTCATATCGTTGCTGGCGGTCATAAGACCGGGCAGGATACCACGCCCACGTGAGCCGGATGTTCAGACGGCGCCCCCGCCTCGATCCGGACCGATCCC
>CAZKRE010000006.1:37605-40375 GCA_964555075.1 uncultured Phycisphaeraceae bacterium
GGTCTCACGGTTGCGCGGGCGCGCGGTCCCCCAACCGGGACGCGGGGCGCGGGAGTGTGTAAACTTGGTCGCCATGATCGCGACACTCGCCGCCGATGACCTGAACCACTACGGCGCCCTCGGCGTGCTGCTCCTGATCGGGCTGGCCTTCGCGTTGGGCAGCGTGGTCATGTCGACCATCATCGGGCCGTCCCGCCACGGGCCGGTGAAGGGGTCGGTGTACGAGTCGGGCGTCAACCCGCTCGCCTCGGTGCGGCGGCGGTTCAACGTGCGGTTCTACATCGTCGCGATGACCTACCTGCTGTTTGCGGTCGAGATCGTGTTCCTCGTCCCTTGGGCGGTGACGTTCCCGAGCCTCGGCGGGAGCGAGGGCGACACGCTGGCGCCGCTGTTCCTGGGCCGGATGCTGTTCTTCATCCTCACGAGCGTGATCGCGTTCGTCTACGCCTGGCGCAAAGGCGTGTTCCGGTACGACTGATCGCGCCGACTGCCCGCGGGTTCCGATAATCGAGCGTCCGAAGATTCACGCCCCGCGCCCGCTTTGCCGATGCAAAAGACGCGCAACCCGCGTCTTATAGTCGGAGTCAGGCGATGCATCAGCGGAAGACGGCCACCCGGTCGAGCGATTTCGACGTGCGCGACGCGCACGAACTGGCAGGCCCGCCGATGGCCGCGTCGATGGGCAAGCCGCTCGTCACCGCGATCCTCCTCGCCAGTGGCACGCTCTGCCTCTCCGGCATCGCGGCGTCGCTGCTGCCGAGTGTAGGTGGGGACGTGGCCGCGCTGGGCGAACGCCACCCCGTCGCCGTCACCCTCCGCGCCCCCGCGCAGGAGAGGAGCGAACATCCGACCCCGCTCCGCGCCCCCACGGCCTTCGAGGCCGAGCCGCTGTTGCCCCGGGCGCTCGAGCGTCTGGCGGTGCGAGCGGCGGAGGCCGTCGCGCGGTTGGAGCAGCGGCTCGACGAGCAGCGGGTTGTCGCCGACACCAACGCTCCGCTCGCCTACGCGACCCCCGCCTACTACGCGCCCCCCACCACCCATGCCACCGTCGTCGCGCCGGCCGCGGAGTCGCGGCGGATCGTCTACCTCGTTGACGCCTCCGGCTCGCTGCTCGACAGCCTGCCCCAGGTGATCGACTGGCTGGGCGAGAGCCTCGACAGCCTCGGGCACCAGCACACGTTCACGGTGCTGTTCTTCCGGGAGGGACAGGTGTTCGAGGCGCCCCCGCGCGGGCTCAAGCCGGGGTCGTTCGCTGCCAAGGCGTCGGTGTGGATGTGGGTCCAGCCGGAGCGCGGCAACGTGATCCCGCAGGGACGGTCGGACCTCTTCGGTGCCGTCGAGATGGCGATGGCGTACGAGCCCGACGAGCTGTTCGTGGTCTCGGATGATTCGTTCAACCGCTCCACCCGCGGCCGGACGCGGGACACGGCGCTGATCGACGGGTTGGGTGCGCGGCTGGGCGCGGCGCCGCCGAAGGTCAACACGGTGCAGTTCTTTTACCGGGACGAGGCCGGGGCGCTGGAGGCGATCGCCGACCGCTTCCGCGGGACGTACACCTTCGTGGCCCCGGCGGAGCGCAACACGACCGCCGCGGGCGACCCCCTGCTCGAGCTCTCGATCGTGAACTGACCCGGATCAGGGCGTGGTGGGCGGCGGGGTCGGGGCGGTGGTGAGGTTGGAGATCGCTTCGAGCGGATCGGGCCCGGCGGGCTGCTCGGGTTCGATGAACCGGTAGGTCCCCCCGTACCGCGCGGCGAGCGTTTCGAGCACGCGCTGCGGATCGCGATAGAAGAACTGGACCGTGTGAACGGTCACCTCCCGCCCGGCCATCAGCGTTTCGACGTCCGCGAGCAGTGCCTCCGACTTCTCCAGCGTCATCCGCCTGCTGAGGCTGTCGTCGGAGAGGATGACGACCTCGCTGACGCCGTATCCCAAGGCCCGCGCGAGCGCGGTGGCGGGGTCCGATCGGCCGCTGGGGACCACGTTCCCCGCCGCGGGCTGCATCCAGCGCGCGATCCGCCGCACCTCATCCGCCGTCGCACGGTCGAGACCATCCGGCGGCGGCTCAATGGCTTGGCCGTCGCGGAAGAACACGACCGTGAATCGGGTCGCGGGATCGAGGCTGTTCAGCTCGTCCTCCAGCCACTCAACGACCAGCGCCAGCGTATCGATGAGGGACCCGGAGGCGTCCACCAGGTACGCCACCCGCCGGCCGGTGTCGATCGTCGCCGCGGCGTCCGGCGCGGGCGGATCGGGCTGGAAGCCGCCCCCCGGCTGCATCGGCCGGATCGCCATGGCGAGCGGCTCGGCGCCGCTTTCGTCGCCGACGGACGGTTCGAGCGCGACCGGCTCGTCCGGCAGGCCGGGCGTGGACGGCGTGACGAAGGCCCGTGTTTCCGCGGCCACAGCAGCGGTGAGCCCCGCGCCCGCGGCGAGTGAAGCCGGGTGGCTCCGCGTCGGGTCGAGCGAGGATTCGCCCGTCGCCGGCACGGCACCGAGACCGGGCAGCAGCCGGGGCGCGCCCCCGCCAACCGTCGGCGGCTGCTCCGGCGCCGGGGGCGGAGTCAGCGAGGCGGCGGCATCGAGGGAGCGTCGTGGCGGGGCGATCCGTGGTCCGGCCGGACCGGTCGTCTGCCCCATCGAAATCTGCGGCAGGTGGACGTAGCCGGTTTCCGACGCGTACCACGTGGCCGCTGCGACGCCCCCGATCACCAGCGACGTCAGCAGCACCACCACCGCGCCGTTCGGCGGGCCACCGGCCCCGCCGTCG
>CAZKRE010000006.1:40475-42539 GCA_964555075.1 uncultured Phycisphaeraceae bacterium
GGGCGTCGACGCCGGCCGGTTCGCGGGCGCAAGCTTCGGCGGGGGTTCGGGCGCCGGAGCGGCGAGATCGACGCTCTGTTCTTCAATCCGGTCCCGTTCTTCCTCCTCGACGTCGTCTTCCGAGGCGGCGAGCGATTCGCCGGTCTCCTCCGACATCGCCCGCTCCAGCGCCTCCTCGTCGTCGACCGCCTCAAACGACTCGATCGCGGCCCGGAGATCGCCGTCGTCGTCATCGTCCTCAGCGAGCCCGATGGGGGACAGCGCGTCCGCGTCGTCGCCCTCGCCATCCGCCTCGGCCAGCTCCGCCTCCGGGGATGGTTCCGGGAGTGACTCCGAGGGCAGTTCCGGGGGCGGCAGTTCCGGGGGCGGCGGCGGAGCGGCCGCTTCAACCGCGGCCTGATCTGCCGGGGCTTCGACCGCTTCCTCGGGCGGAGCATCGACAGTCGCGAACGGCACATCGGCCGCCGCCTCCGCACCGACCAAGGTCGCGGCGTCACGCTTGTCCATCGAATCCGCAGCGGACCCGAGGCCATCCGCGTCCATCAGATCCGCATCAAGCGGGTCCGGGAGCGACTGCTCGACCCCATCGTCGAGCCGCGAGACGGGCCGCCCGTCCCCGAGGGGGTCTTCCACCTCGTCGGCAGCCAGCTCGCGCAGCGCCCGGAGCGCCTCGTCGTCAAAGTCCTCGAGCAGCTCACCCTCGTCCACCCCGGCGAGCTCCGCCAACTCACGCAGCACCGCCTCTTCATCTTCCGCCTCGGTCGTATCGTCCGCGGCCGCGGAGGCGGGCATTCGCTCCGCCTCGTCGCTGACGACCCCCGGCTGGTCTACCGCCGCGGCGGCTTCAGCCGGCTCAACCGCATCGAGGTTGCTCGACGGCTCGGCCGTGGCGACGCCCTCGTCCGCCCCCGCTTCGTCGACGGCGTCCGCCCAATCGTCCGAGAAGATGTCTTCGACCGTTTCGGCGACGTCTTCGGCCGCCTCGTCAAGCTCGATCGCTTCGAGGGCGTCCGCCTCCTCGACCGACTCGGGCTCCGCCTCCAGCGACGCTTCGAGTTCCGCCCCCAGCTCCAGTTCGGCTTGTGGCTCGGCTTCCGGCCCTATTTCCGGGTCAAGCTCCGGCGGCGCCACGGCCGGCTCGTCGTCCGAATCGAACAGATCGTCCAGATCGTCCAGATCGACCGGGTCCTGATCCGCCTCGCTGGACAGCCCGTCGCTCGAAGGGTCGAGGATCATCGGCTCCGCCGGGCCCTCGTCGTCGAGGTCGAACTCGTCTTCCTCCGCCGGCGCCGCCGCGCCCGTCAGGGCCAGCGGCGCGGCCGGGCCCACCGACTCGGGCTTCGCGTCGGGCGGTTCATGGGTGTCCTCCACCTCCTCCGCCGTGATCTGGCCCACCACGAGCAGAATGCGCCCGACGAGGATCTGATCCCCCTCCTCGAGCTCGGTCAGGACCTCGATCCGTCGGCCGTTGACGTAGGTGCCGTTGGTCGAGCCCAGATCGCGGATGACCCAGGTGTCGTTCTCGCAGCGGATCTCGGCGTGGCGGCGGGACACCTCGGAATCGCGCAGCTTCAGAACCGGCGCCTGACGCCCGACGAGTTGTGCCTCGCCCCGGTCTTCCAGTTGAAAGACGTGTCCCTTCCCGGGGCCGTTGAGCACGATAAGCGTCAGATGCACGGGGTATCCCTCCGCACGGCTTGCCCGTGCGGGCGCAAGGTGACCGAGTTAGCCCAGTTTACCACGGGGTATGCCAAGCCGACGGACCCTGGAAATCACCACAAACCGGCCACTCCCCCCACACCGGAACATCTCGGGGCCGGAGGGGCAGAATAACGGCGGGGGCGGGCAACTCCAACCCGCCCCACCCCCTACGGCCGCCGCGAGACCCGGGTTTGCCCCAGTCGCGGGTTTCGTGCTAACATCCCGCCCTCGCCACCTGACGGGCGAGCGTTTCCGGGCGGGCCTTGTCCCCGTCGTCTAGCCAGGTCCAGGACGTCAGGTTTTCATCCTGAAAACACGGGTTCGAATCCCGTCGGGGACACTGACCAGCGGCGGTCCGAGAGG
>CAZKRE010000007.1:0-40997 GCA_964555075.1 uncultured Phycisphaeraceae bacterium
CCGGCCGTTCCTCCCGGTCGACCTTGATGTTGATGAACGAGCCGTTCATCTGAGCGGCGATGGCCTCGTTCTCGAAGCACTGCCGCTCCATCACGTGGCACCAGTAGCAGGTGGAATAGCCGATCGAGAGAAAGATCGGCTTGTCTTCCCGCCGCGCCGCCTCGAACGCCTCCTCGCCCCAGGGGTACCAGTCCACCGGGTTGTGCGCGTGCTGCAGGAGGTAGGGGCTCGTCTCGCGGGCGAGGCGGTTGGTGTGCTTATGTGGTGGAGGGATAGTCACTGCGGCATCGTAGCCCGCTTCGACCGCTAGAAGTCGCGATAAACTTCGCGACGGTGCTGGACACGATAGACCGTCAGTTGCGAACGTTCCTGATCGTGCCAGTAGAGGATGCGATAATCGCCGACCCGATATCGGCACAGCCCCGCAAGGTCGGATGGCATGTTCACGAGGCGATGATGCGCGACCTGGTGCGCATTCGTGGACAGCCACACCAAACGCCGTAGCGTCCGCTGCCGGGCCTCATGCGCGAGCCGTTCGAGGTCGCGCTCCGCCGACGGCAGGACGGTTACTTGGCAGGCCACCGCTGAAGGATCTCCGATAGGTCCTTGCCGCGGCCCGCAAGGTCCTCTTCCCTGCGGATACGCCGAACCTCATCCAGAAACACCGCATCGCGAGAAGCGAGCCAATCCTCAAGCTCATCGAGCGTCTGGACGCTAGCGAGCACGGTCGCGGGGATCTGTACCGTCCGGGTGTCGGTCATGCCATTATCTTAGCCGGATCACTTCGTGATCTCGACCGGCTTGATCCACGGCATCATCGCCCGCAGTTCCTTGCCCACCTGCTCGACCCTCTGCGCCTTCTCCGCCTCGCGTTGGGCCTTGAACCAGGGGAAGCCCTTCTGGTAGTCCTCGCGGAACGCCCTGGCGAACCCGCCGTCCTGGATGTGTTTGAGCGAATCCCGCATCCGCTGCTTCACACCCTCGTCGATCAGCTTCGGCCCGGTGTAGTAGTCGCCGAACTCCGCGGTGTTCGAGATCGAGTACCGCATGTAGTTCAGCCCGCCGCGGACGATCAGGTCCACGATCAGCTTCACCTCGTGCACGGTCTCGAAGTAGGCCAGCTCCGGGGGGTAGCCGGCATCGACGAGCGTCTTGAAGCCCGCCTTGATCAGCTCGGAGAGGCCGCCGCACAGCACGGTCTGCTCGCCGAAGAGGTCGGTCTCGCACTCGTCCTTGAAGGTGGTCTTGAGGATGCCGCCCTTGCCGCCCCCGACGCCGATGGCCCACGCCAGCCCGATGTCGAAAGCGTCGCCCGTCGCGTCCTGGTGCACCGCGATGAGACACGGCACGCCACCGCCCCGTTCGAACTCGCTGCGAACCGTGTGGCCCGGGCCCTTGGGGGCGACCATGATCACGTTCACGTCCGGCGGCGGGACGATCGTCTTGAAGTGGATGTTGAAGCCGTGGGTCGCGCCGAAGGTCGCCCCCTTGCGGATGTTCGGCTTGATCGACTCTTCCCACACGTCCGGCTGCACCTCGTCGGGCAGGGTCGCGATGATCAGATCGGCTTGCTTGACCGCGTCCGCGACACTCATCGGATCGAAGCCATGCTCGATCGCCAGCTTGCCGTTGGCGGAGTCCTTGCGGTTGGCGACGATGACCTTGACGCCCGAGTCGCGGAGGTTCTGCGCGTGGGCATGGCCCTGGCTGCCGTAGCCCAGGACCGCGACGGTCTTCCCCTGCAGGGGCTGAAGCGAACCGTCCTTGTCGTACAACGTCTCGATCGCCATCGGTGGTGTCTCCGTGAAGCTGGTCCTCCCCGGGAAATGGGGAGCCGCGCAATGTAGTGCTGCCGCGGGGGAGCGTCAAAAACGCGGCGGCCGGAGCCGCGTCAGACGTTGAACAGGAAGTGGCAGACGTCGCCGTCCTGCATGACGTACGCCTTGCCCTCTACCCGCATCTTGCCGCCCTCGCGGATGGCCTTCTCACTGCCGAGCCGTTCGAGGTCTTCCACGCTGTAGGTCTCGCATCGGATGAAGCCCCGCTCGAAGTCGCTGTGGATCACCCCCGCCGCCTGGGGGGCCGTCGCGCCCACCGGGATGGTCCAGGCCCGGATCTCCTTCGGGCCCGCCGTGAAATAGCTTTGCAGCCCGAGAAGGCGGTAAGCCTCACGCGTCAGCGCGTTGAGCGCCGGCTCCGTCAGCCCCACGCTTTCCAGCAGCTCCTGCCGGTCCGCCTCGTCCAGCTCGGCCAGTTCCGACTCGAGCTTCGCGCAGACCGGCACAACGCCTCCCTTCTCCTCCTCCGCCCGCTGGCGGACACGCTGCACGAGTTCGCCCTCGCCCCGCAGGTCGTCCTCGTCGACGTTCGCGACGTAGAGGACCTTCTTCGCGGTGATCAGCCCCAGGTTCCGCACCACCTTCAGCTCGTCGGGATTCAGATCGAGCCCCCGCACCGGCTTCCCGGCGCCAAGCGCTTCTTTGCACTTCTCCGCCACCTCCATCCGGAGCTTGGCCTCCTTGTCGCCACCCCGCGCCAGCCGCACCGCCTTCTCGTAAACGCTCTCGGCCGTCTCCAGGTCCGCGAGCATCAGCTCGGTGTCGATGATCTCGATGTCGCGGATCGGGTCGACGCTCCCCTCGACATGGGTGACGTCGTCGCTGCCGGGCGCGAAGCAGCGGACGACGTGAAGGATCGCGTCCACGTTGCGGATGTGGGTGAGGAACTTGTTCCCGAGCCCTTCCCCGGCCGACGCGCCGCGGACGATGCCGGCGATGTCCACGATGCGGAGCATCGCCGGGATGATCTTCTCGCTCTCGATCTTCTCGCGGATGATCGCCAGTCGCGCGTCGGGCACCGGGACCACGCCGATGTTCGGCTCGATGGTGGCGAACGGATAGTTGGCCGCCAGCGCCCCCGCCGCCGTGAGGGCGTTGAAGAGCGTGGACTTGCCGACGTTGGGGAGACCGACGATGCCTGCTTCCATGGGGGCTGCCGCGTGGGATCGGATGGGGGAAAGCGGCAGAGCTTAGCGACCCACGCCCGTGCCCGCAGACGCGGCACCTCGGCGCCGCCCGATCGCCCATCGAAACCGAGGCCTCGAGCGGCGACAAGCGCGCCTCACTCGACGAGCTGCGCCGCCCAACGCTGAAGCGGGCGGAGGAGGATGACGCCGAGCACCTCACGAGGGTGGCGGACGATGGTGGCGGGGCCTTTCCAGACGCCCTTCTGACGCAGCCGCTCGATGCCGCTGGAGATCTCGCCGTGAGCCTGGGGGAGCTGACGGGCGACGGAACCCAGTGGCAGAAGCACGATGCCCGGGAGGCGCAGACGCCGCAGGACGCGCAGCAGGTCCACCGGCCGGACCGTCCCGATGAGCACGCTTGAAGCCATCGCCATCGGCGCGAACCGCAGGCCGAAGGTGCGGAACATGTCCGCAGCGCGGGCCGCGTCCTGATGCCAGAGGTAGCTCGCGACCATGAACACCCCAGCGCCCCAGCCCATGCCGAGCGCGGCGTACAGCGCCCGCTTGCGCGGCCCGAGCGCCATGGCGTACGTCAACACCAGGCCGTTGACCCCCAGCAAAGCGGCCCAGCTCTCCAGGAACATCGGGGTGATCATGGCGGCGAGGAGCACCGCCAGGCGAATCGCCGCGGGCCGCACACCCTTGGTGCGCGCTCGCCGCGGCCGGGACGTTGCTGGCAAGGGGCACGCCTCGCTGTCGACGGCGTCCATGCCCTCCCGTTCCTGCCGAGCGACCCATCGCCAGGCGAGGACCACGCCCACCATCGCCCCGGCGATCCGCAACGGCCACTCCGCGAACCACAACCCCCAGAGAAAGGGCTCGCGGTGGTCATCGGTGCCCAGGTAGATGGCCAGAGGCGAACCCAGGCTCGCCGCCCACTCGAACACCGCCGCCGCCAGGAGCACGGCGACCCATCGGCCCATCCACGCCGTGGCTCCACCCACCACCGCCGCCGCCAGACCCGCGAAGGCCATGACGAAGGGCAGGTACGGGAGCCCCACCTGGATCAATAACACCAGCCCGTACACGACGCCTGCCAGCGTCACGCACCGCCATCGGCCACGCTGCCCGAGGAGCAGCGCGATCACCGCGCCATCCAGCACCGCTTTCGGCCCCGCGTGCGCCAGCGAGTTGTAGTGCCCCAGCAGCATGATCGTCAGGAGGATGATCACCGTGCCGCCGAAGACCATCATCGTCGTGGCCGCGCCGACGCGCGTCAGCTCGCGCGACGTGAACGCGCCGCCCGTCGACCCGGCGGTCGATGGCGCCAACGCGGGCGTCGGGAGCGTGGCCGCTGGCTCAGGCAAGGCGGAACCGCTCCACGATGCTGGCGAACTTCGCCTCAACCTCCGGGCTCGGGGCCTTGCCGCCGAACGTCAGGAACACCTTGAACGCCGAGGCGCCTTCACGGTTGTAGAACTGGAAGCTCACGGTCGGGACGCCGTCCATGTGCCCGGGCTTGCGCACGGCGAAGGCGGCGCCGAGGGTCGAGCTTCGGATGTGCATGTCCAGCGACTTGGTCTGCACGTTGAAGTAGTCGCCCCAGGTGCTGAACTTGCCGAACTGGCCGAACACCTCGAGCGTGACCGACGCGTTTGAGGAAATGACGTGGACGTTGCCCAGGTCCTCAAACGACCGGATGATCTCCTCCCAACGGGCGATATCGAGCTCGGTCGCGGTGCCGTCTTCGGTCATCACGCGGATGATGTCAGCCTCAGGCACCCCGAGTTCGCGCGCGACCACAACGGTCATCTTGCTCGCGTCCTCCTTGAGCGCAGCGCGGATCTTCTCGGCGGATTCCTCGTTGACGGTTGGGGATGGCAACGTCTGAGTCATGTGTCTTCTCCAGTTTGCGTTCAGGGTCGGGAGTCAGGGGCTGGGCGGGGTCCAGTGGGGGTTGCCATCACGTGCGGCGTCGTTGGACCAGCGGGTCATGTCGCGAAGGTCATCCACCGTAAACATCTCGGCGTGACCGTCCAGGTGAGCGGCGACGGCATAGCCGTTCCAGCGGGGCGCGACGTAGCCGATCTTGTCCGCATCGTCGCCGTCCTGGAATGTCGACGCCCACGCGCTGGTCGGCCCCTGCGGAGCCGAGATGCGGAAGAAGCCCGGTTCGTAGGTCGACCCATTGAGCCACTGCGACGACGCGAACACGAGGAGTCGACTCGGCTGGACGGCGTCGTCGAACTTCTGCAGGTGGATGCCCATCGAGGCCGCCGTTGGAAGGTATCCGCCCACGTAGTAGTGGTTCATTCCGAAACTCGGGTAGACGCTCACGTTGTAGGCCCACCCGGTGGCGGTCGGATCGGCGTACTTTTCCGCCTGCTCGTTGACAAGGGCCGAGCCGTGGACGCCGTAGTCGATGTACTGCGCCAGGCGCCAGACATACCGCTCGGTGGCAACGGTGGCCAACGGATTGCCGTTCTTGTCCCTCAGGCCGGGGACGCCGGTCGCGAGATAGCCCGGCATCGTCCTGCCGCGGTTCTCGAGCGCGTTGGCCGTGTAGGCATGGCCGAGGGTTCGCGCGGCTGCCAGTTCACGGCACATCCGCGCGTGCTGTTTCGCGTAACCGAGCACAGGCAGCAGGATCCCTATCAGCAGCGTGATGATGCTGATGGCGACGAGAAGCTCGATGAGCGTGAAACCTTGTCGTCGCATCGCTGCGCCCTCCAGCCGTTGGACCGCACACTAGCGCCGTCGTCGACGCATGAGCAAGGCGATGCCGCTCGCGGCGGCGATCGCCACCGAAGCAGGCTCCGGCACGCTCGACTGAGTGAGGCGCATCGAATGCGTCACGGTGTGCTCAACCAGGTCCCAATCAATGGAGAAACTGGTGACCGGACCGGCGAAGCCCGCCAAGTCCCACTGAAAGAGCCACGTGTTGACAAAGATCGGCACTTCCTGCTCGGTCTCGGGGATGTACCGGATGCCCGATTCCACCTGAGCGATCAGCGACTCCAAGGGCGTCGCCGGCGCAGCCATCCCTCCGTTCAGCGTCAGCGTCGGAGCCTCTTCATCCAAGAAGTCGTACTCGTGCGCCTCGGTTACCTCGATCTGGAACACGATCGTTTGGAGGTTGGCAGCGGGCGACTCGTCGCGTACGGCGAACGAGCCGCCGTACGTGTTGGGCACCTCGGTCCCGCTGAAGATGTAGATGCCTTGGCCGGCGGGGAACCCGCCCCCGGCGGTCTTCGTGTAGGTGGCGCCAGCCTGATCAGACGCGATGGGCGTGGTCCATCCGGCGGTGCCGGGGAAGCCCGGGTAGCCCGGATTTCGCATCGCGGTCAGGTCCGTCCAGTCGTCCTGCCGCGTCGTGCCGGGCAGGTCAACGTCGATGACGGCGGCCATGGCTGCGGGACCGGACGCCAGGATGAGTCCGGCGATGATCAGACTGGAGTGGAGTCGCATGCAAGCCTCGTTGAGAGACGTAGGGTGAAAGTCGATGATCAGCGACGCGTCGTGCGGCGCCGAAACAGGAGCCCCAGCGTGCCCGCGCCCAGCACCATGAGCGAAGCGGGTTCGGGGACGATGCCGACGTTATCCAGATCGATCGTGACCGAAGCGTCAAAGTCGTCGGGGACATAGACGCCAAGCTGGATGTCGACGATGTTACTGAATGTGCTGTGGAAACTCCCGGCTCCATAGGAGACGAAGGGGGGATTGCTGTCGACGATCGGGATCTCGATCGCAGTCCACACGCCGGGTGCCACGGGGAAGACTCCCGGCGCGACACTGGCGCCGGCTCCACCCGTGCCGGCGATCCGGACGTACATGTCGAGTAAGGTGCTGGCGTTGTGGCGGACGTGGAAGGTGAATGTTTCCACGCCGGAGGCGAGCCAGTCGCCCACAAACGCGTCGTTGCTGGCATCATTCGACGCGTTCGCGCGAAACAGCAGCTCCAAGGGCGCCCCGAAAGGAGGTGGAGTCGCTGGCGTCGTGAGCTGGTGCGTCCTCGAGACGTACCCCGAATCATCCACGCCGCCGGAGCTGTGATGAATCAAGGCGCCATGGTCATCGTTGACCCATCCGCTGGCGTTCGTGTCAAAGGTTTCGGTGAATGGCAGCGTGACTGCGGACGTCGACGCACCGGACGCAGCCACGAGGCCGAGACTCATAAGCCCTGTGATCGTCATGTTTCTCATCGCCTGCAATCCTCTCCTGTGTCGGTCTGGTAGGGGCGACCTAGAAGTCGCTTGACCGACCCAGGAAGAATATCCAACTGAGACTCAGTGTCAACTTGCTCCTCGGGCAGCGGCAACATGCCATTCGATCCGGTAGAATGGGCGTCTCAGCGGCGGCCGTCACCGCCTCTTTATCTGGAACCGCTACACGATGTCCGACGAGATGACCAAGGATGGCCTGCCCGGGGACGATTCCGCGATGAACCGGGCCGGCTCCACCGTTGATCTGGCGATCGAGCGAGAGCTCGCCGAGAGCTACCTCACCTACGCCATGAGCACGATCGTCGATCGTGCCCTGCCGGATGCCCGCGATGGCCTCAAGCCGTCGCAGCGCCGCATCCTTGTGGCGATGAACGACCTCAACCTCACCCCCGGCCGCAAGCACTCCAAGTGCGCCGGCATCGTGGGTGAGACGATGAAGAAGTACCACCCCCACGGCGACCAGGCGATCTACCCCACCCTGGTCAACCTCGCCCAGGAGTGGAAGACCCGCTACCTGCTCATCGACAAGCAGGGGAACTTCGGCTCGATCGACCCCGACCCGCCGGCGGCGATGCGTTACACCGAGGCCCGCCTCCATCGCCACGCGCTGGAGATGCTCGACGACCTCAACCTCGACACCGTCAACTGGCAGCCCAACTTCGACGAGCAGTACGACGAGCCCAAGGTGTTGCCCGCCCGGTTTCCCAACCTGCTCGTGAACGGGTCGACGGGCATCGCGGTGGGCATGGCCTGCTCGATGGCGCCGCACAACCTCACCGAGATCTGCAACGCCATCATCGCCACGCTCGACGATCCCGCGATCGGTCTGCGGGAGCTGATGGAGTTCGTTCCCGCGCCCGACTTCCCGACGGGCGGGATCATCTGCGGGCGGCGCGGCGTCGCCGAGGCCTATGCCACCGGCCGCGGCCGCGTGGTTGTCCGAGGCAAGGTCGAGCACGAGGAGCGGGGCAACCGGACCGTGCTCGTGGTCAAGGAGCTGCCCTTCCAGGTCAGCAAGAACGACGGCATCATCGAGAAGATCAAGCAGCACCGCGCGGCCGACCGGCTCACGGACATCTCGAGCGTCACCGACGAGTCGAGCAACCGCGGCGGGATGCGCCTGGTGGTCGAACTCAAGCGGGGCGCCGACCCGCACGTGGTGGAGAATCAGCTTTATCAGCTCACGCCGCTGCAGTCGTCGTTCAGCATCCTGAACATCGCGCTGGTGGATGGCCGGCCCGTGACGCTGGGGCTCAAGCAGCTCATCGAGATCTACATCAAGCACCGCAACGAGGTGGTGCGACGCCGCACCGCATACCGGCTCCGCCAGGCGCAGCAGGAGGCCCACCGGACGGAGGGCCTGATCTTCGCGGTCGTCGATATCGATGAAGTGATCCGCCTCATCCGCGAGAGTCAGACGCGCGAGGAGGCGATCGAGAAGCTCATGCGGCGCGGGTTCCGCATCCCCGCCGACCACCCCTATGCCCCGCAGATCCCCGAGCGGCTCCGGCAGGCGGCGGCGGAGAACCCGGTGTTCCTCAGCCGCCTGCAGGCCGAGGCCATCGGGCGGCTGCAGCTCATCCAGCTCGTCGGCCTCGAGATCGAGGAGCTGGTGAAGAACTACGCCAAGCTCGTCGCCCAGATCGAGGACTTCGAGGACATCCTCGCCAAGCCGGCTCGCGTCTCCGCGATCATCCGGGACGAAGTCCTCGAGCTCCGGGACAAGTACGGCGACGAGCGCCGCACCGTCATCCAGGAAGGTGAGGCCGGCGCGTTCGATATCGGCGAGCTGACGCCCATCGAGCAGGTGGCCGTGACCATCACCCACGCGGGCTACGTCAAGCGACTGCCCGTCGACCAGTACCGCACGCAGGGCCGGGGCGGTCGGGGCGTGATCGGGGCGTCCTCGAAGGAGGAGGACTTCACCGAGCGGGTGTTCGTCGCATCCACGCACGACGACCTGCTCTGCTTCACCGACAAGGGCCGCGTCTTCCGCATCAAGGTCTACGAGATCCCCGAAGCGCCCCGCACCAGCCGCGGCCGCAACGTGGTCAACCTCGTGAACCTGCAGGAGGGCGAGCGGATCTGCGAGTGGATGCCCATCGCCGACTTCGAGAAGAGCGAGGATTACCTGCTCTTCGTGACCGCGGGCGGCATCGTCAAGCGGACGGCGCTCAAGGAATACCGCAACGTCCACGCGGGCGGCATCATCGCCCTGTCCCTCCGCGAGGGCGATACCCTCGTCGAGGTGATCTACACCAGCGGCAACGACCACGTCATCGTCGGCACGCGCGGCGGTATGGCGATCCGGTTCCACGAGACCGACGCCCGCGTCATGGGCCGCAACGCCTCGGGCGTCAAGGGCATTGAGTGCATCGGGGGCGATTGCGTCGTCGGTGCCGTGCGGATCCCCGGCGGGGTCGAAGAGGCCGAACTCCTCACCGCCACCGCCCGCGGCTTCGGCAAGCGAACCGGCACCGCCGAATACCTCGTCCAGAGCGAGGACGGCAGCACCCGCGTCCAGACCCGCGGCGGCAAGGGTCGCATCGGCATGGCCGTCACCGATAAAACCGGTCCGATGACCGGGCTCCTCCTCGTCAACGGGACGGAGGACCTGATGCTCATCACCCGCGGCGGGATGATCGTCCGCATCCAGGCGGGCTCCGTCCGCCAGACCGGCCGATCCGCGCAGGGCGTCAAGCTCATCAACCTCGAGGAAGGTGACGAACTCGTCGCGATTGCAGGGGTTGCCGATGAGGACACGCCAGACGTCGAGGCCGCGGCCGGCGCCGAGTCCCCGGCGGCACCGGGCGACACCGCGGTCGAGTCGGACGAGGCTTCGCCCACCTGAGCGCGTCGGGTAGTCTGATGGCGGGAGGCAACGCCTGATGCCGGTACAGCGATGGTCCGAGCGGATCTGGGTGGCTCAGGTGGCCCGCGATCCCGCCTTCACCGAGGAGCTGGACTCGCTGCTGGTCGCCATGAGCGGCCGGTCGCCCGCGCCCAGCGTCGTGGTCGATCTGTCCGGCGTGGAGTATGTCAACAGCGCCAATCTCGCGCAGCTCCTCAAACTGCGGAAGCAGTTGGTGGACGCCGAGTCGCAGCTCCGCATCGCCGCTCCGCCCAACCAGGTCTGGGCGGTCTTTCTCGCGACCGGGCTCGACAAGGTGTTCCATTTCGCGGAGAGCACCTCGACCGCGCTCGCGGAACTGCAGATGACGAGCGAGGGCCGGGATCGATAGGCAAGCCCCTGCCGGCAAGGGCATCATCACTCGGATCGGCAGACCTCGTCCAGCACGTGTTCCTCCACGAAGATCGGCGTCTCGTTCGCGATGCCCAGCGCGATCGCGTCGCTCGGGCGGGAGTCGACGTCGACCAGATCGTGCGTCTCGGTGTGGCGGAGGTGGATGCGGGCGTAGAACGTCCCGTTGCCGTACGTGTCGTGCCGGAGGTCGGAGATCACGACCCGGTCGAGTCGGTAGCCGAGCGTCTCGATGATGTTGGCGAGCAGCTCGTGGGTCTGCGGGCGCGGGGGCTCCTGCCCCATGAGGCGGCGTTCGATCGCGGCGGCTTCGTTCAGGCCGATGACGATCGGGAAGATGCGAGCGTCGCCGGGCGTGGGCGCATCGGTTTCCCGCAGCTCGACGATGTGGGTGTCGTCGGTCTCGCGGATCAGGATGCGTGCGAGTTCCATTCGCACGGCCATATCGCCTCCTTCGAGTCGTGGGATCCCGGGCTGAGCGGACGAGCGATTGTAGCCCGCGCGTCAGCCGACGGTGACAAGTGCGTGGTAGCTGCCATCGTGGTAGCCGGCTTCCGTCCCGCCGGGGAGGACCGCCGTCTCCCGGACGATCTCCCCCCCGGCCTTCTCAGCCAGATAACGCGCCTGCGCCTCGTTTTCTTCCGTTTCCACACTGCAGGAGGTGTAGAGCACATGCCCGCCGGGCTTCACGGTCGGCAGCGACTCGTCGATGATCTGTCGCTGCAGGGCGCAGACGTCCGCCAGGGTCTCCTCGGTGAAACGGTACCGGGCCTCCGGCCGGCGGGCGAGCACCCCCGTGTTCGAGCACGGTACGTCCAGCACCAGCAGGTCGACCCGCTCGCGGCGGGCGGCATCCGGCTCGAGGATCGTGAGGGTGGGGAACGGGCCGGCGGCGGCGGCGGCGAGCGCCAGCCGCTCCCGGTCGGGATCGGTGGCAAGGACGCGGGCGGCTTCATGGAGCGTCGCGAGCTGCCGCGACTTTGTGCCTCGGCCGGCGCAATAATCCAGGATCGTCGCCGGCCGCAGCTCCCGGGTGGCTTCGACGGCGAGCGCCGCGGCGGGGTCCTGCACCCGGCGCCGACGGTCGACGGCGAGGAACCCCGTCAGCTCCTCGAACGGCCCCTTCCAGAGGATGAACCCCGCCTGCTCGTGGGCCTGCCACAGGTCGTCTGACGCCGACCGGTCGAACTCCGGCTCCACAGCGACAATCGTCGGGGGGTTCCGCAGGTTGTGGAGGCACAGCGCGATCGCCTCCGCCGCCGGGCGGCCGCGGGTCCAGCGATGCACCAGTGGCTCCCCGTGACTTGTCGCCACCGGCAGGTGTTTCAGGAGATTCGCCGGGTGCGGGAGGGACGCGTTGCGGAGGATGAGCGACCCGCCGTCGCGCGGGACGCGGTCCTTCGCCGGCTCCCACGGCAGCGTCTCATCGACCCGGTCGACCATGGTCGCCACCTTGCGAAGCACCGCGTTGACCAAGCCTTTGACCCCGGGGCGCAGCAACTTGGACGCGGTGCCGACGGCCTCGTCCACGACCGCGTAGCTGGGCACGCGGAGGAACAGGAGTTGCGCGGCGCCCGTGAGAAGCACCCCCTGCAGCAGCGGCTCCATCCGGCCGACCGGCGTGCGGGAGACCCGATTGATGAGGTACTCGAGGGTCAGCCAGCGCTGCAGTGTGGTGCGGTGGATGGAGACCGCAAGCTGGCGCTCCGCGGGCGAGAGCGGCGCGAGGTTGAGCGCGGTGGGCGGCAGATCGGGGAAGCGCTCCGAGGCGCGGCCGATGGCAACGGCGGCGGCGTAGCGGGCGCGGTTGGGTGCGGGGCTGGCGGACATGAGGGGAATAGTAACGGCATATGGGGCGCCGCAACGGGATCGAATGCGGCGGATCACACTGGCTGTGGGGCGCTTCGGCCGCGGATCTCTGACGTCGTTGGACCGATCGACCGAGCAGGGCTTACACCCGATGCCCCGATGCACGCGAAGGTGACCGACCCTGCCGCATGACCGTCATTGCAAGCAGGGGGTGACGGTGGCGATGAATATCTCGGCGGGACCGTGCCGCGTATCCATTGACGTGTGGCGCTCCATGTGCCGGTGCTGAGTGTAGTACGAGACGGCCACTCGATCCTCATCGGCCACGATCCCCGCATAAGACGTGTCACCGCCAGAGGGAAGCGTGATCAGCTTCTGAACTTCACGGCCTTCATCATCGATCAGATAGATGCAGGTCGTGATCCGGCGATTGGCGGCTTCGATCTCGGCAGGCTTGAACGGGGCAACGGTGTCGCGACCCACCAGGATGGCGGCACCGCCCACGCGTGCGACGCGAGGCGCTTGAATGTAGAGGCCGGTGTGAGCCTTCTCCCACGAGGTGTAGGGCTGGTCGGCCCAACATCGCCATAGGCCGAACGACGATTCGTGATCGCTACGGGCGAGCGACACGAGCCGGCCGTCGGGCTGGAAGACCAGCGCCGTCTCATTGGCGTGCTCTGTGATGACCCCGACGTGGTTCCATCGCTCACCGTCATCCGAAGCAAAGAGCGAGGCCTCATGCACCGTCTGTGCATAGGCGGTGCCCGGTGGGCTGATGCACCGGTAGCCGCTGAGGTACAGCCTGTCCGCCTGCACCACCGGCTGCCAAACGAACCAACCCTCGATCACCCGGGCCGGAGAACTCCACGCGCCGCCCTCTCCCAACAGTGTGAGCCAGGCGCTGAAGCGAGGTTCGTCGCCTATGCGAATGACGGAGCCAAAGTACAGGTGCAGCCGGTCCCTGAAGACGATCAGATGCGGGTCCCGATAATCGGCACCAGGGCTCGCGAAGCGGGCGACCTCCTCCCAAGCTGCCAGATCCTCGCTTCGCAGCACGCGCACGATGCCCACCGCGCTCAGGTGATCCGGTGCTTCTCGAAATGCCAGGTAATAGTCGCCGCGCCAGCGGGCGAGGGTCGTAAAAGCGCGATGTACATCATCAAGCTGTGGCACGAGCGGTCGTGCTTGGACGAGTTCCAACGCCAATCTGCTTCGCGTGATCGCCATCGCTACTTCTCCGGCCGCGGATCGTGCCCCACGAGTTCGTCGTAACGTGCCCGCACCTCCGCGGGAGAGAGCTCACGCTGGTAGATACGGACCTCATCGATCGCCCCGGGGAAGCTCCGATCAGAAGCGTCGACATCACGCGCCCCGATGACCGCAATCGGGTACGCGCTCGGCCGCGTCTTAGTCATGTCGATCGCGATCATCTCTCCATTGACATACAAGGTCATGCCATGCTCACGGCTGAACGTGCCGGCGACGTGGTACCAGTGGCCCGGTCGGAAGTCTTGAGCCGGTGTGTTCCAGAACCGCTCTCCGCCCGCCCAGCCCGGCTCGCCGCTGTGGTGCCACAACTGAAGTCGCGCATCGTGGATGTGAAAAGAGAATCGATCTCCGACCCCGCCATCGAGGATGCTGTAGGCCCCGTCGAAAATCGTGCGAGACGGACGGATCCATGCCTCGACCGTGTACGCGTCGGACACCTTCACCGGCTCGATCCGCACGCCGCTGAACTCCCCAGCAAGCTGCAGTGCCTGACCGTGCCGTCCTTGAGTCACCGTCGCCCTCGAAACCTCACCCCGCGTGCCGCGGATATGGTCACGTACGGTCTGCCCGTGCCCGCCTTCGAATCCGAACCATGAGGCCAATCCCGCATCGAGATCGCTCGGATTGGATGGCTCGACGAGCCGGAGTCGAAGCGCCCGCAGGGTCTTGAACCCCTCATCAATCCGAGAAAGCCGACGCCTGTAGATGGAATCGGGCGCAACGGCGTCGATCGCCTGGCCCAAGAGATCGTCCATCGCTCCAATTGATTCTGCGGACCACCTTGCCCGCTGTGATGGATCTTCGAACAGCTTGTCACCGCGGGCCCAGAAGGCGCGCATCGGCTTCGCCGCCGGGCCGTAATAGTGAAGGCAGAAGTCGTCCAGCAGCGCGTCCAGGTCCGTCTGCGGGTCCCACAGGAACCGAGCGGTTACGTAGAGATTCAGGTTGTTCCACCAGGCCGAGTCGATGTCGGGGCTTGACGGCCCGAAGTTCATCTCCCCGAGCACCGGGCTTGGGCCGGCATTGGCAATCTCTGCTATCTGGCGGATGTCGTCCCGAATTAGGCTGTGCATCACCTTGGGCACCGTGCCCAGAGTGTTGTTGTAATACCGACAGAAATAAATCGCGTTCGGCTCAAGCGCCTGCCAGTCCCGAAGCAACTGATAGGCTTCCCGCTTCGCTTCCGGCGTCACCAATCGGTGCCGGGCCTCGGCGATGAGCACCTCCAAGTTGGCCGGCAGCTTGTCGACGTCCGTAGGCGGCAGCTTATAGTTGCTGTAAGCGCAGTAGACGATCCGCTTGTCCGGGAACTCCGCACGGATGGCATCCGCGACTTCAACGGCCGCTCGCGCCACGTAGTTGGACATGTCCCCGCGATCCCCCCGCGATCGCTCGATCTGAGGCGTGCAGATGTCGCAGTGGCAGTAATAGGTTCCGTCGGCGGGAATGACCAGGAAGTAACGCCGGAGCCCCTCCGGCCAGCTGCTGGTGAAATAGCCTCGGGCGGCCTCGACGATCGCCGGGATGACACCGGCGTGCGCAAACGCGACGCCGTGGGTACGGCCTCCACTCCGGTCGACCGAGAACCATTCGGGGCGGGTCTCGCCAAAACGCTTGTGGAAATCGATGGTCGTTTCGAAGGTGTGACGTGTGGCCCAGGGGTTGCGGTCCCCGCCCGCCCCGATCCGCCGGAGCCACTGCATCTCCTGCCCGTACGACACGAACCGGTAGGGAAACCGTGGGGCGTGGAGGGTATCACCCAACGTTAATCGCAGCGTGTCAGCGTCGGGCAGAACCGTTCCCTCTTCCTCAGGGAAGTACCATCGCACGCCCAGTCGGTGGAGCAACTCGTAAACGCCATACAGCGTGCCGCACGAGGTTGGCCCCTTGGAGTAGTCGAGGCTGAACCCGATGTCGTCGCGACCTACGACGGCGACCAGCCCCTCACGGACCACCAGCCGCGAGCCATCCACCGCCTCCGGCGGCTTGATCCCCAAGGCGTCAGTGAGTGCGCTGCGGCCGATCAGCACCACCGTCGCGCCGGGGTGGGCGTGACGGATTTCCTCCAGAGCAACAGTCTCGGTTTCGACGTGAGGCAGACTGGTACCCGTGATCTGCCGGACGTGCTCCCGAAGCTCCCCGACGGCGTATGGGACGGCCCCGGCTGGCTTGGCGGCGGTAACGATCACCGCCCTCGGCTCTGCGGATTCGACGAGGGCGACGCTCGTCGGTTCGGGTGTGGCCGATGCACCCGCGTGCGTCAGCGCCGCGATCGCAAAGGCACTGGTGGCCAGACCCACTCTGATGATGATGTCGAAAGCACCGCCTCGCCGGCGCGGCGGTTCCGGGGTGGGTGTCCGCAATCCGCTGAACTCGTCAACTCGCGTGTGCATGTGTGATCTCAGGCAGGCGTGGACGGCCATGGTGCGTTGGCGGGTGGTGGTCTACGGCGCCGCAGCCAGATCCCAGACTCCTCGGCGCCAACTCGCGAAGTCGCGTGAGAGTGTCGGATCACGCAATGCCTTCCGCGGGTCTGAGACCCAGCTCGCGTGGCCAGCGTAATAGAGTGCATTGATCCCGTCACCGTGTCCCTTTTCGACGGCCAAGCCCCAATAGAAGACGTCTACGACCGCGATTTGGTACTCCGGCTCGAGGCGGAGGATGTCTGCCATCCGCGGGTAGTTCTTCCAGATGCCGCCGTAGGTGTATGAGCTCGTCGGCGGTTCCAGGTCGATGCGGCTTCGATCTGGGTCATCCATGCTGGGGCACCCGAACACCTGGGGGGTGGTGAGGTAATGGCCTTGGGCTCTTTGGGCCTGTGGAGTCGCGGCAATCGTTGGGGTGCCGGTGAATAGCAGCCCCAGACCGGTCCAGTTGCTCCCCCAGTAGAGCCAGTCGTGCGACCAGCCGGGGTAGTTGTGCGGGGGGGCATGGTCGTCGTAGTCCTGCCCGTACATCACGATCGCCAGCCCCATCTGCCGCTGGTTGCTAAGGCAACCGACGCGCCGCGCGGATTCCCGAGCCATTCTCAGCGCCGGTAGCAGGATCGAGATCAACAGGGCAATGATGGAGATCACCACAAGAAGTTCGATGAGTGTGAACGCGGTGCGGCGTGACATAGGGGCTCCTTGGTGAACCGGCGCACGCCGGCTGCGGCGATTCGCCGGAGAGTGCGGGCGATCGGCTTTAGCGGCAGCGCCTCCCCAGCATGGTTGCCGCGCCCAGAAGCAGGAGGCCAAGCGATGCCGGCTCGGGGATCACGGGCGCCGAATCGACAACCGAGCTGCTGATCCCGATCCAGTCGAGGGCGAAGCCCCGGCTGGAGGCTTGGGGTGATAGATTGGAGAAGTCAATGCCGATACCGGAGCCCCCGCCGCTGATGTCGGTGACGATCTTCCCGGCGGGATCGCCGTCGACGTAGAGCTTCGTCTCCCACGCTCCCGCCGTGCCCTCGAAGCCGAAGACGAACCGAAAGATGCGGGTCGCGCTGTTGGTGTCGGGGTTGCTGTCGAACTGAGGGCTTACTGTGTCATTACCCGCCAGTGTCAGCCGGAAACGTCGATTCCCGTGAGTCACGTCGACGACCACGTCCGAAGTCGCACCATCGCGGTCGGGGGCGATGCGGCGGAGTGCGAGATCGATGGTCGCCCCGGCGAGGCTGAAGCCGGTATCGGGTGTGTAGACAACGGTTGTGTTGGCGGTGACGCCCTCGGGTCGCTTCCACTCGACCGCGTCCGCGGTCAACTCGGAAGCGAAGCTTCCCGCCGTCACCGAGAAGTCGGCTAGGTCCTGCGTCTGGCCCGCCCCCGTGCCAAAGTCTTTGTAGTCGAGGTCGTAGACGATGTCCGCGTCTGCCGCAGCACCGCCCACGGTCCCGCACGCCGCTGCCGCCACCATCAGATAATCAAACTTCCGCATCGCGATCCTCCCATCAGAGAAAGGTTGCTCGTTCCACCAATGCAGACCCCGATGCCGAGACGCCACGCGCCGCGGCGAAGCGGGATCAGGTTGACTCTCGTACCACCAACTCGGCATCCACCGTGATGCGGCGCTCCACGACCGGTGGCAACCCCTCCTCCAGCAGCCGGATGAGGAGATCGATCGTCACCTCCGCGAGCCGATCATCGTTCTGATCGATGGTCGTCAGCGCCGGATCCACCGCGGTGGCGATGTCCGAGTTGTCTTGCCCGACAATGGCAATGTCGCGAGGCACGTGGTAGCCGTGGCGGCGCAGCTGCTTGATCAGCATCGCCGCCCACCAATCGGTGTCCGCGATAATCGCGTCGGCGCCCTGGCCCAGGACGAGCCGGCGCACCAGTTCATCGGCGTACTCATTGCTGAACGCGAATGGATCGGTACCCGGCCGGTGCGGCCGGATGTGGACCAGGCTCTCGTCCACGCCCAGCCCCTCCGCGGCGACCTGTTCGCGATAGCCGCGATGCCGGGTCTCGTTGCACAGCCACTTGAGGTCGCCGATCGCAAGCGCGATACGCCGCCGCCCCCGCTGCACAAGGTGGCGAACCGCCGCCCTCGCGGCCGGGGCGTGGTCGTTGCTCACACTGCACATACGCTCGTCCCGGGGCAGGCAGTCGAAAAAGACCGTGTGCTCGAAGCGGCGATGAGCCAGCAGGTCGAGGTCTTCGGCTCGGCATCGCTCGCCGCCGATGCAGACGATGCCCTCCACTTGGCGTGACTCGAAGTCGTCGAGATACCTGCTTTTCAGAAGCGCCTCGGGCGTTACCTGCCCAATGATCACCCCACGGCCGAGCCGCATGGCTTGGCGTTCCATCCGGGTCACCCGGTACCGCGTCAGCAGCGTGGCGTCGTGCGGCATCAACACGCCGATCAACCCGCTGCGCACGCCACGCAGTTGCTGCGCCGCCAGGTTCGGCCGGTAGTTCATCCGCTGGGCGGCTTGCTCGACTTGTGCAATCGTCTCGCTGCTTATCTTCCGCTCGCGGGCTTGGCCGTTAAGGACGTAGGACACCGTTGCTCGAGAAATCCCCACGGCTTGGGCGATCATCGCGTGGGTCGCTCGCGTCCCGGGCTTAGAGGTCTTCGGAGATGCCTTACTCGCGTAACTCACTCGTGTAATGTAGCCATTGCTCCGTGATTGTCAAGAAAAAGTCACCTCGCATGGCCTGCGGGAGTGCGGCTGAGTGTGCGAGGTGGTCGCCAAAGACCTCGATCGGACCGCTCTCCCGCTTCGAGAGAACGAGTGCGTCGCTGGAGCAGTACGCCGGCTCCAGTCCGGGTGTTTCAGCGGAGCGTCTCTCCTGCCACTTTTTCTGGAATGGACGGGGGTCCGACAGCAGGACGCTGCGGTCGGGCGGCGAGGGCAACACCGATCACCGGCGTTCGCTATGTCGCGGCCGCGGACTTGGCTTCGGGGCTCAGCGCCTTACGCACCTCTTCGAGGAGCTGATCGACCTTGAAAGGCTTGAACATGACGCTCGACAGGCCCTCCTGGCTGGCGCGGACGATCGAGTGGTGCGGGTCGTAGCCGAAGCCGGTCATCAGCAGCACCGGCAGCCCCTCGCGGACCCGCTGGGCGGCGGCGAAGATCTCGTAGCCGTTGCGGTACGGCATCTTGATGTCGGAGATCACCAGGTCGAAGTGGTTCTGCTCCAGAGCGGCACACGCCTCGTAGCCGTCCTTGCACGCCTCGACCTTGCAGCCGTACTTCTGCAGCACCTCCTGGATGGTGCGGCGGATGTTGGGCTCGTCGTCCGCCACGAGGATCCGCTTGTCGCAGAGCACCGGGTCGCGGCACTCGTCGTTGACGGCCCCGGCGCCGAGGACGGCCTTGGGGCCGGCGGCGACGTCCCGGATCGTGTGGCGGATCGCCTCGACCTGGTCGACGATCTTGTGCAGGCGGTTCCGCATCGAATCGTCGCCGATGTACTCCTCCATCAGCGACTGGGCTTCGGTGACGATGTCGTTGAGCGGCGCCGCCATCTCCTGCACGACGTTGTGCGTGATCTGCCCCGAGGTGGTGTACCGCTCGACCACGAGCAGGTCGAGGATGTTGAGGGCCATCGCGACGTACCGGCCGAAGATCTCGGCGAACTGCCGGTCGTCCTCGTTGAAGGCGCCGACCTGTTCGCTCTCGATGTTGTAGACGCCGATGACCTCGTCGAAGAGCATGAGCGGGACGGTGAGTGAGCTCTTGGAGTGGCGGAGGCCGGTGACGTATCGAGGGTCTCGTTCGGTGTCGTGGCAGATATAGGACCGGCTGGTGGCGGCGACGTAGCCGGAGATCCCGTTGCCCTCCGGCTGGGCGTAGAGGTCGATCTCCAGGGCCTCGGGCGGGAGCCCCTCGGCGATGACCACCTCGAGCTTGTTGCTCCGCTTGTCGAGCAGGCGGATCGCGAAGTGGTCGAAGTGCATCAGCTCATTGCTGAACTTGATGATCTTTTCCTGGAGGAGCTTGAGGCGCTCGCTCGGGGCGAGCTTGGCGACGGCCTCCGAGTCGATCCGGGCCAGCTCGCGGCCGGCGGCGTCGATCGCGTCGATCTTGCTCTGCAGCCGCTTGCCGCTCGTGGCGTCCCACACCACCGCGACGACCTGGTGGAGCGGCCGACCCTCGGCATCCGCCGACGGCGCGACGGGCGAGCAGATCATCTCGAAGTACCGGTCGGTGACCTGGAAGGTGAACTTCTTGCTCCGGGGCATCGCGAGGTCCCGCTCGCTGAGCGGGCTGGTCTGGCTCAGGAAGATCGACAACGCCTGGAGGCAGATCCGGCGGACGTGTTCCACGACTTCGGGCTGGAACCCGCGCATCCGCTTGTTGGACCAGCTCGTCCGCCCGTCGGCGTCCACGATGCAGACGCCCTCGCCGATGGTGTTGAGCACGAGGCTCGACTTGTCGCCTACGAGCCCGCGCTCGAGAGGGAGGAAGTCGCCGACGTCGGCAAAGATGGCGTGGTAGTCCTGTTTGCGCAGGGCTTCCATCGCGGCGCCGATGTCCTCGAAGACGTCGACGTCGAACATGCCCCGAAGGCAATCGGCGACGGGGTTCTCCCGGGTCACGCGACCGGCAAGGACCAGAGCTCTCTGACGCGGTTGGGCCATGTGCGGTGGTATCGGAGCAGGCCCCTCTCCACCCCGTGAGGGGCGCCTGCGTGGCCGGACCAGTCTACGGGCTGGAGGGGGAGCCCGCTAGAATCGGCGGTGGACGACGGCGTCCGCCATGTCGAGCATCAGCGCCCGGGCCGGGGAATCGGGGACGGCGTCGCGCAGCGCGGCCTTGGCGTCGCCGACCAGCTTCGTTGCCCACTGCCGGGCGTAATCGAGGGCACTGCTCTGTTGCAGCCGGCCGCGGAGCCGGGCGGCCCGGCGGTCGCGGGCCGGGTCGGGGCGGTCCGGATCGATCGGCTCGTCGGGCACGTCCATGAGTTCCTGAACCTCCCCGTCGTCCACGGTCGCAAGGTAGTGGATGAGAGGGAGGGTGAGTTTGCCTTTATCCAGGTCGCGGCCAAGGGTCTTTCCGACGATACCCGGCTCGCCCACGAGGTCGAGGACGTCGTCGATGATCTGGAACGCGATCCCCAGCTTCTCGCCATATGCACCCAGCGCCTCGGCGTGCCCCCCGGCCCCCGCGAGTTCGGCGGAGAGCCGGCAGCACGCGCCGCAGAGGCTGGCGGTTTTGCGGCGGATGATCTCGAAGTAGGTCCGCTCGTCCAGCCGCCAGTTCCTACGGTTCGCGAGTTGGAGCAGTTCTCCCTCGCAGACCGTATTCGTCGTGCGGGCGATGGTGCGGGCGACCGACTGGTCCGCCAGCGACGAGCACAAGTGGTAGGCGTGGCTGATGAGGTAGTCGCCGAGCATGACGGCGGCCTCGTTGCCCGAGAGGTGGTTGATCGTGGCGCCGCGGCGGCGGACGTCCGCCTCGTCGAGGATGTCGTCGTGGACCAGCGTCGCCATGTGCACCATCTCCACGACGGTGGCCAGCACCAGGTGGGCCTCGCTCGCCCGGGCCTGGTCGGGCCGGACGGCGCCGGCGGTGAGCAGGACGAGGCTGGGGCGGAGCATCTTGCCCCGGTAGCGCTCGATGTGGCCGACGAGCGTGTTGACGCAACCCAGATCCGACAGCAGTTCCGCGGTGAAGCGGACTTCGACGGCTTCGAGTTCGGCGGTCAGCCGTTCCCCAACAGACCCATTGCGGTGGGCGGCGAGCAGCATGCACATCCCTTGCGCGGCTGCCCCAGGCGGCCGACTGACGGATTGTAGCGGCCTTGCCGTCGGCCTGCCGGTGCCGCGCACACGTCCAGTCCACACCGGCAGTTAGCGAAGGCCACGGTTGACAGCCCGCGATCGTGTATCTTACCTTCCACACCGGACGCCTCACATCCCGGGCGCCCGCCGACTCTGCCCGCGTCTCTTATGGCCGAAGCCGCTGCCTCCAGCACCGATTCCGTCCTCGGTCGACTTGTCGTCGAGCGTGGCCTCGCCACGCCCGACGACGTTCAGCACGCCGTCGAGAAGCTCAACTCCAGCACCGGGTCGGGCGACCTGAACCAGCAGTCGCTGGCGGACTACCTCGTCAGCGAGGGGATCGTCACCCGCAAGCAGATCGAGCGCCTGCGGCCGGAGGTCGAGGATCGCACCAAGCGGCAGATCCCCGGGTTCCAGTTGCTCGAAAAGCTAGGGGCCGGCGCGATGGCGACCGTCTACAAGGCCAAGCAACTGAGCCTCGACCGCCCGGTGGCGATCAAGATCCTGCCCCGGAAGCACACGACGAACCAGTCGTTCGTGGACCGCTTCTACGCGGAAGGCCGGGCGGCGGCGAAGCTGAACCACTCGAACATCGTCGCGGCCCTGGACGTCGGCCAGGTGGGCGACACCCACTACTTCGTCATGGAGTACGTCGAGGGCAAGACCGTCTTCGACGACATCACGCAGAAGGGCGCGTACAAGGAGGGCGAGGCGATCCGCATCGGGATCCAGGTCGCCAAGGCGCTCGACCACGCCCACGCCATGGGCTTCGTCCACCGGGACGTGAAGCCGAAGAACATCATGATCACGCCCGACGGCGTGGCGAAGCTGGCGGACATGGGCCTGGCCCGCGCGATCTCCGACAAGGACGCCGCCGAGGCCGAGGCCGGCAAGGCGTTCGGGACGCCCTACTACATCTCGCCGGAGCAGATCCGAGGCGAGCGGGAGATCGACTTCCGGGCCGACATCTACTCCCTCGGGGCGACGCTTTACCACATGGTCACCGGGCAGGTGCCGTTCGACGGGCCGAACCCGTCCGCGGTGATGCACAAGCACCTGAAGGCGGACCTGGTCCCCCCGGACCACCTCGACCCCAAGCTGTCGGCGGGGCTGTGCGAGGTGATCGAGGTGTGCATGGCCAAAGACCGCAACCAGCGGTACGCCAGCACGCGGGACCTGCTTCTGGACCTGGAGGCGATCGCCAAGGGTGAGCCGCCGCTGCAGGCTCGCAAGCGGTTCGATATCTCCGTGCTCGCGACGCTCGACCGGGGCCAGCCGCAGCCGAACCAGCTCGCGCCGGCACCCGCCGGCAGCGAGCCGATGCTCGGCAACCCGCTCTTCTGGGCGGCGGTCGCGGGGTGGCTGCTGGCGCTGATCCTCATCATCGCGGTCGCCATCATGGCGTCGAGCGGCTGAGCGGCGCGCCTATCATTCCCGGATGAGTTCCGATGTCGCAGACCGATCGATGAGCCGGTCGAGCCGCCCGCTGTGGGTCGCGCTGGGCCTGGTGTTTGCCGCGTGGGTGGTGCTGTGGGGCTGGCGCAGCTTCGCCGGGGCGACCGACGCGGTGCCGTGGCGGCAGGACGCGGAGGCGGCGCTGACGGACTCGACCCGTCCCGTGCTGCTGCACTTCACCGCCGACTGGTGCCCGCCCTGCCAGCAGATGAAGGCAAACGTCTACTCCGACGAGGCGTTCGCCGCGTGGCTCGACGCGAACGTCGTGCCCGTGAAGGTCGACCTCACCGCCCCGGGGGCGGCGGAACAGGCGCTCGCCACGCGTTTCCAGGTGCAGCACATCCCGACGCTCGTGCTGCTCGGGAGCGACGGGATCGTCCTGACCCGGATCAGCGGCTACATCGCGCGGGACGCACTCCAAGGTGCGATCGCCGACGCCCTCGCCGCCAACGCACCGGATGTCACCGCCTCGGCCGCGCGGCCGTGGGATGCCGCCGCACACCGTTCCGGGCCGCTCGCGGCCCGAGCCCCAGGGGACCTCCATGACTTCACCGCTCCGCTCCCTCGTTGAATCCGGCACCAAGCTTTGGCTCGATTCCGTCGACCCCGACCTGATCCAGGCCAACCTGCCCCACGGCTGCACGGGGGCGACGTCCAATCCGATCATCATCTCGGACCTCATCAAGACCGGCCGGTTCGACGACAAGCTCGAGTCGTTCCTGTCGGACGGGCTGGACGACGAGGCGATCGCGTGGGCGATGACGGACCACTTCGTCTCCGAGGCTCAGCGGGTGTTTCTACCCGTGTGGCAGCGGACGAAGGGGAACGACGGGTACGTGAGCTTTGAGCTCGACCCGCTCCTGGAGGACCGGGAGCGGGACATGCCGATCGCGGAGCGGACGCGGCAGTACGTCGTATTGGGCAGTCGCTGGGCGGAGGGGCACGAGAACCGGATGATGAAGGTTCCGGCGACAGAGGCCGGTCTCGCGGCATTGGAAGAGCTGGCGGCGGCGGGGCTGACGCTCAACGTCACCCTCGTATTCACGCAGCGGCAATACGAACTGGCTCGCGATGCGATCTGGCGCGGCCGGCAGCGGTTCGGGCAGCTCGACCGGTTCAAGAGCGTCTACTCGATCTTCGTGTCAAGGGTGGACGTCTACACGCAGAAGCGCGTTCCCTCGCTCAGCGATGCGGCACAGGGTCAGGTGGGGATCCTGAACGCGAAACGGATCTGGAAGCAGAACGAATCGTTCTGGAAGGACAAGGGGCTGGCGCTGGAGCAGGAGATCATCTTCGCGTCGACGGGGACGAAGCTGGAGAGCGACCCGCCGGACAAGTACGTCGAGGCCTTCGCCGGGGACGACATCGAGACGAACCCGCCGGAGACGAATGAGAAGGTGCAGGCGCTCGGGAAGACCTACAGCCGCCGGGTGGACCAGTTCCCCGCTGCCGAGGTGGTGCGGGAGATCGACGAGAAGGTGGACTGGTCGGACTTGGAAGCGACGCTGATGGACGAGGGGACGCGGAAGTTCGCGGAGCCGCACCAGGGGCTGCTGGACCTGATCGCGGCGAAGCGGAAGGAACTGGCGTCGGTGCGGTGAGGCGCAGGGACGGGGGGGACGGTGTTCGCCCGGCTTGACCCTACGCCAGTCGGCACCGATACTTGTCGCTCATCGTCCCCCGCGTCGCGCGGCTGTCGCGGCGTGTCCTCATCGGTTCGCGGAGAGCCCTCGCATGACATCAATCGTCGGTCGACTTGTGACCTTGATCCTGGCCCTCGCCGCGTTCGCCGGCTGTGCGAGTTCCCAGGAGGCAGGCGCTGGGCCGTCGAACCTGCCGATCGCGTCGGAGGACGCTCGGGCCCTGGGTTACGTCGCGCAGTGGGCGACCGAGGTGCCCTTCTCCCGCCGCGGGACCGTGTCGCACGCCAAGGTGCTGGGCGACGTGGTCGTGATCGTCGAGCGGCCGACGCAGATCGTCACCGCCCTGTCGATGCGCGACGGCAAGGTGCTCTGGCGGCGGGCGCCGGGGGTCGGCGGGGGCGAGCTGTTCCCGCCTGCCCGCGCCGGTGACCTGATCCTCTACAACACCTCGAATCGGCTCTGGCAGGCGCGCGCCCGCGACGGCGAGGTGCTGCGGGTGCAGGACCTCGGGCGCGTCGTCAGCACGGGCGCGGTCGTGTTCGACGACGACTACGCCATCTTCGGCAGCATCGACGGGACCGTCTTCTCCCATACGCTTGAGGACGGCATCGTGACCTGGCGGTACGGCATGACGAACAAGGTTGTCGCGCAGCCGGTCGTGGTCGGCGACAACGTGTTTACCGCCGACGCCAGCGGCGCCTACGCCATGCTGACGGGCGAGAACGAGAACCACGTGTGGCGCGGGCGCACCTTCGCGGGCATCCAGGCGGAACCCGCCCTCGACCGGACGAACCTCTACGTCCCGTCGCTTGACGGGTCGTTGTACGCCCTTGATCGCGCCCGCGGCCGGGACCAGTGGACCTACCGGACGGAGACGCCGCTCGCCCTGCCACCCAAGGCGATGGGACTGACGGTGCTGCTGCCGGTGCCGGACGAGGGTGTTGTGGCACTGGACGCGCCCACCGGTCAGGTTCGGTGGGAACTCGACGGCGTCAAGGCGCTTGTCGTCGCGCAGCAGGACAACGACGCGATCCTCGGGGGAAGCGATCGGTTGCTCCGGGTTTCGCTCGACGACGGCCGCGTGCGGACGGAGGTCCCGACGAAGCGGCTGGCGGCGGTCCGTGCCGGTGAGGATGGCAGCCTGATCCTCGTGACGCCGCAGGGCCGCGTGCTCCGCCTGAACCCCACCCGCTGATTCCGCATCCGCAACCGATTGCCGAAGTTTTCCATGAGCGACCTCGTCGTCATCCGCACCGCGCTGGTGTCGGTCAGTGATAAGACCGACCTTGTCCCGTTCGCCCGCCGGCTCCACGGCCGCGGCGTGACGATCGTGTCGACCGGCGGCACCGCCCGCTCCCTCGCCGAGGCGGGGATCGACGTCACTCCCATCGAGCGTGTGACCGGCTTCCCCGAGATGATGGACGGGCGGGTCAAGACGCTGCACCCGAACGTTCACGGCGGGCTGCTCGCGCTGCGGGACAAGCCCGATCACGCCGCCGCGATGCGGGAGCACGGGATCACGCCGATCGACCTGGTCTGCGTGAACCTCTACCCGTTCGAGAAGACGGTCGCCGACGAAGCCGTGAGCAACGAGGAAGCGGTCGAGCAGATCGACATCGGCGGCCCGTCGATGATCCGCAGCGCCGCGAAGAATCACCGCTACGTCGCCTGCGTGACCGACGCCCGGCAGTACGACCTCATCGCGAACGAGCTCGACGCGCACGACGGCGCGACGACGCTCGGCCTGCGCCGGACGCTCGCGGCGGCGGCCTTCCGCCGAACGTCGGAGTACGACGCGGCGATCAGCGGGTGGATGGCCCGCCGCTGGGAGACGCTCAGTGCGGAGAGCTGAAGGCTCTCCCCGGTGCAGCCAGGGACGCGGCGGGACCGACCGACTGCGCCGCCGGTCGCGTATCCCCGCGCCTCGGTTGCTCTTCCGGCCCCGGCTGATAGCTTTGACGCCCATCACCGAGGTACCCCCATGGCAGCACGTGCACTGATCGTCTGGGGCGGCTGGGACGGCCACACGCCCAGGCAGTCCGCCGAGCTATTCGCGAAGGAACTGACCGACAGCGGCTACGACGTCGCCGTCCGGGACACGCTCGATGCCTACACCGATGCGGAACTGATGAGCTCGCTCGACCTGATCGTTCCCATGTGGACGATGGGCGAGATCGGGGCGGAACAGTGGAAGGGGCTGAGAGATGCGGTCAGAAGTGGCGTCGGGATCGCGGGGTTTCACGGCGGGATCATCGACTCGTTCCGCGCAAACACCGAGTACCAGTGGATGACGGGCGGGCAGTGGGTGTCCCACCCCGGCGGGTGCATCCGTCGGTACACCGTCCGCATCGCGGACCCGGAACACGAGATCACCCGGGGCATCGACGCCTTCGAGATGGTCGGGACCGAGCAGTACTACGTCCACGTGGACCCGGCCAACGACGTGCTCTGCTCGACGGTCTTCGACGGCGCGTACGGCGACACGTCGCTTTACAGCCAGGGGACCGTCATGCCGTACGCCTGGACGAAGCACTGGGGATCGGGCCGGGTCTTCGTGGCGTGCTGGGGGCACACGTATAAGGACTTCGAGGTGCCCGAGGCGCGTGAGATCGTCAAGCGGGGCATGCTCTGGGCCAGCCGGTAGCGGTCAGCGGCGTCGGCGAGCGACGAGCATGGCCGCCATCAGCGCGCCTGCCGATGCGAAGGCTGTGGGCATGGGCACCGCCGCCGCGCTGCCGCGGAGCGTGAAGCGGACTTCCGCGTCCGAGCCGTTGAAGAACGGGTCGGAGGGAGCGACGACGTCGGCAAGGATGCGGTACCGTCCCGCTTCGATCGCCCCCGCCATCGACAAGGACTGTGCTTCGCCCTGGAACGGGGTGACGGCGTGGGTGAAGTCAAAGGCGGAGAAGCTCGCGGCGGCATCGCCCCGAGCCTCGATGTGCAGGTCCAGTTCCCAGTGGATCGGGGCGCTGGTGTCGAGCACGATGTCGAAGATCGAGGTCGGGTAGCCGAACCCGTCGGGGACCACGGCGCCGCCGGGTGCGGAGTCGAAGCGGGTCGATGTCCCGGCGGCGAGGGTGCCGGAGAGCTCGAACCGCCCGTCGGGCTCAAAGTCGAGCGTGGAGATCTGTCGGGCCTGGGTCTTGATGACGGTCGTCCGGTCGGGCGAGACGACGCCGATCTCGATGGCGCGGTCGAAGGTCTCGCCGGGCCTGGCATGGATCTGCTCCTCCGCCCGGGCGGGGTCGGCGGGATCGCCCGCCCAAGCGCTTGTCTCGAGGGAGCGCTGATCGTTGAACAGTGTCACGGTCGCGGCGTCGGCGGACGCTGAGAGAGCGCCCAGGGCGACGGCAGCGGTGGTGGCAAGGCGGTGCGTGTTCATGCGGGAACTCCCGAAGCGTGAACTCTGGCCGCGCCGAGGGCACGGACGATCCAGTCATCGCTAATGGTCGTATCGGCCCAGACGGGACGGACGTTAAGAACTTCCCGAGCGGTATCGCTGTCGCGTGCAACCGCGGAAATTCTCGGACCCGACGGGGCGGGATCGCCCTCGTCAACCGGGTTTGCGGTGCCGGCAGTTCCCCCCGATAATCAGGGGTTGATGCGAATCGCGAACGTCGAAACGGGTAACGCCGAGCAGGCGCAAGAGGTGGTGGCGCAGGCCGCTGCCGTGCTCCGCGAAGGCGGGCTGGTCGTCTTCCCAACCGAGACGATCTACGGGGTCGGTGCGTCCGCGGCCAGCGAGGCGGGGGTGGCGGCGCTGCGGGCGCTGAAGACGCAGGGCCAGCCACGGCCGTTCACGATCCACCTCCCCAGCGCCGCCGCGGCAGAGCGGTACGCCGACACGAACACGACGCCGAGCCTCCAGCGGCTGGTGCGGAAGGTGTTTCCCGGGCCGGTCACGCTGGTGATCGAACTCGACGAGGCGACGATCGACGAGAAGATGGCGGGCTTGGAGCTGCCCGAGGAAGCGCGGGACCGGCTGTTCCACGGCAACTCGGTGAGCCTGCGCTGCCCGGATCACCCCCTGACGCAGCAACTGCTCGCGGCGACCGCCGATCCGGTGATCGCGGCGTCCGCGAACGTGGCGGGCGATCCGCCGCCCATGGACGCCGAGGCCGCCGTGGAAGGGCTCGGCGAGAAGGTGGACCTGATCATCGACGGCGGCCGCTGCCGGTACGCCAAGCCCTCGACGGTCGTCCGGGTCCGTGGCCGCGGCCCGACACGCACGATCACGGTCGAGCGGGAAGGCGTGTACGACGAGCGTTTCGTTCGGAAGCTGATGCGGTGGACGATGCTGCTGATCTGCAGCGGCAACACCTGCCGCTCGCCCATGGCGGAAGCCGTGGCGAAGAAGCTGCTCGCGGATGAGCGGGGCATCGGCGTGGATGACCTGGAGGCGGCCGGGGTCCGCGTGATTTCGGCCGGGGCGTTCGCGTCGTCGGGTTCGCCTGCGACCCGTGAGGCGGTGGAGGCGATGACCCGCGTCGGGCTCGACCTCAGCGGTCATCGCTCGAAGGCGCTCTCGCTGGAGCTCATCCACGAGGCGGACGTGATTTACACGATGACCGAGACGCACCGTCAGGCCGTGGTCGAGATGGCGCCCTGGGCCGAAGAAAAGACGCACCGGCTCGACCCGCAGGGGGACGTGGACGACCCGATCGGCTCGGACACGACCGCCTACGTGCGTACGGCGGAGGTGATCCGTCGCAAACTGGAACAGAGGCTGAAGGAGCAGCAACCGTGAAGATCGCCGTCAGTGCAGACCATCGGGGCGTCGAAGCGCTCGATCACATCGTGATGCTGCTGCAGCACCAGGGGTGCCAGGTCGAGGACATGGCCCAGCGGTCGTGCAAGACCTCGGACTACCCGGATCAGGCGTACGCCGTGGCGACGGCGGTGGCGGAGGGCCGGGCGGACCTGGGGGTCCTCGTCTGCGGGTCGGGGATCGGGATGTGCATCGCGGCCAACAAGGTCAAGGGGGTTCGGGCGGCGCTGGTGCATGACGAAATCGGCGCCGAGGTGTCGCGTAGCCACAACGACGCGAACGTCCTGTGCCTCCCGGCGGACCTGCTGGGGGTGCGGATCATGGAGCGGATCGTTGCGACGTGGCTGCGGAGCGAGTTCCAGGGCGGCCGGCACGCGCGCCGGGTGCAGAAGATCGCGGCGATCGAGGCGGGGCAGGACCCGGCGGTCGTGGAAGAGCAGGCGGAAGGGTCCGCCCGGGTGACGCAGGGCGTGTGAGGGACGCGGCGACCGCTATCATGCCCGCCATGCCAGGGTTGCCCTACCACATCTCCGTCGAATCCGTCCGGTGGCGGGAAGCGCTGCCGAGCCTCCACCTGTTTGACGCGTTCCGACTCGCGATCCACCCGTCGAAGCTCCTGCTCGCGTTTGTCCTCGTGGTGCTGCTGTACCTCGGGGGCATCGGCCTCGATGCGATCTGGGCGGCGACGTGGGACACCCGCCCTTTCGCGATGGGGACGGCGATCGCGGCCCGGCACTTCGACCAGCTCATCGATTCGTCGCTGCGTTTTGACCTCGGGCTGACGGGGACGCCCGGCCCGGGGCGGGGCGGTGTGCTGGGAGCGCTGCTCGGGCTGACGGTGGCGACGCCGTCGCTGCTGTGGCGGAACAACCCGGGGTTCCTGCTGCTCTACCTGGCGTACGCCTTCGCGCTGGTGGCGCTTTTCGGTGGAGCGATCTCGCGCCTCGCCGCCGTTCACGCCTGCCGGGAGCTGCGGCAGAGCCCGACCGGGGCGCTGCGGTTCGCGGGGGCGCGTTACCTGTGGTTCCTGCTTGCGCCGCTGCTGCCGCTGGTGACCGCGGGCTTGGGGGCGGTGGTGCTGATGCTCGCGGGGCTGCTGTTCTTCAACCTCCCGGGCCTGGATATCCTGGGCGGGGTGCTGTTCGGGTTGCTGCTGCTGCTCGGCCTCGTGCTGTCGCTGGCACTGCTCGGGTTTGCTGTGGGGGTCCATCTCCTCTACCCGGCGATCTCCATCGACGGGTCGGATGCGTTCGACGCGATCAGCCGGGCGTACAACTACGTTCTCGGCCGGCTTGGGCGGTTCGTGTTGTACGCCGTCGTCTCGATCCTCTACTTCGCCCTGACTTATCTCGTCGTGATGCTGGTGATCCACGCGGCGCTGTGGGTCACGGACCTGTTCGTCGGCCTGGGCTCGTTTGTCGAGGCCACCCACGTCGGCGACCGGTACGACGCCGTGTTGGAGGTCGCCGCGGGACGGGGGGACGAGGCGGGAACCGCGGGCGTGGCGGGCTGGCTTGTCGGGTTCTGGCGCACGGCGCTGCTGTTGATGCTCCCGGCTTACGCGGTGAGCTTCTACTACTCCGCTTCGACGTGGGTGTACCTCCTGCTCCGGCGGTCTGCGGACCAGGTTTACTTCGACGACCTGTACCAGCCGGGGGAGAACGCTTCACCCCCCTCCCCCGCCGTGACCACCGAAACCGAAGCCACTCCCCCGCCCCCGAGCGATGATGCCGCTGCGCCCGCGAGCCCGTAACCGCTGGCGCCGCAGCGCGATGTTGTGCGGCGTCCTGCTGTGGGGCGTGGGTTGCGGGGGTGAATCCCCCCCGCCCGTGCCCGAGTCGCCGCCGGCAACGGAGCTGCGCCTCGTCACCCTCGCCCCGGCGCTGACCCAGATGGCCGTCGATCTCGGTCGCGCCGACCGGCTCGTGGGTGTCACCGATAAGGACACGGCGGCGCCGGAAGGGGTGACGGTCGTGGGGAACTTCGTCGAACTCGACACGGAGCGACTGCTCACGGTGCGCCCGACGCACGTCTTGCAGATGGTCCCCGCACATTCGGGTGTCTCGCCCGGGCTCATGAGCATGGCGGCGGCGGCGGGATTTGAGGTCGTCGGCTATCCGTATCCCTACACGATCGGCGACGTGCTCGACACGCTGGATGGCGGACGCGACGGGGTGCCCGGCCTGGGCGAGGTGCTCGGTACCCCGGACCGGGCCGCAACCCTTCGCGACGCGATGGAACGCTTCTTCCGGGATCTCGAAGCCGCGACCGGTGCCGGGCCCCGGCCGCGGGTGCTGCTCGCCATCGGCACCAACCCGATCATGGCATCGGGCCCCGGCTCGGTGAACGACGAACTGCTGCGGCACGCGGGGGGCACGAACGCCGCGGCCACCGCCACGGTCAGCGCACCCACCTACGACCGCGAGGGGCTGGTGGCGATCAATCCGCAGGTCGTGCTGATCCTCTCGCCCGGCCGGCAGAGCGTGGACGCACGAGCGATGGCGTTGCTGGCGCCGGAACTCGAGGCACTGCCGATCGACGCGGTGCGCGACGGCCGCGTGGTGCTCATCAACGACCCGGCGACGTTGCTGCCCAGCACGTCGCTTCCGCGCATCGCGGCGATCATGGCCCGGGCGATCCACCCCGGGCGAGCGGCGGAGATCGACCGCTTGTGGGACGCGTACGAGCGGGTTCTGAAGGAGGTACGCGGTGAGCCGGTGGATGGGTGACCAGTCCGGCTCCACCGTGGCGGTCGTGACGGGGCTCGCCGTGCTGCTCGCGGCGCTATGCCTGCTGCGGGTGTGGGTGGGTTCCGCAGGCGTCGGCTTCCCCACGGGGGACGCGGCGGGCTACATCCTGCAGGCGCGGGTGACGCGGCTGGGCATCGGCATCGCGGTCGGGGTCGCGCTGGCGATCAGCGGCGTCGCGCTGCAGACGCTGCTCCGCAACCCCCTCGCCGAGCCCTACATCCTGGGCCTCTCGACGGGCGCCGGCGCGGGCATGATGGCGCAGGCGTGGCTCGTCTACGCACTCGGGCTCGCGCTGGGGCCGGGCTATCTCGGTGCGGTGCTGGGGGCCGCGGCGAGCATGCTCGTCGTCTTTGCCGCGGGGCGGCGGCGCGGCGTCATCGACCCCGTGGGCCTCCTCCTCACCGGGGTGGTGCTCGGCACCATCAACGGCGCGCTCATCATGCTGTTCAACTACGCCGTCGGCCCGGGCGGGCTCCGCGACGACCTGACGCGGTGGATGATGGGGACCATCAACGAGGGGGTCGGTCCGACGACGTTCTACATGGTCGCCGGGGGGACGGCCGCGGGTCTGACGCTGCTGCTGACGCAGGCGCGGGCGATGGACGTGGCGACGCTGGCGGAGGGGGAGGCGGTGAGCCTGGGCGTGAACGTGCCTCGGATGCGGACCCTGCTTTTCGTGATCGCGAGCGTCCTGGCCGCCGGCGCGGTGGTGCTCACCGGGCCGGTCGCGTTTGTGGGGCTGATCTGCCCGCACGTGTCGCGGCTGCTGCTGGGGCCGCGGCACGCGACGTTGCTGGTGGGTTCTGCGCTGACGGGGGCGGCACTCATCGTCGCCGCCGACACCGCGTCGAGCCTGATCGCGTACCGTTTCGAGACCGGGATGATCCCCATCGGCGTGTTCACCGCGATGCTCGGGGGCCCGGCGTTTCTGTGGATGCTCCGGCCGCAACTCGGACGGGGACTGGAGTAACGATGCAACACTTCGCTGATCGACTGCTTGCCGCGTGCCGCGCGAAAGGCGCCCCCGTCTGTGTCGGGCTCGACCCGGTGCTCGAGAAGCTGCCGACGCACGTCGGCGGGTCGAGCGGCGACCCGCTGCGGCAGATCGACGCGTTCTGCCGCGGGGTCGTCGAAGCCGTGGCGAGCCACGTGCCCGCCGTCAAGCCTCAACTCGCCTGCTTCGAGCGCTACGGTGCCGAGGGCTACCGGGTTTACGAAGGCGTGGTGAGCCATGCGAAGGCGTGCGGGCTCATGGTCGTCGCCGATGCCAAGCGGGGCGACATCGGCGTGAGCTCCGAGCACTACGCGCAGGGCCTGCTCGCCGGCGAGCACGCGGCCGACGCCCTGACGGTCAACGGCTACCTCGGGGCCGACGGGTTGGCGCCGTTCGTCCGGGTCGCCCGCGACCGGGGGGCGGGGCTGTTTGCGCTGGTGCGGACGAGCAACCCCGGCGGCGACGCGCTACAGACGCTGCGGCTGGGGGACGGGCGGACCGTCAGCGACGCGGTGGCGGACATGGTGGCGGAGGCCGGGCGGGAGCACCTGGGGGCGACGGGTTACAGCCTGCTGGGGGCCGTGGTGGGCGCGACGAAGCCGGCGGACGCGGCGGCGCTGCGGGAGCGGATGCCGCAGCAGATCTTCCTCGTGCCGGGGTTCGGCGCCCAGGGGGGGACGGCGGAGGACGTCCGCGCCTGCTTCAAGGCGGATGGGACGGGCGCACTGGTCACCGCCAGCCGGTCCGTGATCTACGCGTACCGCGATCCGGGCGAGCGGGACTGGCAGGCGGCGGTTGCGGGAGCGGCACGAGACCTCTCGTCGCAGATCGCGGGCATCCTCGCGGGCCGGCGGGATTAGGCGAATCCCGCTGAGACGCCTACGATAGAGGCTATGAGTGACGCCGTGACGAACTCGAAGAAGCCCCTGCTCGAGACCGTGGAGCCGGTGGGCAAGCGGGTCCTGATCCGCAAGGATGAGGACAAGAAGACGACCAAGAGCGGGATCCACCTGCCCGACAAGGTCGAGATCCCGACGCTGACGGGCCGCATCGTGGCGGTTTCGGCGGAGGTGGAATCGGACGTGAAGTACCCGATCGAGCAGTACGACCGGGTGCTCTTCCACCCGAAGGAAGCGGTGCCTGTGGACTTCGAGGGGGACAACCGCCTGTTCGTGGTGCCGGTCGAGAACGTCGTCGCCGTGTTCCGGAAGGCGTGATGGCTCAGACACCGCCCGTCTTGGAGCACGCCTCCCCCTCCCTCATGGCGACCCTGCCCCCCCGACTGACGATCACGCCACGCGGGCCTTTCGACGTCTCGCTGCGTCTGCCCGGCTCGAAGAGCCTGACGCACCGGGCGCTGCTGCTGGCGGCGCTGGCGGAGGGAGAGTCGATCGTGCGTCACCCGCTCCAGGCGGAGGACACGAGCTACACGCTCGGCGCGCTGCGTGCGCTCGGCTACGACATCCGCGACGAAGGCGGGGATGCGCTGCGCATCGTCGGCGGCGGCGGGGCCGTTCCCGCGGCGGACGCCGAACTCTTCTTCGGCAACGCGGGGACCGCGATCCGCCTGATGACGGGCTTCGTCAGCCTGGGCGGCGGCGCCTACACCCTCGGCGGCGTCGAGCGAATGGGCCAGCGCCCCATCGGCGAACTCGTCGAGCCGCTGCGCCAACTCGGTGCGGAGATCGACTACCTGGGCCGTGACGGCTGCCCGCCGCTCCGCGTCCGCGGCGGCAAGCTCACGGGCGGCGACGTGACGATCGGCCGAACCCTCTCGAGCCAGTACATCTCGTCGCTGCTGATGATCGGGCCCTGCATGAGCCGGGGCCTGACGCTGCACTTCGACGGGCCGATCACCAGCAAGCCCTACGTCGAGCTCACGCTCGGGATGATGCGGCGGTTCGGCGTCGAGGCCCGTGTCGCGGCGGACTGGTCGAGCGTCCGGGTCGAGCCGGGCACGTACCGGGCGACCGACTACACCGTCGAGCCGGACGCGAGCAGCGCGAGCTACTTCCTCGCCGCCGCCGCGGCCGTGCCGGGCAGCCGCGTGACGATCGAGGGGCTCGGTCGTGGCAGCCTGCAGGGCGACGCGGCGTTCGCCGACGTCCTCGGACAGATGGGCATTGAGGTGACGCACGCCGTGGACGCCACGACGGTGCGTTCGCAGCCGGGGCAGCGGCTCCGCGGCATTGACGTGGATCTCAACGGCATGCCCGATGCCGCGATGACGCCCACCGCCCTCGCGATCCTCGCCGACTCCCCCACCACCATCCGCAACGTCGGGAACTGGCGGGTGAAGGAGAGCGACCGGATGGCCGCGATGCAGGACGGGCTCACGCGGCTCGGGGCGCACGTCCTCGTGGAGGGGGACGACATCACCGTCACCCCCCCCGCCGACGGCCGGGTCCGCCCCGCGACCATCGAAACCTACGACGACCACCGGGTGGCGATGAGCTTCGCTGTCGTGGGCCTGGCGCAGCCGGGTGTGACGATCGACGACCCGGGCTGCGTGGGCAAGTCGTTCCCCGACTTCTTCGAGTACCTTGGCCGGTTGCGGCCGTAACCCCAGGCCCGACGTCTCCGACGATGCGCAACGCCTTCTGGAAGCTGTCCGCCCGCCTGCTGCGCTACAAGCGACAGTTGGGTGTCGCCATGGGCGGGGCGCTGCTGTCGGCGGTGTGTTTCGGCGCGGGGCTGAGCCTCATGCTGCCGGTGCTGCAGTTGTTCTTCGGGCATGATGCCGCCGACGCCTCGGCGCACCCGCTGCACGACTTCGTCCGCGACCGCCTCGGCGGGGAGGACGCCGGGCCTTGGCGGCGTGAACTGGCCGAATCGATCAACGGCCTGATCCCGCAGGACGTCTTCTGGTCCTTCACCCTGGTCGTCGGCGTGATCGCGTTGCTGTCGATCCTCGGCAGCATCGGCCGGTACGTCCACGAGCTGTACACGATCACGATCGTGCAACACGCCGCGACGACGCTGCGGGAAGACCTGTTCCGCAAGGTGCTGCATGCGCCGCTGGGCCGGCTCGGGCGGGATGATGGCAGCGGGTTCAGCAGCCGCATCGTCGTCGATTCGACCGTGGTGGCTCGCGGGCAGTTGGCGATTCTCAGCAAGGCGGTGGCCGACGCGATGAAGGGCCTCGCCGCCTTCGGTGCCGCGCTGGTGATGAGCTGGCAGCTCACGGCGTTCGTGCTGATCGCCGCGATCCCGATCGCGCTGGTGCTGCGGGTGTTCGGGCGGACCATCCGCCGCGCCTCGCGCCGCGCGCTGAAGGAGCAGGCGAGCATGCTCAAGGTGCTCAACGAGGTTTTCAACGCGCTGCCCGTCGTGAAAACGAGCAACGCGGAGGGGTACGAGCGGCGGCGATTCCGGCGGGTCAACCGGCGGATGTTCGCGGAGCAGATGCGGGCGCGGCAGGCCAAGGCGCTCGCCTCACCCGTCGTCGAGACGCTGTCCCTGGTGATCGTCATGGGCGCCGCGATCGTCGCGGCGTGGTGGGTCTTCCGCCCGGGCGGGCCGGAGCCCGCGGAGTTCCTGACGGTGCTGCTGCTGCTCGGCGCGGCGGGCGCGAGCATGCGGCCGGTGACGGGCGTGCACGTGCAGATCAAGGAGTCGCAGGCTGCGGCCGAGCGGCTGCTCGAGGGGCTCGCGATCGAGAGCGAGCCGGTGCAGCCCGAGACGCGGCGGGCATTGCCGGTGCTCCGCCGGCACCACGAGAGCGTCGCCTTCGACGCGGTGAGCTTCCGCTATCCGGGGGCCACGCGCTGGGCGCTGCGGGACGTGAGCCTCTCCGTTCCCCACGGTGCGACCGTTGCCGTGGTCGGGCCGAACGGGGCGGGCAAGAGCACGGTGCTCTCGATGCTGCCGCGGTTGATCGAGCCGACGTCCGGCCGGGTGCTGATCGACGGTCAGGACCTCGCGGGTGTGAACCTGCGGGTGCTCCGGGAGCAGATCGCGGTCGTGACGCAACAGACGCACCTCTTCGAGGGCACGATCGCCGACAACATCGCCTACGGCCGGCGGTACATCACGCGGGAGCGGATCATCGCCGCATCCCGGACGGCCCACGCCGACGACTTCATCGCCGAGCACGACGACGGGTACGACCGGCTGCTCGGCGAGGCGGGCGAGGGGTTGTCGGGCGGGCAGAAGCAGCGGATCGCCATCGCCCGGGCGATCCTCCGCGACCCGGCGATCCTGATCCTCGACGAGGCCACCAGCCAGATCGACGCCCATAGCGAGGCGCGCATCGCCGACGCCCTCCGCGAGATCCGTCGCGGGCGGACCACCTTCATCATCGCCCACCGCCTCAGCACGGTGGTGGATTCGGACCTGATCGTGGTGATGGTCGACGGCGCCATCGCCGACCAGGGGACGCACGCCGAGCTGCTTGCGCGGTGCCCGACGTACAAGACGCTGACGCGGACGCAGCTGCGGCCCGCGGAGGCGTGACACGCATGGGCAGGACGGCCGCCATCCAGATCGAGTTCCCGCACCGGGTCCGGTTCACGCGCGACGCGCTCGATCCGGCTAATACCTCCATAGCCGAAGTGTTCCGGGAAGCGGGTGATCGCCCCGCTCGCGTCCTGACCTTCCTCGATACCCATGTCGGGGCGGCCATGCCGGCGCTGCCCGATCACCTGCGTCGGTACGCCGCGGCGCACGCCGGTGGCATGTCCCTGGTGGACCGCGTGCAGCCGGTGGTCGGCGGCGAGGCGTGCAAGAACGACCGGGACGCGGTCTACCGGGTGCTCGAGGCGATCGACCGGAACCGGATCGATCGGCACAGCTACGTCCTCGTCATCGGCGGCGGCGCGGTGCTCGATTGCGTCGGCTTCGCGGCGGCGATCGCCCACCGCGGGGTCCGGCTGGTCCGCATGCCGACCACCACGCTCGCGCAGGCCGACAGCGGCGTCGGCGTAAAGAACGGGATCAACGGGTTCGGCAAGAAGAACTTCCTCGGCACGTTCGCCGTCCCCTGGGCGGTCGTCAACGACGCCCGCTTCCTCGAGACGCTGCCCGATCGCGAGTGGCGGAGCGGGTTCGTCGAGGCGGTGAAGGTTGCGCTCGTGAAGGACGCCGCGTTGTTTGACGACGTCGAGCGTGTCGCGCCGCTGTTGGCCGCGAGGCGGATGGACGTTGCCGTCCCCATCATCCGACGCTCCGCGGAGCTGCACCTCCGTCACATCGCGACGGGGGGCGATCCGTTCGAACTCACCACCGCGCGGCCGCTCGACTTCGGGCACTGGGCGGCGCACAAGCTGGAGGCGACGACCGGCTATGCGCTCGGGCATGGGGAGGCGGTTGCTGTCGGGGTGGCGCTGGACGCGACCTACTCCCACCTCGCGGGGCTGCTGGATGCTGCATCCCTTGAGCGGGTGCTGACCTGCCTCCGCGCCTTGGGCTTCACCCTCTGGCACGAGGCGATGCGCGACACGAAGACGCTGCTCGCGGGGCTCGAGGAGTTTCGCGAGCACCTTGGCGGCGAGCTGACCGTCACGATGCTTGCGGGGATCGGCCGCGGCGTGGACGTGCATCGGGTCGATGCCGCGCTCGTCGACCGCAGCGTGGCCCGCCTTGCGGCGCTTTCGCCCGCCGCCGCGATGCGGTAAAACGGCCCACATGCCGCCCCTCGCCGCCACCTGTCCGATGTCCCGCCAGCAGGTCGTCGACCGCTACTTTCTCGAACACCGGGCGAGGCTGCTGGACCTCGCCGCGTTCCTCGACCGGATCGACCGCGCCCGGGATGCGCGGCCGGGCGACGACGCGCCGGCCGATCACCGGCTGGCGGCGCTCCGGGACGCGATCCCGCTCCTGATCGACGGTCGGCCCGAGCGGGCGCGACGCATCCTCGAACTCTTCAGCGACTCAAGTGCGTCGCCGATCCCCGCCGCGGGGACCAAGGGAGCCACCGGCGTCGACCCCGCCTACCGTACCGCCGCCGCGACGATGAGCGACGAGGACCTCAACCTGCTCTAGCCATGCGATACATCGACCCGCATATCCACATGGTCAGCCGCACGACCGACGACTACGCCCGCATGGCGGTCGCCGGCTGCGTGGCGGTGACGGAGCCCGCCTTCTGGGCCGGGTTCGACCGCTCGTCGCCCGCGGGTTTCTTCGACTACTTCACCCAACTCACGACGACCGAGCCCGCCCGGGCCGCCGAGCATGGCATCGACCACTACGCGTGGATCTGCATCAACCCGAAGGAGGCGGAGGACGTCGGCTTCGCCCGCGAGGTGATCGCGCTGATCCCGGAGTTCCTCGACCGGCCCAACGTCCTCGGCGTCGGCGAGATCGGCCTCAACAAGAACTCGAAGAACGAACTCGCCATCCTCGAGGCCCAGATCGCGCTGGCCGCCAAACACGACCAGCTCATCCTCGTCCACACGCCCCACCTCGAGGACAAGCTCAAGGGCACCCGGCTCATCCTCGACGCGATCGCCCGCAACGGGCGGATCGACCCCGCGCGGGTCCTGATCGATCACGTCGAGGAGCACACGGTGAAGCTGGTGCTCGATCGCGGCTACTGGGCCGGCATGACCCTCTATCCCGATACCAAATGCACGCCGCAGCGGGCGGCAGACATCATCGAGGCCTACGGCGGCGAGCGGCTGTGGATCAACTCCGCCGGCGACTGGGGCCGCAGCGATCCGCTCGCCGTCCCCAGGTGCCAGCGGGAGATGCTCGCCCGCGGGCACAGCCGCGCCGCCGTCGAGCGGATCTCGTTCGACAACCCCCGCACCTTCCTCTCGCAATCGGCGAAGTTCCACCTCGATGCGTGACGTGCTCGGCCCCAACACGATCCTCGGCTACTGCACGAACGTGCACGCCGGCGCCTCGCTCAACGAGGTGCGAGCCAACCTCGAACGGTACGCGGTGCGCGTGAAGGAGCGCGTCTCGCCGAACGAGCCGATGGGCGTCGGGCTGTGGTTCTCCGCACGCGCGGCACGGGAGCTGCTCGCCCGCGACGGCCTGGGGGAACTCCGCGACTGGCTGGGCGAGCAGGGCCTGCTCCCCTACACCATCAACGGCTTCCCCTACGGCGACTTCCACGAGCCCGTCGTGAAGCACCGCGTCTACGCGCCCGACTGGACCACCGCCGAGCGTCAGGCCTACACCCTCGACCTCGCGATCATCCTCGCCGGCCTCATCCCCGAGGGCGGCGAGGGCAGCATCTCGACGCTGCCGATCGGTTGGCCTCGCGCCGAGCACGGCCCGCACTGGGAAGTCGAGCGCGAGCGTCTCGACGCCGCCGGCCGCCGCCTCACCGACCTCGTCCACAGCCTCGCCCGCCTCGAGCTCGACACCGGCCGGCTGATCCACGTTGACCTCGAACCCGAACCGGGCTGCATCCTCGACACCGCGCCCGGCGTCGTCCGCTTCTTTGAGGAGCACCTGCTCGGAACGCGCGACGACGAGAGCGTCCGCGCCTACCTCCGCGTCTGCCACGACGTCTGCCACAGCGCGGTGATGTTCGAGCCGCAGGCGGAGGCGGTGGACACCTACCGCAACGCGGGGATCAGGATCGGGAAGGTTCAACTCTCCTCGGCCGTGAGCGCCGACATTTCCGCGAAGCCGCAAGCGGCGGAGGAGATCGTCCGGCTTCACGAGCCTCGCTACCTGCACCAGACGA